>NZ_JBJZOK010000001.1:0-472280 GCF_047200615.1 Nocardia sichangensis
GACCCGCCACGTCCGAACCGCCCCCACGGCGGAAAACCGCGGCGACCCCCCCGCCCGGGCCCGCGGCCCGGCGGGGGGGGCGGGCGGGGCGGGGTTACCCCCCCCCCGCGACGGTCACTAGCGCATCCGCTACCCCGTGAAAACGTTGCGGCGTTTGGTGAGCAGTTTGTAGAGCGTCTGCTGGATGGTCTCGCGCACTTGGTCGGTGACCTCGAACATGGTCATCGGGTCGTCGGCGGCCTCGGGCTCGTACGGCGCGGTCGGGATGGGGGCGCCGAATTCGATGTACCACTTCGACGGCAGCGGCACCGCCCCCAGCGGGCCGAGGTGCGGGAAAAGCGGCGTCACGGGGAAATACGGGAGACCCAGGAGTCGGGCCAGCGGCTTGAGGTCGGCCAGCTTCGGGTAGATCTCCTCGGAGCCGACGATGGAGCACGGGATGATCGGCACGCCGGTGCGCACCGCGGCGGCGACGAAGCCGCCGCGACCGAAGCGCTGCAGCTTGTAGCGATCGGTGTACTGCTTGCCGACGCCCTTGAACCCTTCGGGGAACACGCCGGTCAGCTCGCCGGAGCGCAGCAGCCGTTCGGCGTCCTCCCGGCAGGCCAGCGTGTGGCCCGCCCGGCGAGCCAGCACCCCGAGCACGGGCGTCTCGAAGATCAGGTCGGCCGCCAGCAAGCGCAACGCGCGCTGCTTGGGATGCCGATCGTGCACGGCCAGCTGCAGCATCAGACCGTCGATCGGCACGGTGCCCGCGTGGTTGGCCACGATCAGCGCGCCGCCGGCTTCCGGGAGATTGTCCATGCCGCTGACCTCCACCCGGAACCACAGGTCCGACAGCGGACGCAGGGCGGGCAGGATGACCGACTCGAGCAGATGCTCGTCGAAACCGAACTCGTCGACCTGGTAGTCGCCGGTGAGCCTGCGGCGCGCGAAATCCGCGGTCTTGGAGATCTGCTTGCCGAGCGCGCCGCGCAGCATTCCCGACAGCGACTGGGGCGCGGCGGGCGCGACCGCCGCGCGCCGCTCCACCAGCGACGTCACCGGACTCGGAGCGGCCAGCCTGCGTGGCGCCGGCCGCTGGCGCGCCTCGGTCTGGAGGTCGTGGAGTCGGATGACTTTCGCTACGTCGTTCATTGGTGTGCTCCCGTACCGGCCCCGAGCAGGCCGAGCAGTTTGTGTTCTGCGGCGTCGATCCACGCTGGATCGACCACGGGCCGCAACGCTGCGCCCCCGATGAAGTCGTCGAATGCCTGCACGGTCGTCCAGCGCGGCACGAACCCGAATTCGGTGCGCATGCGCGTGGTGTCCAGGCCACAACCGAAGTGGAAATAGTCGAGCTGTTCGGCGGAGAACTCCCGCAGCACCGGGCCCATGAGCAGGCGACCCGCGGTGCGGAACACCGTGAAGGGAACGGGCAACTCGATCCGGCCCGCCCGCCGGACCGCCTGCGACAGCGACAGCGCGCCGTCGCCCGCGATGTTGTACGTGCCACCTGCCGCGCCGCGCGCCGCGTGGGTCAACGCGGCCACCGCGTCCTCCTCGTGCAGCAGCTGCATTCTGGCGTCCCGGCCGAATACGGTTGGGGTCACCGGCGAACGCAGATATTGCGCGCCGCGGGCGGCCAGCCGCGGGCCGACGATGGGTGCGAATCGCAGAATTGACGTGGCGATATCGGGGCGCCGCCGGGCCAGCCCGCGAACATAACCCTCTATATCGATCATGTCCCGCGCGAAGCCACCGCGCGGCGGTGTGCGCGCGCTCATTTCCTCGGTGAATTTCGCGGGATCCTTGGCGCTGCAACCGTAAACCGCCGACGAGGAGCGCAGCACCACCCGGCGCACCGAAGCCACCTTCTGGCACACCGCGAACAGCTGCATCGCGCCGAGGACGTTGTAATCCTTCATCACCGCGCGACCGCCGCCCGCGGGCGGGCGCGTCAGCAGCGCGGTGTGCACCACGGTATCCACCTCGCCACCATCGATCACCTTACGGATCAACGGATTTCGAATGTCCGCCCGGACGAATTCCGCGCGGCCCATGCGCCGCTGCAACTCTCGGCTCGGCGTCATCGTGTCGACGGCGAGGATCCGTTCGATCGCGGGTTGCTGGGCGAGGCGGGCGACGACCGTGCCGCCGAAGAACCGGCTGGCCCCGGTGACCAGCACGACCTTCGGCGCGTACACTTCCCGACCCTCAGAACTCACCGGCACCCGCTTTCCCTTGCCAGCCGCCCTTGTGATTATTCCCAGTGCCCAGCGTAGCGGTTACCTACCCGCGCACCGAGAGTATTAACCAGGATCTAACGATGACTTCAGTCACGTGATACAAACGGTGATTCCAAAATTTCAAGTTTCAAATAAAAGAGCCCGTCACCTATTGGTGACGGGCTCGCGCAGCTACCACGCAGCGATGCCTACTTGCCGAGTTTGCGCCGCTGAACACGCGTGCGGCGAAGCAGCTTGCGGTGCTTCTTCTTCGACATGCGCTTGCGGCGCTTCTTGATCACAGAACCCATAGGGTTGTCCTCGCGTTCTCTCTACTCGGCGCGCACGCTGCCCGTGCGCGATTGCCGGACGCCCGTCTGCCGCGCCCCGGCCGACGGGCCGGGGTCACTCGGCAAGCCTCACGCCCCGTGTTCGCGCCGCCGGATACCACGGGGCAACGAACTACGATGCCACCGGCGGGCGAACACGAACCGAGGAGCTATCGTACCGTCACGCCCCAGCGGTACCGAAACCGCCTCATCCGGCGTCGAAATAGGACGTTTCCAGATAGTCGTGCACCGCCTTGGCGTGCACCCGGAACGATCGTCCGACACGCACGGCGGGCAACTCGCCCGAGTGCACGAGCCGGTAGACCGTCATCTTGGACACCCGCATCAGACTCGCCACTTCGGCGACGGTGAGAAACTGGGTGCCGCCGCCGAGCACAGGTTGCCCCTGTGTCGCGGCTTCACGCTGTGCGCGGGAATTCCCCCGACTTGCTGCGGGACCGGAGCCGCCGGACGCTCCGGAATTCGCAGACATCTTGTTCGCAGACATCATTGCACCATTGACCTCCGGCACGTCCGCGCCGCCGGCTTCCCCACCGGCGGAACAGACACGCACGTGCTCCTTGAAGCTTAGCGGGACCAGTGGTGTTACTGCGACGGGTGTGAGAAATCGGGTTTTCCGATTTTAAACAGACCGGTCACTCCGCTGATGCGCCCTGTTCGACCGACCGTTCCTTCGATGCGAAGAGGGCTTCCCAGAATGCCGAGCGTAGTCCTCCGCGCTCGAGTTCGCGGATCGCGGCCGCGGTGGTGCCCGCGGGCGAGGTCACCGCGGCGCGCAATTCCGCCGCGGTCTGGGTCGAACTGTCCAGCAGGGCGGCCGAGCCGACCATGGTCTGCACGACGAGCTGGGTGGCCACATCCCTGGTGAGCCCGAGCCCGACGCCCGCGTCCACCAAGGCCTCGACGACCAGGAAGAAGTAGGCGGGCCCGGATCCGGACACCGCGGTGACGGCGTCCATCTGGCTCTCCGCCACGGTGACCACCTTGCCGACCGCGCCGAGCACCTCGGTCACCAGTTCCAGATGCCGCTCGCGCGCATAGCGCCCCGGCGCGATGACGCTCATCCCCTGCCCCACCAGCATCGGCGTATTCGCCATCACCCGCACCACGGGGAACCCGGCGGGCATTTTGCCCTCCAGTCGAGCGGTCGGCACACCGGCGGCAAGCGACACCAGCACCTGATCGCGGTCGCTGCCGATCTCCGCCTTGCCCAGCGGCGCGAGCACGGCGTCCACATCGCCCGGTTTCACCGCGATCACCAGCAGATCCGCGCCGACCGCGGCATCGGCGAGGTCGTCGGTGACCCGGACGCCGAAGCGGTCGGCGAGCTGATGGGCCCGTTCCCGATGCGTCTCCACGACGACCAAATCCTTGGTCAGCCGCCCGGACTCCAGCAACCCGGCGACCAACGCCTCCCCGATGCGCCCGCCACCGATCACCGCAATTCTCGTCATGGGCCTCAAGGCTAGACGGCGCGCGCGGCGGCTCAGCGCTGGGGAACGAGCGCCAGCTGACGACTCTGCGCCACGACCGCGCCGGTCGAGTCCAGCACCAGCTGATCTTCGTCGAACATGCGCTCGCCCACCTCGTGCGTGGTGGCGACGATCCGCAGCCAGCCCGGCGCGGGCCTACGACGCAGGTAGGTGGTCATCTGCACGGTGGGCGCCCAGCCGAAGTGGCCGAGGTTCATCGGGACCGGCGGGCTCATGTCGGCGCTCATCATGGCGAAGTACATCGCGACGTCCGGGTCCTGCTCGTCGCCCGGTCGCGGACGAATCCACAGCCGCAGGCGCGGCTCGCCCTTCGCGCCCGCGAGGAAGCGGGCCCAGTCGCGGTCGAGATAGATGTCGGCGCCTCGGCCGACGTGCACGATGTCGCCCATCTGGGAGCCGGGCTCGTAGCCGATGGCATCGGCGGGCGGCTCCGTGGGCATGTCGGAGTGCTCGGGCGCGTAGATCGGGTTCGCGTCGTCGAGGCGGCTGAACGTCAGCGCCGTGCGCACCAGGACGCGGCCGTTCTGGACGAGGTCGGCGTCGGCCAGGCAGATCTGGCGACCGATCTTCCGCAGGCGCACCTCGTATTCGACCTCGCCGGGGTTCGGCGCGCCGAGGAAATCGGAACTCGCGGCGACCGGCGCCATCCCGACCAGCGCGGGATCGGCGGCGCGCAGCCAATTTGTCGCCGCGGCCGCGCTGCCCGCGACCATCGTCCCGCCGTGCACCTTCGGGCCGATGGTCCAGATGTCGTCGATGAAGCCCAGGTAGCGGCCGGTGTCCGGCGTCCGCGGCGGCGCCGGTTCCAGCGCGCACACCTGGCTGAACGGTGCGTCGGTCGTGGCCGCCGGGCCGAATTCGGCCGTCAGCTCCGTCGTCATCCTCACTCCTGTCCTGCGTCGACCGCACCCGATGGCGTCGTTCGCGGCCTCGCGACCACACTGTCGGCAACGGGTTCGTACAACGTACAACGCAACCGGCGACCAACCCCATGGCCACATACCGGAGTAGCGACGAGCGTCACATCGGCGGTTCGGGCGAGCTGTGCCGCGCGCCGGCGGGAGTGGGCGCGGCGGCCTCGGTCAGATGCTTGCGGGCGAAGGCCAGCGTGCGATGCAACATCTCGGCCCGCTCCTTGGTCGTGCGCGCGTTCTGCGTGTTGATCTCGGCGACGACCTGGCCGGTGAAACCGCTGCGGACCATGCTCGCGCACACTTCCACGCACGGCTGGGTGCCATCGCCGGGAACGAGATGTTCGTCGTGCGCGGCGCCTCGGCCGTCGGCAAGGTGCAGATGGACCAGACCCGCGCCCATGCGGGCCGCCAGCGCCAATGGGTCGGCTCCTGCGGTGGCGGTATGGGACAGGTCCAGGGTGTAGTGGCGGAACCCGGTGTCGGTCGGGTCGTAGGAGGGGCTGAAGGCGGTGAGCGCCGGACCCGGGCCACCACGGCGCTCCAGTCGGCGCACCGCGCCTTCGCGTCGACCGAACAGCGTGTCCGCCCGCATCGGGAACATGTTCTCCACTGCCACGATCACCGGGCTGCTCTCCTCGAGCTCGGCCACTTGCGCCGCGAACCCGGCCGCATAGCGGCGCTGCCAGCGGAACGGCGGGTGCACGACGACAGTGCCCGCGCCGAGCGCCTGGGCGGTGTGCACGCTGCGCTCGAGCTTGGCCACCGGATCCGAACCCCATACCCGCTGCGAGATCAGCAGGCACGGAGCGTGCAACGCGAGCACCGGAACGCCGTATCTGCGCGAATACGCCTGCACGGTGGCGATGCTCTGGCTGGCGGGCTCGGCCCAGACCATCAGCTCGACGCCGTCGTAGCCGAGTTCGGCGGCGTAACGGAACGCGGCCTCCGTGTTCTGCGGGTACACCGAGGCGGTCGAGAGCCCCACCCGGATCTCCTTCGGCCGGGATGCGCCCCCGGTATCTCCTGGCGATCCCTCGCCCGTACGCGACCCGGTCTCGTTCGCCTGCCCGATATTCGCCACGACTTGCTCCATGCTCAGTTCGTGCTGAGAAGAAAGGCCAGTGGCCCCAGGGTGACGAAGATGCCCACGACGACGGCGATCACCGTGCTGAGGATGTCGTCGGTCCTGCGCAGGATCCGCACGAGGGCCACCAGGCCGAGAATCACGATCATCGCCAGGGCCAGCGCGACCCAGGGCAGCATCTCCCACATCCGCTCGAAGCCCTTGAACAGCAGCATGCCCGCGACGGCGGCGCCGGTGCTCTGGCCGCCGAGGATCATCCACTGGCGCCGGTTCTCGTCGTCCTCCGCCTTCTTGACGGCCCGGGACCGGCGCGAGGTGGCCCGGCTGGTGACGCGAGGTTCGTCGACGATGTCGTCCTCGTCGTCTTCGTCCTCGTCCAGCGCGATCGGCTCGTAGACGTCGGTGACGCCGTCCAGTTCCGCGGCCTCGGCCGCGGCACGCCTACCGCGACCGCCTCTGCCGTTGCGCGCCGCCGCGCCGCGTTCGGCCCGGTCGACGCCGTCGCGCAGCAGGTCGCCCGCGACCGTCTGGCCGGAGAGCAACTGCTGATCCTGGCTGGCCAGCGACCACGCGGCGGTCGGGATGCCGACGGATTCCGGCGCGGAATCGGCCTGCGGCTTGTGCCGGCGGGCCGACCAGGCCGGTAGTCCGTTCTCGCCGACGCCCTCGCGGCGGGCTGATCTTCGATGTGCCTCCTGCTGCGGCTCGGGCGGAGCGGGCCTGGTCGGCTTCGGTCTCGGATCGGGCGGCGGCGGAAGGGGCAGCGGTTCCGATTCCGGGGCGAAACCGCCGGTGGACGGGGACCAGGCCGCGGTGGACGGACCGAGATCCTCGGCGGCTTCCGCGGCCTCCGCCGCTCTGCGCCTGGCCGCGCGCCCTCCCCTGGCGCCGTTGCGTTCGGGCAGCGGCGAACGGCCGAAGCCGGGTGCGTCCCGCTCTCCGTGGCCGTTGCGGCCCGGTTCACCGACCCCGCGGTCGGACAGCGCGTCCCGGCCGAACGGCTCGTGCGGGGCCTCGTGCCAGGACCGTACCTGGGTGGCCTCTTCTTCGGGTTCCTCCCGCCTGCGCCTGCGCCCCGAGCGCGGGGGCGTCTCGGGCACACCCGCCAGTGGGTCGGGGGCGTACGGACCGGGCGCGACCGAGAACAGATCGGACACCGGAGTATCCGGCGACAGCGGATCGAAGGACGTGCCGTGCCGCGAAGAGGGCATCTCCCGGCCGGGCATGACCCGGTTGGATCGCCCGGGCGGCGGATCGGCCTGCGGCGGGTCCGGCTGCGCGTAACCGGCCAGCGGGTCGTACATCGAAATCGGGCCCGACATGGGCGAATACGACGACGGATCGGGCTGTGGCTCGGGCGAGTAGGAAACCGGTTCCGGCGCGGGCGGATCGAACGAGGGGGGCGCGTAGGCGGGCTCCTCCGCGTCGGAATCCGGCGCCGCGTGCGCGGAGTGGCCACCGCCGTCCCGGATGACCGGCAGGTCGCCGGTCAGTTCGGCGACGGAGATGCCACGGCCACTGCGGCGACGTCTGCCACCGCCGGACGAGCCTCCGCTCTGCTGGCCGTTACGCGCCAGCAGTTCCGCGACCGACAGCTGTTTGGAATCCTCGCTCATGACGACACCGTCCCGATCGAGCCCGGCGAAGGCGCGCCGCCGGGCGCGGGCCGACCGTCACCGGTCGCCGTGCCCGCTGAGTACGTTGCTTCGGGTCCACCATTCATATCGGTATCCAGTTTGCGCAGGATCAGCCCTTCACGCAGCGCCCACGGGCAAATCTCCAAAGTATCGAGCGAAAGTGCCCGCATACTCGCCTCCGCGACCAGTGCGCCGGCCACCAATTGCTGTGACCGATCGGAACTTACGCCTTCCAATTCTGCACGGTCCGCCGCCGTCATCCGCGAGATGAACGCAATCAGTTGGCGCAGACCCGAGCTCGTGAGTGTACGACGCACCCGCGGACCCGCCGCGGAGGGTGCCGCTCCGGTGAGCCGTGCCAGCGACCGGAAGGTCTTCGAGGTGCCAACGGCGAGATCGGGCTTGCCCGGCTCGAGCAGCTTCTTCGCCGGTACCACCAGCTCGGCGTCGAGCCAGTCCCGCAGCACGGCGACCCGGCGCTTGCCCGGCGGGTCCTCGCGCAGCCACTCCCTGGTCAACCGGCCCGCACCCAGCTGCAAGGACAGCGCGACGTCGGGTTCCTCGTCGCCGCCGTTGGTCATCTCAAGCGATCCGCCGCCGATGTCCAGGTTGAGAATGCGCCCGGCGCTCCAGCCGTACCAGCGGCGCACCGCGAGGAAGGTCAGCCGCGCCTCGTCGACGCCGGACAGCACCCGCAGGTCGACTCCGGTCGACTCGCGCACGCGACCGAGTACCTCCTCGGAATTGGCCGCCTCCCGCAGCGCCGAGGTGGCGAACGGCATCAGTTCGACGCATCTGGACGTCTCGGCGATGCTGGCGAATTCGGCCACGGTGTCGATCAGCCGCTGCGCGCCCGCCTCGGTGATTCGACCGGCGACGTCGATGTTCTCCGCGAGCCGCAAGGTGGCTTTCGTCGAGCTCATCGGCAGGGGGTGACCGCCACGATGCGCGTCCACCACGAGCAGGTGAACGGTATTGCTTCCGACATCGAGTACCCCAAGCCGCACATGAACACGGTACTGGGTGGTGTGGCACTTCAGCCCAGGCGACTGAACTGTTAGCGTCCTATTTCGTGACGGTAGGCGCATCACCGAGCAGCCCGACCCGGCCCCGACCAGCGGGGAAGATCGACCCGGCCCCGGAAGTCGATCCGGACTTTCCCCGTGAGTGGATCGAGTTCGTAGATCCGGCAAATGACGAGCATCTGATCGTCGCGGATCTGACTTGGTTGCTGTCGCGGTGGACGTGCGTGTTCGGCACCCCAGCCTGTCAGGGCATCCTGGCCGACCGGCCGGACGACGGCTGCTGCTCGCACGGCGCGTTCCTCTCCGACGAGGACGACCGCAAACGACTGAGCCGCGCTGTGAAGATGCTCACACCCGAGGACTGGCAGCTGCGGGACGAGGCGACCAACGCGCAGGGCAAAGTCACCAAGAGCGGCTACCTGGAACTCGACGAACTGGACGACGAGCCCGCGCTGCGCACGCGCCGGTTCGACGGCGCGTGCATCTTCCTCAACCGTCCCGGCTTCGCAGGAGGCATCGGCTGCGCCCTGCACTCCATGGCGCTGCGGCGCGGCATCGAGCCGCTGGAGGTGAAGCCGGACGTGTGCTGGCAGCTGCCGATCCGCCGCACCCAGGACTGGGTGGACCGGCCCGACGGCGTGCAGATCCTGCGCACCGTGATCACCGAATACGACCGCCGCGGCTGGGGGCCGGGCGGCGCCGATCTGGACTGGTACTGCTCCGGCTCTCCCGACGCCCATGTCGGCAGCAAGCCGGTGTGGCAGTCCTACGCACCGGAGCTGACCGAACTGATCGGCGCGCCCGCCTACGCGGAGCTGGCCAGGCACTGCAAGCGCCGCGAGGGCCTCGGCCTGATCGCCGTCCACCCGGCGACGGTGCACGCCGAGCGGATGCGCGAATCCACGGATCCGTTCGCCTGACCAGTTTGCCGGTCGGGCGCTCGGTCGGCCGCGGTCGGCGGACCGATTCGCCGGGCGGTTCACCCCGTCGCCATGCGAGCTTTACCCGGATCGGGTTTGATGTGCCGTTATGTCCAAGAAAGTTCTCACCGCGGCCACCATCGCCCTGGGCGCCGCCCTCTCGCTGACCGGAGTAGCCCACGCCGAGCCGAACGGCGACCCGCACAAGTTCTTCGACTTCACCACGGAGTTCGTGTCGGCCACCGATCCGGCCGCGGTCAACGCCAAGGCCGCGGGCAAGCTCCTGATCGCGAGCCCGTACGGCACCTCCCACACCATCGCCTGCCGCGGTACCAACACCGTCGATCTCTACGACTGCATGCAGGAAGACGATCTGGGCTGGATCACCCTGCAGAAGACCGAGACCCCCCTCGGCACCACGTGGATCTACGTCCCCTGACACACCGCTGAACGCAACGGCCGAGAGCACCGCAGTGCTCTCGGCCGTTTCGGGTTCTCGCCGCGCGGAGCGCTCACGCCTCCAGTTTGTAGCCCAAGCCGCGCACGGTGACCAGGTGTTCCGGCTTGGCCGGATCCGTCTCGATCTTCGAGCGCAGCCGCTTGACGTGCACGTCGAGGGTCTTGGTGTCGCCGACGTAGTCGGCGCCCCACACGCGGTCGATCAGCTGGCCGCGGGTGAGCACCCGCCCGGAGTTGCGCAGCAGGTATTCGAGCAGGTCGAACTCCTTGAGCGGCAAGGTGACCGGCTTGCCGTTCACCATCACGGTGTGCCGGTCGACGTCCATCCGGACCGGACCCGCTTCCAGCACGCCGCTCTCGTTGGAGCCCTCCAGCTCGTCGCCGGCGCCCCGGCGCAGTACGGCGCGGATGCGCGCGATGAGCTCGCGGGCTGAATACGGTTTGGTGACATAGTCGTCGGCGCCCAGCTCCAAGCCGACCACCTTGTCGATCTCGCTGTCGCGCGCGGTGACCATGATCACCGGGACGCCGCTGCGGGTGCGCAACTGCTTGCACACGTCGGTGCCGCTCATGCCGGGCAGCATCAAGTCGAGCAGGACGATGTCCGCACCGGACCGGTCGAACTCGGCGAGCGCGGATGGCCCGTCACCGACGACGGTGACCTCGAAACCCTCCTTGCGCAGCAGGAACGCGAGCGGATCGGCCAGCGACTCCTCATCCTCGACGATCAGAACACTCGTCATCTGCGTGCCTCCACACCATTCGGTCGGCCCGGTCCCGGAGGACGCGGGCTTGTTTCATTCGTGCCAACCACGGCGTCGTCGTGGTCGTCGTCGGCGCCTGCTTCGTGATGGGCGGGTATGCGCAAGGTGAACGTCGATCCGGTGCCCAACTTGCTCCACAGGGTGATTTCCCCGTTGTGGTTGGCGGCCACGTGTTTGACGATAGCCAGGCCTAGACCGGTGCCGCCCGTCTGGCGCGAACGCGCCTTGTCGGACCGGAAGAATCGCTCGAACACCCGCTCCTGGTCCTCTTTGGCGATGCCGATGCCGCGGTCGGTGACCGCCATCGCCACGTGATCGCCGCGCAGTGAGCGGCTCACCGACACGTGGGAACCGGCCGGCGAGTAGGCGATCGCGTTCTCCACCAGGTTGGACAGGGCGGTGACCAGCAGGGTTTCGTCGCCGAGCACCTCGAGCCCGCTCGGGCGGTCGGTGCTGACCGTGATCCCGGCGGCTTCGGCGGCGGTGCGGGAACGGTCGACCGCCTGCATCACCACGGTGTCCACGTCCACCACCTCGAGTTCGGGCAGTTTCTCCGCGCCTTGCAGGCGGGAGAGCGCGATGAGCTCGGTCACCATCTTGCCGAGGCGGCGGGATTCACCGAGCACGCGCTGACCGAAGTGTCGCACGGCGTCGGGGTCTTCGGCGGATTCCAGCAAAGCTTCGGCCAGCAGGCTCATGGCGCCGACCGGGGTCTTGAGTTCATGACTGACGTTGGCCACGAAGTCGCGCCGGGTGGCCTCCATGCGCGCCTGTTCGGAATCGTCGTCGGCGAACAGCACGGTGAAGGTGGTCTCCTCGCGCGACAGTTGCCTGGCGACGCCGCGCACCGCGATGCGGCCGCGGCCGGGGACCGGATTCTTGGCGGTGAGGTCGAACTCCGCGGATTCGCCGGTGGCCAGCACCTTCTCCACCGCGGCCCAGGCCCGCTCGTCGAGCAGGCGATTGCGGACCAGGCCGAGTTCCTCCGCGCGCGGATTGACCAGCACTACGTCGCGGTACTCGTCGACGACCGCGATCCCGCTCTCGGAGGCGAGCACGATCAGGTCGAGAACCTGGGACATGGTGAGACCGGAGTCGGCCTGCCTGCGCGCGGCCTGCCTGGCATTCACATACGGGATCAGTAGCCCGCCGACTGCCAGGCCGACGACAGCCGCCAAGATGGCCAGCAGCACGGCCTGGGGAACACTCACACTTGAATCGTACGGTCGCCGACCGGTCGGCCAACGCGGGGTACACGAAGTTTCGCGCAGGTCATAGGCCCTTCCGGCCCCGTTAGCCGCATGTTTACGCGCTGTTCGACGTCACGTATCCGCCTCGTATTCACCGAGCGGTCGGTTTTCTTCGTCGTCGGCCTCGGCCTGGGCCGCGTTCACCGACGCACCGTGCTTGTCCACCCACTCGCCCAGGGCGTAGATCGGGGTCAACAGGTCCACGCCCGCCTCGGTCAGCTCGTATTCGACCCGCGGCGGGGCCTCGGCGTAGCGGTGCCTGCGCACCAGCGTCATCTGTTCCATCCGGCGCAGCGTCTGCGTCAGCATCTTCTGACTGATGCCGCCGATGGCCGCGCGCAGCTCGCCCGGACGCATCGGCCCCTCGCGCAGCAGGTAGACGAGCACCGGTAGCCAGGAGTTGCCGAAGATGTCCACACCCATCCGGGCCGGGCAGTCGGATTCGAAGTCGCCGTAGGGCGCGTATTCCACCCGCTCGGCGCTGACCGGGTCGATCGGTGCTGCGTTCACGGCTCCAGCTTGCCAGCGCCGTTGCGCACCTCCGGGTGCCTTTCGGATTTCCTAGCGTCGTCGTCGAACACATTTCGAGTCAGGAGTTCGAATGCGAATCGGAATCATCGGTGCGGGCGCGATGGCGCGGGCGCTCGGCGGCGGCTGGAGCGCGGCGGGGCACGAAGTACTCATCGGCGCCCGCACCGCCGCCGCCGCGGCGGAATCGGCGGCCTCGATCGGCGGGCGCGCCGGGAGCATCACCGACGCGGCGACATTCGGCGACGTCGTGCTGCTCGCGTTACCGGTGCCCGCGCTGTCGGAGGTGCTGCACGCGACCGGAGAGCTGCTGGCCGGACGCACGGTGGTCGACTGCACCAACGCCTTCGCCCCGGATGCGGCGGCGCCGGAAGGAGCCACCGCCTTCGTCCTGGCGGAAGACGCTGTCGCGGAACGGGTCGCTGCGCTGGCGCCGGGAGCGCACGTGGTGAAGGCCTTCAACCTGTGCGCCGCCGAGGTGTGGCAGGCGAAGGCGCGCGTCTTCGACGAGCGCCGCCTGGCGGTGCCGCTGTGCGGTGACGACGAGGCCGCGCTGCGGGTGGTCGCGGGGCTGGCGGAAGACCTGGGATCGCGGGCGCTCCCGGCGGGCGGGCTGCACCGGGCCCGGTACCTGGAGGCGATGTCGGTGTTCACCGTCGGTCTCTGGTTCGCCGGGCACGACGCCCGCGCGATGTTCCCGCCCGTGGAGGCCGCGTTCGCCGTCGTCGACTGACCGCACGACGATGAGGCCGGAGCGTGCACCCTCGCCCATACCCCGCGACGTCGATGCGCGGGGTGCACGCCCGGACCCGCCCCGGATCTACCAGCCCGGATCGCCGCTGACCGGGATGTTGACGAAGCTCGGACGGCCGGGGTCCAGCTCCAGATGCTGAGGCCGCAAGCCGGTGTCGATCAGCATCGGCAGGATCGGCAAGCCCTTGGGGAAGTTGCCCGCGTAGACGTCGACGCGCAGACGGTGACCGGGTTGCAGGATCGCCTCGGTGGCGGGCAGCGCGATGTCCAGCGTGGTCACCTCGCCGGGGACCGTGGGCTGCCGCTGCTCCAGCGAGGTGTACGGCCGCGGATCGGTGTAGTCGCCGTTGGCCGACTTGCTGCTGTTCGCCTCATCGATCGCCCGCAGCGAAGCCATGAGCTGACCGGACGACAGCACGCTGGACTGCCCGTCCGGCGCGACATCGTTCACCGTGACCACCCAGTACCCATCGGCGGCATCTTGAACGGTGTTGAGCCGCACCGCGATCCGCCCCGAAATCGTGGTCGGCTCGCCGACCGGGGCGCTGGTGAAGGTCAGCCCGTTGAGTTCCTCGACCCTGGAGTCCTTCGCACAGCCGTCGATGACCGAAAGCACACCGGCACTGCCCTGGGCGGCGTCGTTGGAACACAGGCTGGTCAGGCCGGGCGCCACGGTCAGACGCGCGGGCTCGCCGGTGCCCGTGGCATCGAGCGAACCGTCGTAGCGGCTGTTCGCGGTGCCGCTGGCGGCGGCGGACAGGTACATCCTGCGATGCACCGCCTGCCCCGGATTCGCGGCGGTCGACGCGGCGAACGAGTCGGTGGTGATCCAGCCACCGCCCTGCTGACGCAGGGTGATCGGGCCGTACTGCTCGATGCCGTTGTCGATGTCTTTGAGCCACCGGTCGAACCACGCGCGCTGCAACACGTCCAGCCGCGGCGGCAGGCCCGGCTTGCCGTACTCGTTGCCCGAGTTGAGGTGATAGGTGTTGCCCATCAGCAGCTGCTTCTGGCCCGGCGGCAGCGGAATCTCGTTGTAGATCTTGGATTCCGAGTAGGTGAACAGGTCGTGCCAGCCGCCGGTGACGAAGGTCGGCGTCCGGATACCGCTGGGATCACCGAGCCAGTCCTGGCGCGGGCCGGAGCCGTCGGTCAGCAGTTCCTTGGCGCGCGGGTCGAGATCCTCGATGCGCGCGGTGGTGTAGACGTTGAGCAGGACGTCCATGAAGGTCAACGGATCGCGGGCGCGGTCGGCCAGCCACGTGGTGTCCAGTTGCCCGTTGAGCACCGAGGCGAGATCGGGAATCAGCTTGAGCCCGTTGACCGCGGTGAGCCACAGCGGGATGAAGTTGAAGCCGAAGCCGCCGCCGGGTGCGAGCACGTCGTTGACCAGGTCGCTGCCCGGCACGACCGGGAAGATCGCCTGCAAGGCGGGCGGGCGCTTCTGCGCGACCTGCACCTGATTGATCCCGGAGTAGGAGATGCCGTTCATGCCGACGCGTCCGTTGGACCACGGCTGCCGGGACGCCCAGTCGATCACCTCGAGCGTGTCCTGTTGTTCGCGTCCGCGCAGCATGTCCCAGACGCCCTGAGAGAAACCGGTGCCGCGCACGTCGACGACCACCTGCGAGTAGCCGCTCTTGATCAGTTGCCGGTCGACGGTGAAGTTGCGCAGTTCGCCCCCGCCGAACGCCTTCGTCAGGTCGGTGACGCCGGACAGCGGCGTGCCGCTCATGTCGATCCGCCGGAAGAATTCGATCAGCGCGTCGGACAGGCCGGGGATCGACTGCGCGTGATCGGCCAGATTCGACACCAGCTTGGTGTACGGCGTGAGATTGACGATCGTCGGCGTAGGGGTGTCGACGGGGCGGCCGGAGGCGTCCGCGGGCCGGTAGACGTTGCCCTTCAGGACCGTTCCGTCACTCATCGTGATGGGGACGTCCCACTGGATGTTGATGTTCGGGTACTGCTGCGGATCATCTTGGGTGGCAGTCCAAGCCGCTCCGGCAGCGCCGCCGTCCGGGCCGGTGGGCGGCACGACGGCATCGGCGCCGGCGGCGAGCAAGGGGACGAGCATCGTGACGGCAACCGCCGCCACCGTGGCCCGCAGCGCGTTCTTCATCGGACGTGATCCACCTCTCGGCTGGTCGAACGACCAGAGTGTACCTACTTACTTGCCGGTAGAAATAGTGGGTAACTTAAATCGCCGACATAGCGCCGCGGATCGACCGGCATCCCTCCGGCGTGTCGCACGGCAACACCTCATCGAAACGACGACGCGCTGCCACCCGGGCGGGTGACAGCGCGTCGAGAGTGCTCGGTATGCGGGTTACTTGCCGCCCTGACCGGCGACGGCGGCGGCGCCCGCGGCGGCCGCCTCCGGGTCGAGGTACTCGTGCGGGCGCACCGGGCGCAGGTTCTCGTCCAGCTCGTACCGCAGCGGGATGCCGGTGGGGATGTTCAGGCCCGCGATGTCCTCGTCGGAGATCTGGTCGAGGTGCTTGACCAGCGCGCGCAGCGAGTTGCCGTGCGCGGCGACCAGCACGGTCTTGCCGGACAGCAGGTCCTTGGAGATGGTCGACTCCCAGTACGGCACCATCCGGTTGACCACGTCGAGCAGGCATTCGGTCTTCGGGACATCGATGCCCGCGTAGCGCGCGTCGCCCTCTTGGCTGTACTCGTTGGCCGGGTCGATCGGCGGCGGCGGGGTGTCGTAGCTGCGGCGCCACAGCATGAACTGCTCGTCGCCGTACTTCTCCCTGACCTGCGCCTTGTTCTTGCCTTGCAGCTCACCGTAGTGGCGCTCGTTGAGCCGCCAGTCCCGGATCACGGGGATCCAGTGCCGGTCGGCGGCGTCCAGCGCGATGTTCGCGGTGGAGATCGCGCGACGCAGCAACGAGGTGTAGACGACGTCCGGCAGGATGCCGTGCTCGGCCAGCATTTCCCCGGCACGCTTGCCCTCGGCGATGCCCTTGTCGGTCAGGTGCACGTCCACCCAGCCGGTGAACAGGTTCAGGGCGTTCCATTCGCTTTCGCCGTGGCGCAGCAGCACGAGGGTGTACGTCATGCGGCCATCCTCCCATGCGCGCTGCGCCGGGTCGCATCGGTTCCCGCCTCCACCGCCCCGGTCCTGGCGCGAAAGCGCGATGTCAGACCGGTTCGTCGGCGGTGCGCTCCGCGGCGAGCACGCCCGCGCCCGCCAGGGTGGCCCCGTGGGTGATCTCGGAGAGTTCCACGCGCAGTCCGCGCAGGAATTTCAGCCCGGCGTGCGCGTCCACCGCGGCCCGCAACGGATCCCACAGCGGCGCACCGGATTGCGCGAACCCGCCGCCGATCACCACCCGGTCGACGTCGAGCAGGGCGGCGGCCGAGGCGACCGCCGCGCCGAGCGCGGTGCCAGCCCGGTGCAGCGCGGCGACGGCGATCTCGTCGCCCGCGTGCGCGTCCGCGGCCAGCCGCACCCCCGTGGCGCCGGGCCAACCCTGCTCGCGCGCCCAGCGCACCGACGACATGCCACTCGCGACCGCCTCGACGCAGCCGCGGCCGCCGCAGCCGCAGGGCGTGTCCCACCCGGGCACGACGATGTGACCCACGTGCCCGGCGTTGCCGGTGCGCCCGAGCAGCACCTTGCCGCCCGCGACGATCCCTCCGCCGATGCCCGACGACACCGTCATGCCCAGCGCGTCGGGCACCCCGCGCAGCGCGCCGAGGCGATGTTCGGCCAGCGCGAGACAAGCGCCGTCGATGGCGAAACGAATCGTGGCGGCGGGAAAGAGTTCCCGCACGGCGGCGACGATCGGGAATCCCGTCTTCCACTCCGGGATGTTCAACGGACCCGTGACGCCGGTGCGCACATCCACCGGCCCGGCCGCACCGATACCTACGGCGCTGACGCGTTCCGGCCCCGCGACCGTGCGCAGCAGTTCGCGACAGACGTCCCACACACCCGCGTCCGGCACGTCCACCCGGCGCACGTCGCGCACCTCGGCACCGGGGCCGACCACCCCGGCCGCGAACTTCGTCGCGCCGATGTCCAGAGCAAGAATCGCCAATGCCGTCCCTTCGCCGATCCGAGCCACCTGCGATTGTCACCCGGGAACCGGACGGGGCGACGACCGGCTACGGCTTGTCGGCGGAATCGACCAGATGCTCGAAGGCGCGCAGGTTCTGCAGCGACTCGCCGCGCGAGACGCGCCACTTCCATTCCCGCCGAATGGATTCGGCGAAGCCGAGTTCCAGCAGCACGTTGAAGTCGGCGTCGACGGCCTCGAGAATCTGGCCGAACACCCGGTCCAGTTCGTCGGCGGTGACGGCGTGCGCGGACATCCGGCCCACCAGATAGATGTCGCCGACCCGGTCGAGGGTGTACGCGACGGCGTAGAGCCTGCGGTTGCGGCGCAGCAGGAACTTGTACACGCCTTCGAAGTTCTCGTCGGGCTTGCGGCAGACGAACGCTTCGAAGCGGACCCCGTGCTTGCCCACCGTGACCATCACCGTGGTCTTCAGTTTGCGCTCACCGGGCAGGACGACGACGAAGGTCTCCTCCCCCGGCCGGGTGTATTCGATCTCCCTGTCCCGCAGCGTCTCATCGATGAGCCGCGCGGTCGTCTGTACCTCGTTCACCGGCGCACTCCCATCCGGCGCCGCCACAGCGCCCGCGATCTCGCCTGACTGTTCTCGCCGAGCAGGGCGGCCGTCCGCTCCGCGGCGAGACCGGTGTGGTCGTCGGACACCCGGTCGTAGGCATCCTCCCGCACAGCGCTGTGCGCCAGGCCGCGTCCGCCGAAAGCCGCCCGCTCGTCCCGGAAACCGGCCATGGCCGCGGCGTAGCTGGCGAGCAGCCCGTCGGCCGTGTGCGCCCAGGAGAAGTTGGCCGCGTGCGCGACGGCCTGCTCGCCCATCCGGTGCAGCCGGTCCGGGTCGTCCAGCAGGTGGCGCAGCGCGTTCGCCCAGTCCACGGTGCGGTGGCCGGGGACGAGCAGGCCGGACACCTCGTGCCGTACGGCCGTGCCGAGACCGCCCACGTCGGCGGCGAGCACCGGGGTGCCACTGGCCTGCGCCTCGATCGCGACCAGGCCGAAGGACTCGTTGTAGCTCGGCACCGCGACCAGATCGGCGGCGCGGTAGACCAGCACCAGCCGTTGCGGCGGCTGCGGGGGCAGGAAACTGACCCGCTCGGCGATGCCGAGTTCGGCGGCCAGATCGATCAGCGCGTCCGGCCGCTCCAGCCCGCTGCCGGACGGGCCGCCCACGATCAGCACGCGCAGTTTGCGCTCCGGGTCGGCGCGCAAGACCTCGGCCGCGGCGCGCACCAGCACATCGGGCGCCTTCAGCGGCTGGATCCGGCCGACGAACGCGACGATCCGCTCGTCGGCGGCCAGCCCGAGCGCGGCGCGGGCGGCGGCCTTGTCACCGGGGCGGTAGCAGGTCAAGTCGGCACCCGGCGGGACGACATCGATGCGCTCGGGGTCGGCGCCATAGAGTTCCACCAGCTGGCGGGCTTCCTCAGCGGTGTTGGCGACCAGGCGGTCGGATTCGGCGATCACCTGCTTCTCGCCGATCTCGCGGGTCGCCGGTTCGGGACAGTCGCCCTCGGCCAGCGCGGCGTTCTTCACCGCCGCCAGGGTGTGCGCGGTGTGCACCAGCGGCACCCGCCACCGGTCCCTGGTCAGCCAGCCGACCTGGCCGGACAACCAGTAGTGCGAGTGCACCAGGTCGTAGTGGCCGGGCAGGTGCCTGGCCTCCTGACGCAGCACCTCCGCGGTGAAGGGGCACAGCTGGGTGGGCAGATCGTGCTTGTCCAGCCCCTCGAACGGGCCTGCCACCACGGTGCGCACCAGCACGCCGGGCGCGGCCTCCTGGACCGGCGGGACGTTCGACGCGGTGGCCCGGGTGAAGATCTCCACCTCGGTGCCGCGCCGGGCCAGCTCGACGGCCGTTTGCAGGACGTAGACGTTCATGCCGCCCGCGTCGCCGGTGCCCGGCTGAGCGAGTGGTGAGGTGTGCACCGATAACACGGCGATACGGTTCGGCCGTAGGTCCAGGCGCTGACTCACACTATCCATAGTGCACGTTGCGTTCCCCGGCCCAGACACGCTATCCGCGGCAAGTGAGAGCTATCACAGAGCAGACATGAATCCGATCACAGACTCTCGATGAACGCGCGCACCTCGGCGACGAACCGGGAACGGTCCTCGATGAACAGGCCGTGCTGGGCGTCCTCCCAGAACGACACACGCGCGTCCGGCACGGCCTCGGCGATGTAGCGGCCGTTGTCGACGGGAACGACCCGGTCGGCGGTCCCGTGCAGGACGAGCACCGGAACGTCCAGTGTGCGCAGGGTCTCGGTGTTGTCGACGGTCCGGTAGAACAGCGCTTTGCGCACCGCGGGCGGGGTGGCGAGACTGGCCCCGAACAAGCGCTGCGCGTCCGGCCCCTTGTCCGCGCCCGGTCCGGTGTTCGCATTGCCGAACACACCGAAGGCGCGCACCGCCCGCCCCGCGCTCTCCTCGAAGACGCCCGGAATCGCCTCCCGCATCATGCTGCCGGTCGCCGCGCCGGGCACACCGGGGCCGATATTCGCCATCGAGCCGGTGTAGACGACGCCCGCCACGGCGCCGGTGCCATAGGCGGTCAAGTAGTCGGTCAGCACGATCCCGCCGTAGGACCAGCCGAGCAGCACCGCCCCGGACGCGATGCCCTCGGCCGCCAGCACCGCCGCGACGTCGGCCGCCCAGTTCTTCGGATCGTCGTAGCCCGCCGCGGGCGCGTCGGAGTAACCGTGGCCACGCAGGTCGACGGCGACCACCCGCATGTGCGCGGCGAGGTCGTCGGCGGCTCCACCCCAGCAGCGCAGATTCGCCGACCAGCCGTGCAGCAGCACCAGCGGCCTGCCGTGCGCCGGGCCGCTCACCCGGTAGACGATGTTGGTTCCGTCCGCGCTCACCACGTCCCGAATAGCCATGCACCGAGGCTAACCGTGCTCGCGGGACCGCCAGGACCCGGCAAACCTCGCGCACCTAGGATCTGTTCGCATGAGCACTCGCACCGCCGTCGTGACCGGAGCCAGCTCGGGGATCGGGGAGGCCACCGCCCGTGAGCTGGCCGAGCAGGGCTATCACGTCTACGTCGGTGCGCGCAGGCTCGATCGCCTGGGCCGCCTCGCCGACGAGATCGGCGGCACCGCACTGGAACTCGACGTCACCTCGGACGAGTCGGTGCGGGCGTTCACCGAAGCGGTCGAGCGCGTCGACGTGCTGGTCAACAACGCGGGCGGCGCGAAGGGCCTGGCTCCGGTGGCCGAGGCCGACCTGGACGACTGGCGCTGGATGTGGGAGACCAACGTGCTCGGCACACTGCGCGTCACCAAGGCGCTGCTGCCGAAGCTGATCGCCTCCGGTGACGGGCTGATCGTCACCGTCACGTCGGTGGCCGCGTTCACCGCCTACGACAACGGCGCCGGGTACACCTCCGCCAAGCACGCGCAGGCCGTGCTGCACCGCACGCTGCGCGGAGAGCTGCTCGGGCAGCCGGTGCGCCTCACCGAGATCGCGCCCGGCGCGGTGGAGACCGAGTTCTCGCTGGTGCGTTTCGGCGGCGACGCCGAACGCGCGGCCAAGGTGTACGAGGGCATCGATCCGCTGGTCGCCCAGGACATCGCGGAGGTCATCGGGTTCGTCGCGTCGCGACCGGCGCACGTCGATCTGGACCAGATCATCATCAAGCCGCGCGACCAGGCCGACGCGGGTCGGTTCGCCCGCCGCACTTCATAGCTGAAGCGCATTACTCGTTCGGCAGCGCTGGCCCGGCCGCGAATCGCTGGGCCTTCGCTGTTCGCCCGTAGCCGTTAACATCCGAGAAGCCGCACGCGTAAGGACATCGGATGGGAGTGATTCGGCTCATGTTCAAGGGCTTCAAAGAGTTCCTGATGCGCGGGAACGTCATCGATCTCGCGGTCGCCGTCGTCATGGGCACCGCGTTCACCTCCGTGGTGACCTCGGTGACGAAAGGTGTCGTGAATCCGCTGCTCGCGGTGTTCGGCAGCACCAACCAGCTGGGCCTCGGCGTGCAGCTGATCCCCTCCAAGCCCGCCACCTTCATCGCCGTCGGCCCGATCATCACGGCCGCCATCGATTTCTTCATGGTCGCCGCGGTGCTGTACTTCGTGCTGATCCTGCCCATGAAGACGATCAAGAATCGCTTCGGCACGCCGAAGGCGGCCGAGCCCACCCAGATCGAACTGCTGACCGAGATTCGCGACCTGCTCGCCGAGCGGCACGAGGCGGTCCGCGCCCAACGCCAGGCCGACCGAGAGGTCGAAGAGGAACACGCCGACGACGCGACCGAAGAACAGAACGTGAAGGTGCGCTAGAACCGGTCAGCGCGCCCCCGCGGGCTGCGGGGGCAGGGGTGTGGCGGAGACCACGGCGGACGGCGCGCCCCGCAACGCCGTCATGGTTTTCCAGGTGTCCCAGTCGATGGTCCAGTCGTAGAGGTCGCCGTCGGCGGCCGAGAGCGGGATCGAGGTTCCGGTCACCTCGACCGGATCGCCGTACAGGGACGTGGGGAAATAAGCCTGGGCATCACCGGGCGACAGATTGATGCAGCCGTTGGTGACGTTCGCCGACCCTTGCGCCGACAGCGATTCCGGGTTGGCGTGGATGAATTCGCCGTTGTTGGAGATGCGTACCGCCCAGCGTTCGCGAACATTGGTGTAGAACGGCGGGTTCGACATCATGAAGTCTTCGTACTTCTCGGTGACCACGTGGACACCGGAACGAGTCACGTTGCGCGCCTCGTTGCCCTCGCCGTAACTGACGGCGAAATCGAAGACCGTCCGTCCGTCGCGGACGACCTGCATGCGGTGACTCGGGGCGCTCGCCTTGACGATCTGGCTGCGGCCGATGCGGAAATCGGTGGTCAGATCGGAATCGCCGTAGTTGCCGCCACCGAGGTCGAGGCCGTAGAGGCGGGCCGAGACGTGCACGGCGGTCCCCGGTGTCCAGTAGTTCTTCGGACGCCAGTGCAGGCGGGAGCCGCCGTCGTCCGGGAACCAGGCCCACGCGCCCTCGGTGGGCGGGTCGGTGGTGATCGTGAGCGCCTTCTCCACCGCCGCCTTGTTCGTGACGGAGGACTTGAACTGCAGGATGATCGGCGCCGCGATGCCGACCTCCTGGTTGTCGCCGATGTTCAGGGTCGCGGGGACGGTGCTCTTGGGCTTCAGGGTGTGGAACGAGCCGTCGATCGGGATCGGCTTGCCGTCGGCGCCGACGGCGGTGCCGGACCAGGCGTAGGTGGCGTCGTAGCCGAGCGGCTCGGTGATGGTGTAAGCGCGCCGGTCCGGCGCGAGTTCGCCGCGGACCTGCTTGCCCGCGACGTTGGTCAGCGCGACCTGATCGATCGTGCCGTCGCTGATCGTCACCGAGACCGGCGTTGTCGGGTTGACGTTCGTGGCGTCGGCGGCGGGGGTCAACGTCGCTTTGGCGATCGGACCGGCAGCGGCACGCGGCTTTCCGGAGCCGCGGTCTATCGTGCAACCGGCCACCAGAGCGACGACCACGAGCAGGAGGGCCGACACCACGGCAACCGATCGGCGGATCATCGTGCGGTGGTTCACTTCGTCGAATCTACGCGCGGCGCGCGCGCCGACCCGTCGACGCAGCGTGTGGTGTCGGCCTCAACGGGTCAGAGGGTGAGACCCACCGTGACCGGTTCGGGTTCCAGCCGGATCCCGAAACGCTCGGCCACGCCGTCGCGGACCGTCCTGGCCAGCGCCACCACATCGGCCGCACTGGCGCCGCCGCGATTGGTCAGCGCCAGTGTGTGTTTCGTCGACAGCCGGGCGGGCGCACCGTCGCCGGGGAAGCCCTTGGCGAAACCGGCCCGCTCGATTAGCCAGCCCGCGGAGAACTTGACTCCGTCCGGCGCCGGATAGGTCGGGACCGCGACGTCGCCCAGATGAGCGGCGATCGCGGCGCGCACCTGGGCCACCCGCTCCGGCGCGACCACCGGATTGGTGAAAAACGAACCCACGCTCCAGGTGTCGTGGTCGGCCGGATCGAGAACCATGCCCTTGCCCGCACGCAACCGCAGCACCGCTTCCCGCACCTCGGCCGCGGGGCGGGACTCGCCGTCCGCGGCGCCCAGCGCCGAGGCCAGCTCGCCGTAACGCAGCGGCACGCTGGAACCGTCTGCGCGCAGCGCGAAATCGACCGCGAGCACGACGGCCTCGTCACGGTGCTTGAGCACGCTGGTGCGGTAACCGAAACCGAGTTCCGCGGGCTCCACCCACCGGATCTCACCGCTGGCGCGATCCAGCAGGCGCACCCGGCGCAGCAGATTCGCCACCTCCGCGCCGTAGGCGCCGACGTTCTGCACGGGCGTCGCACCCGCCGAACCGGGAATGCCGGACAGACACTCCAATCCTCCGAGACCCGCCTCGACCGTCGCCCGCACCACGGCGTCCCAGTCCGCGCCCGCCTCGGCGACCACGCCGCCGTCGCCGATCTCGACGCCGCCGGTGGCGATCCGCACCACGACGCCGTCGAAGCCGTCGTCGCCGATCAGCAGATTCGAGCCACCCGCGAGCAGCAGCACCGGGACACCCGCCGCGTCCAGCGCACGGACCGTCGCGACCAATGCTTCGGTCGTCGCGCATTCGGCGACCAGGGCGGGTCCACCCACTCGCAGCGTGGTCAGCTCCGCCAACCGCACGTCGGCGCATAGCCGCGCGCCGGTATCGGCGAGGAGATCCGACGGCACCACTCGTGAAGTTCGCACGATGCTAAACGGTAGCGTGCGCGCCGACAGCTACACGCTGGTGTATCAGCCCGCGAGCGGATCGGATAGCACCGCTCGGGTAGCTCGAATGCCGAACAGCAGCGGGTGCGCTGACAGCTACACGCTGGCATTCTCCGCCCGCGAGCAGATCCGACAGCATGACTCGTGTGACTCGAGCGCCACACGGTAGCGTGTGGACCCATGGCTACACCGCTGGCGTACACGGCCCGCTACACCCATCCGACCGCCGCGGTGCGCGCGGCGTTCGCGAACGACCAGTACTGGAAGGATCGCATCGCGGAGGTCGGCGGCCCCAATGCCCGGCTGGAGTCGGTCACCATCGGCGGTGACGAGGTGCGCGTCGAGATGGTGCAGGCCATCCCCGCCGAACAGCTCCCCGCCGCGATCACCGCGGTGCGGCCCGGCGATCTGATCATCCCGCGCGTCGAGCACTGGACCGGGGACCAGGCCACCTTCGAGGCCCGCGTCGAGGGCGCGCCCGCCGAGGTCCGCGGCGCCATCGCCTTGGCCGCCGACGGCTCCGGCGCCGTCACCACGGTCGACGGCACCATCGAGGTGAAGATTCCGCTGTTCGGCAGCAAGATCGAGAAGGCGATCGCCGAGCACCTCACCGAGCTGCTGAAGAACGAGGCGGAGTTCACCGGCAAGTGGCTCACGGCGCACTGACCGGCCTCGAGAGCACGGTCACTGTTCGACGTCACATCGCGCGGTCTCGGCCTTCGTGTCAGTTCCGCACTCCACCCGCCCATCGAGGTCGGCGCCGCCGGACCCAGTAACGTGTGAGCCCATGGCACGCCGATTGGACTACTCCGCCCGCTATCCGCTGCACACCACAAAAGAGCTGTACGCGGCGCTGTCGAACCGCGATTACTGGGACGCGCGGATGGGCGAGATGCGGAAGTACACCCCCGGCAACGAGGTGGTCCGGCTGGAGGCGGGCGACGACGGGATCACGGTCGAGCTGCACCACGTCCTCCCCCGCGACATGCTGCCGGAAATCGCGCAGACGGTGATGCGCAAGGACATGGTGATCACTCGCAAGGAGTTCTACAGCCCGTACGCCGCGGAGGAGACCACCGGCAAGTACTCGGCGTCCATTCCCGCAGGCCCCGGCAGCCTCGGCGGCACCATCCGCCTGTTCCCCACCGACACCGGCTGCACCATGCGCTTCTCGTCGGAGGCGAAAGTTTTCATCCCCATGGTGGGTCCGCGCCTGGAACAGCTGATGCTGGTGAACCTGGTCGACCTGTTCCGCGGCGAGGCCGAGTTCACGGTTCAGTGGCTGGAAGAACAACACCCCACTCGCTGACCAAACCGGTCGGCAATATCACTCGTGGCACCACCGCCGTCAATCGTCTCCGCCGCAGCGACCGCTGGCTGATCAACGACGAATTCGTCGCCGACCGGTTGCGCGGTGCGCCCGATCCGCTGGTCGTCGATCTCGGGTACGGCGCGAGCCCGTGGACCACGTTCGAGCTGGCCGCTAGGCTGCGCACGATCCGCGCCGACGTGCGCGTGGTCGGATTGGAGATCGACCCGCAGCGCGTGGTGGCCGGCCGCGACGGCGTCGCCTTCGCACGGGGCGGATTCGAATTGGCCGGGCTGCGGCCGGTCCTGGTGCGCGCCTTCAACGTCCTGCGGCAGTACCCGGAAGCGGCGGTCGGCGAGGCATGGTCGACGGTGCTGGCCGGGCTGGCGCCGGACGGGGTGCTGGTCGACGGCACCTGCGACGAATTGGGCAGACGCTGCGCATGGATCCTGCTCGACCGGCACGGACCGCGCTCGCTCACGCTGGCCTGGGATCCTTTCACCGTCGAGCGTCCCTCCGACCTCGCCGAACGCTTGCCGAAAGCGTTGATCCACCGCAACGTTCCCGGTGAGCCGATTCACGCGCTGCTGACCGCCGCCGATCGCGCGTGGGCCCACGCCGCGCCGATGGCACCATATGGCCCCCGGGTCCGCTGGCGCGCGGCGGCGCGGGCGCTGCACGCGGAAGGCTTCCCGATCCGCCACTACCGCCGCCGCCTGCGCGACAACGTGCTGTCGGTGCCGTGGTCGGCGGTCGCGCCGCTCGGTACGAGCTAGCGCGGTTTCGTCACGCTACGGCAAGCGCCTGATATACCCGTCGCGCGGCGCGCGGCGACAAGCGCGCACCCGCGTCGGTGATCTCCTCGCCCGCGCACCGGTGGATCGCGACCGCGTCGGCCACCACCTCGTTCAAGGCGGACTGCCCGATATCGGCCTCCGCCAGGTCGAGCACCGTGCGGACCGGCGTCGTCACCAGGAACGCACCCGCCGATTCCACGTCGGCGCCTGCCAGCGTTCGGCGCACGACCACCAGCCGCGGCGTCACCGGCGGACGTCCCGCACGCGCCGACAGGTGCAGGAACCGCGGGCACAGGCTGCCGAGCCCGTGCAACTCCGCCGCACTCTGATGGGAGACGACCGCGGCGCCGTCGAACCAGGCCGCCCACATCGCGTATTCGTCGAGCGGGCCGTCCGGCCACCCGGCCAACCGGAGCATGCCGACTCCGGCCCTCGTCACCGAACCATCACCAAGGGCTGCTCGCACCCGCGCTCCGCACCCGGTGCGCAGCACCTGGCGAGTCGTGAAGAAACCGGCGTGCCGACCGGCCCAGCGGCGCAGAACACGCCATCCTTGTTCCGCGGATCCGATCGCGCGGCTTGCCTCATCGCCGGCCATGGGCATCAGGCTACGCTCGATTTTTGTGCTTCATGTCACATTCGAACCCCTCACGACCTCCTCAGAGACGGCACAGAAAGGTCGGGAAGAATTTTGGCCATGAGTACGAACGCAACCTCGCCCTCGACGATCAACCGGCGGACCCTGCTGATCGCCCTGACCGTGGTAGCGATTCTGCTCGCCACGGTCTTGGTCGGCGGCGAGGCCTACGCCAGGCACACGGTGTCGAACTGCATCAGCTCGCAGTTCGAGAAGGAGATGGGGTCGAAGATCGACGTGAGCTTCGGGCCCAAGCCGATGCTGCTCACCTGGATCGACGGCAAGGTGCCGACGGTCAAGGTGAACAGTGCCGACACCAAGTTCGGTCCCGCCGTCGGGATGGTGGTGCACGCCGTCTTCCGCGACGTCGACGTCGCCGACCAGAACGGCAGCGAGATCGGCAGTTCCTCGGCCGACGTCACCTGGAGCAACGAGGGGATCAAAGAGACCCTCGGCGGCATGGTCAGCGGGGTGAGTTCCTCGGCGAGTACCGGCATGCTCACCCTGTCGGTGCTCGGCGGCTTCGCCGAACTCCAGTTGAAGCCGCAGATCGTGAACGGCATGGTCAAGGTGGAGACGATGTCGGCGGAGTTGCTCGGCATCGGCCTGCCCTCCGACCTGGTGCAGAGCATCGTCGACCTGTTCACCAAGAGCCTGCAGAGCTACCCGCTCGGCATGGCGGCGACCGACCTGAAGGTCACCGACTCCGGCGTCGACGTCCACCTCTCCGGCGGGCGTACCCAGCTCGAGCAGGCGGGCAACGGCTCCGACACGCGCTGCTGAACGCGCACCGCCGCACGGCCTCCGGGCCTTGCGCTTTGACGGTCAGCTCGGGAAACCATCGAGCACTTCACGCGATTTCGACAGCCCGAGCCGGGTCGCGCCCGCCGCGATCAGCTCCGCGGCCGCCTCGGCGGTCCGGATGCCGCCACTGGCCTTGACGCCGAGCCTGTCGCCGACCGTCTCGGCCATCAACCGCACCGCGTGCGCGCTCGCGCCGCCCGCGGGGTGAAATCCCGTGGAGGTCTTCACGAAATCGGCGCCCGCGCGTTCGGCGACCCGGCACACCTGCACGATCGCTTCGTCCGGCAGCGCGGCGGACTCGATGATCACTTTCAACAGCGCCCGATCCCCGATCGCCTCGCGGACCGTGACGATGTCGGACAGCACCGCCGTGTAATCACCCGCGCGAGCCGCGCCGACATCGATGACCATGTCCACCTCGGCGGCGCCCTGATCCACCGCGAGCCGCGCCTCGGCGCCTTTGACCAGCGAATGATGCTTCCCCGAAGGGAATCCGGCGACCGTCGCGACCACCAGTCCCGGCGCGCGCACCGGCAACATGGACGGCGACACACAGATCGCCAGGACGCCAAGCATCCGTGCGTCTTCGATCAACGCGCCGACCTGCGCGGGCGTCGCCTCCGGGGCGAGCAGCGTGTGATCGATCATGGCGGCCACTTCGGCCCTGGTCAGCGACGTGGAACTTGCCATGGGGTGAGAGTCTGGCACACCGGAATCGAATTCCGTTGCGCGCCTGGCGGCAGTTCGCGCACACTCGTAGCTGATGGCGCATCGGACAACGTGACGCCACGGTCGCTGACTAACGTGTGCGGATGGGCCCTACTTCGTTCGGGAGGAGACGACCGTGCTGATCCGTCGCGAACGCGTCGACGACGCCACTGCCATCGCGGCGGTGCATCGCAGCGCATTCGCACCGCGCTATGCCCCCGCCGCCGCGTCCGGTGGCCGCCCCGGCGCCGACCCGCCCGAGGTCGACCTGGTCGCCCAGCTGCGCAGTGACGAGGGTTGGATCCCGACGCTCTCGCTGGTGGCGATCGAGCACGACAGCGTGGTCGGCCACCTGTGCTTGACCAGAGCCGCCGTCGGCCCGTTCCCCGTGCTGGCGCTCGGCCCGATCGGCGTTCTCGCCGACCATCAGGGCGCCGGAGTCGGTTCCGCCCTCATGCACGCGGCGCTCGGCGCCGCGGACGCCCTCGACGAACCACTGATCGGCCTGCTCGGCAGCCTGGAGTTCTACCCGCGCTTCGGTTTCGTCCCCGCCGCCCGCCTCGGCATCACCCCCGACGACCCGTCGTGGATCAGCCACTTCCAGGTCCGCTCCCTCTCGGCCTACGACTCCCAGATCGCCGGCGAATTCCACTACGCCGAACCGTTTTACAACCTCTGAGCACCACCGCTCGACTCGGACGCATACTGCACAGACGACCTGCGCCGCAGCCGACCTGATGCTCAGCTTCCGGCTCACCCTGCGGGCGAACGGTCCCGGCGCGAGTCCCACGGGTCGATGACGGACACCCCGGCTGCTCGGAACGGCGCGGTATCGCGAGTGGCGACGGCCATCCGAGCGGCGCCGGCCGTCGCGGCGATATAGCCGTCGGCAGTCGGCGATCGCACTTGGGGACACCTTGTCGAGCGCTCGGCGAAGGCGCGGCAAATGCCCGGCGGTGCACCTGGGAGGATGAACCCCATGAGTTCCGCTCCACCCGTCTCGGACGAACGCCGCTACGTGCTGACTCTCGGCTGCCCGGATCGGCCGGGCATCATCGCCCGGATCACGTCGTTCATCGCCGAGTTCGGCGGCTCGATCGTGGAGGCGGGGTATCACTCCGACGCGGATACCGGCTGGTTCTTCACGCGTCAGGCGATCAGGGCCGCGACGGTGCCGTTCGGCATCGCGGAGCTGCGTGACCGGTTCGCCGGGGTGGCGGCGGAACTGGGGCCGGAGAGCGAATGGCAACTGCTGGACTCCGGCGCGCGCCGTCGCGCGGTCCTGCTGGTCAGCAAGGACGGCCATTGTCTGCACGATTTGCTCGGACGCGCCGCCAGCGGTGAACTGCCCGCCACCATCGAGGCGGTGATCGGCAACCATCCGGATCTGGCGGCGATGACCGAGGCGCACGGGGTGAAGTTCCATCACGTGCCGTTCCCGAAGGACCCGGCCGAGCGCGGTCCCGCGTTCGAAGAGGTCCGCGCCCTGGTGGACGCGCACGATCCGCACGCGGTGGTGCTGGCGCGGTTCATGCAGGTGCTGCCGGCCGAGTTGTGCGAACACTGGGCGGGCAAGGCGATCAACATCCATCACAGCTTCCTGCCCTCGTTCGTCGGCGCTCGCCCGTACCACCAGGCTTTCGCCCGTGGCGTGAAGCTGATCGGAGCAACCTGCCACTACGTGACCCCGGAACTGGACGCGGGCCCGATCATCGAGCAGGACGTCATCCGCATCGACCACGCGGACGAAGTGCGCGACATGGTCCGCCAAGGTCGCGACATCGAGCGGGTGGTTCTGGCGCGCGGGCTGCGCTGGCATCTGGAGGGCCGCGTCCTGGTGCACGGCCGCCGGACGGTCGTCTTCTCCTGACCGGCGCGAGCGTCTGGGCGCGTCAGCCCGCGAGGTCGGCGCGGCTGGACTTGCGCGTGGCGGCGAGGACGCGCGCGAGTTCCTCGTTGAACCGCACGTAGGCCTCGGCATTGCCGAGATGCCCCGTGGGCAGCACCTGATAGCGCGCGAGACTGCCGGTCTGCCGGAGCATTTCGACGATCCGCTCGGAGTGCACCGGCGGCGTCATGTCGTCGAACTGCCCCGAGATCACCGTCGTGGGGACCACCAGATTCCGGGCCGACTCCCCGACATCCATCGTGGCCAGCAGGAAACCGAACTTGGCGCGCACCCGCGCGGGACACGACCGCACGATGGCCATGCTGAAATCCAACAGCTCGCCTTTGGCCGCGGTGCTGAGGATCTGACGCGCGAACAGCCAGCGCACCGGCGCGATGGGCGGGAAGACCATCGGGGCGCCGAGCCCGAGCCTGCCGAACAGGAACGGCAGCGGCACCTTCAACTGCAGCAGCCGCAGCGGACGGTTCAGCAGCGGCACGACCGTCGTCTCCAGGATCAACCGGTCCGCCGCGGTATTGGTCAGCAGCACCGCGAGCGCCTGATGCGCGACCCGCTCGGGATAGCGTCCCGCCCAGGCCTGCAGTGTCATGCCGCCGAGGCTGTGGCCGACGAGCACGGCCCGCTGCCCGGGCGCGAGCGCGGCGTCGAGCACGGCGGCCAAGTCGTCGGCCAGCAGCTCCATGGTCAGCTCGCTCGACCCGTATTCGCTCTCGCCGTGGCCGCGCTGGTCGTAGGCGATCACCCGATAGTCACCGGCGAACGCGTTGATCTGCGGATTCCAGTATTCGAGGCAGCAGGTCCACCCGTGGACGAGCACGATGGCGGGGGCATCCGACGGGCCGTAGGCGTGTACGCGCAGTCGGACGCCGTCACCGGTCTGGACCGGAATCACCTCGCGAGGCGCGGTCGGCGCGTTGAACGCGGCGGTCTGGTAGGTACGCGACCGCAAGTCGGCGCTGTGCGCGTCGCGCCAGCTCCGGAGCAGGCCCCGGAAGCTCGTCAACGCGGTCGGCAGCATGGCACGCATCGGACACTCCTTTGTGTTACTGCTAGATACAGTAACCCCGATTTGCGCCGCTTGCTAGTGCAAGCACCCTTACCTGTCGGCGAACTCCGCCCTCACCAGCGCGGACCCCGCTGCACCTCGTCCACCTTGGGCCGGACGTCGGCCAAGTAGACGCCCGTGGCGATGATCGCCGCGAAGGAGAGCAGGCCCAGACCCGCGGGGGAGAGCAGGAGCACGAGCACAGCCGCCCCGAGAATCGCCAGCCAGATCGGCTTGGTCAGTTTGTCCACCGCGGTGAACGCGTCCGGACGCTGACGCACGGCGTGGATCAGCGCGAAAATCGTCGCACCGAGCGCCGCCAGCCACAGCACCAGCAGGATCATCCCGGTCAATCCGTGCACCATATTCACCTCACCCATCATAGAAGCAACGCCCTCGCACACCAGGGGTGCGCGAGGGCGTCGAATCGCTTCAGCCGCGGGCCGTTCAGGGCTTCTTGGGAGCGGCCTTCTTGGCCGGAGCCTTCTTGGCCGCGGGGGCCTTCTTGGCCGGAGCCTTCTTGGCCTCACCGTTCACGACCGGAGCCGGGGTGGCCTCGGTGGTCACCTCGACGACCTCGGCCTCGACGACCGGCGCCGGGTCGATCTCTTCGTCGGCCGCGAGCTCGGCCTCCTTCGCCGGGCGGCCGATCAGTCCGTTGACGCGCCCGAGCACGTCCTCGGCGCGGCTGACCGCGTCGCCGTACAGCGTCTCGACCTTGCCGATCCGCTCGTCGACGACCTGGTTGGCGCGCAGCCGCTCGATCGTCTCCTCACCGCGGACGGCGAGGTCGGCGTAGATGTCCAGCGCCTGCCGGTAGTACTTCTCGGCCAGCGCCCGCAGCTCCTCGGCGGTGAACCGCTCGCGCAGTTCGGCGAGGTCGTCCGGCAGCTCCGACGGCAGGCCGGACAGCCGCTCACGCAGCGACTCGAACCGGTCCTGGACGTCGGCGGGAACGTTGGCGAAGCGCTCGCGCGCCTCCTCCACCCGGGCCTGCACCTCGGTGGCGGCCGCACGCTCGCGCACCTGCGCGAAAACGTCGTTGACGGCGGCGTAGAGGGCGTCACCCGCGCCGACGGTGGCGAGCAGGGGCTTGGTGACGGTGGCGTTCTTCTCGGTCATGGTGTTTCGTTCTCCTGGCGTGGCGGAGTTTCGGTTGTCGTGCGCGGAACGTCGCTGTCCCATACGTCCCCCCCTACCTCGTTTCCTCCGTTTTCCCGGCGAAACGATTCATAGATGTCCAGCAGCACCTGCTTCTGCCGCTCACTGATGAACGTGTCGGCGAGCAGTGCGTCCCGGACCGGACTGTGCGGCCGCTGCTCGAGATAGCCAGCCCGTACGTACAAGACCTCCGAGGAGACCCGCAGCGCTTTCGCGATCTGCGTGAGCACTTCGGCGGATGGATTTCGCAGTCCGCGCTCGATCTGGCTGAGATACGGATTGCTCACCCCCGCCAGCTGGGCGAGTTGACGCAACGAGACTTGCGCGGCTTCCCGCTGCGCCCTGATGAAGCCTCCGATGTCGTGCGCCGCACTGACGACGCGACCCCCTCGTTCGCCGATGCCGGACGAATGCTCGTCCGATCTCTCGGTGTACTCGGCGGAAACCTCGGGCTGGTCAGCCATCACTCACCTTCTGGCGGTTGTACGAATTCGATTCTAGGTCAGGGTGCTAGCTATTGCAAGCAGTCTGCTAGCAGCGTTTCGGCAAACGTTCCGCACGCCGCGGATCAACCGCCGAACATCAAGTGGGAAATCGTGTAGATCGTCAGTCCGGCAAGCGAACCGACGACGGTTCCGTTGATGCGGATGAATTGCAGATCCCGGCCGACCTGCAATTCGATCTTCTTGCTGGCTTCCTCGGCATCCCACCGGGCAACCGTGTCGGTGACCAGGGTGCTGATCTCACCGGCATAGTTTTCCACCAAGTAGCGCGCGCCGCGATCGATCCAGTTGTCGACCTTGGCCCGCATGTCCGCGTCGTCGCGCAAGCGCTCGCCGAGCTGCTGCACGTTTTCGGCGACCTTGCGCCGCAGCGTGCTGCTCGGATCGTCGGCGGACTCCAGGATCAGCCGCTTCGCCGCGCGCCAGGTGGCCGACGCGAGTCCGGTGATCTCCTCCCGGCCCATGATCTGCGCCTTGATCCGCTCCGCCTTTTTGATCATGGCGTCATCGAATTGCAGGTCCTCGGCGAATTCCTCCAGGAACCGGTTCGCGGCGAGACGGACCTCGTGCTCCGGATTGGAGCGGACTTTCCAGGTGAACTCGACCAGTTCCCGGTAGATCCGTTCGGAAAGCAAGATGTTGACGAATTTCGGCGCCCACTGCGGCGCGTCCCGCAAGACGATCCGATCGATCGTCTCCTGGGATCCGAGCGCCCACTGGTGCGCGCGCTCGGCGAGCAGATCCAGCAACGCCAACTGCCGGTTGTCGGCGAGCAGTTCCGCCAGCACCCTTCCGATCGGCGGACCCCACAGCGGCTCGGCGATCCGCTTGACGATGGTGTTGTCGATGACCTGCTCCACGTCCTCGTCGCGCAGTACGCCGACGACGGCGCGCAGGATGGTCGAGCTCTCCTGCGCCACGCGCGCGGCATGACCCGGATCGGCCATCCAGCGCCCGACCCGCCAGGAGATCTGCGCCGAGTTCACCTTGGCCGACACCACCTCGGGCGCCAGGAAGTTCGTGCCGACGAACGTACCGAGACTGGCGCCGAGCTGGTCTTTCTTCCGCCGGATGATCGCCGTGTGCGGGATGGGCAGGCCGAGTGGATGACGGAACAGGGCGGTCACCGCGAACCAGTCCGCCAGGGCGCCGACCATGCCCGCCTCCGATGCGGCCCGCAGGTAGCCGACCCAGTCGCCGCCCGCCCCGCGCGATTCGGTCCAGCGGCAGAACAGATAGATCGCGGTGGCCAAGGCGAGCAGCCCGGTGGCGAACGCCTTCATCCGCCAGAGGTCACGACGCTTGGCCGCCTCGTCGAGCACGGCGGCGAAGCCGAGGGGCGCGGCGGCGTCTCCGGCGCGGTCGCCCCGGGCGTTCAGCACCGCGGTGTTGCCGGGAGCTTTCTCCATGCCTCCCATTCTGCTGTGCGCGGCGAAGTGAGCGAGCGGGGTGAGTGCCTGCGCACAAACCGGACGTGCCGGGCGCCGGACACGCCCGGACTGTGGTTCCTACCGCATCCGGGCTCAAAAGCGCATATCACGGGTATCGGGGACCTAAGCTGGTAGCTACCGGAGCACTTACGAACGAGGGAGCCCACGCTGTCCACCGAAGACCTTGTCGATGTCGGCGAGCGACCGTCGGCGGTGCGCGGCGGCCGGATGGACGGCCGCAAGCGCCGGTGGCGGCAACACAAGATCGACCGCAGGGAGGAACTCGTCGACGGCACTCTCGCCGCCGTGCGCGCGCGCGGCAGCAACGCGGGCATGGACGAGATCGCCGCGGAGATCGGCGTCTCCAAGACCGTGCTCTACCGCTACTTCTCCGACAAGAACGACCTCGTCCACGCGACCATGCAGCGGTTCATCGAGACCACGCTGATGCCGCGGGTGTACGGCGCGATCAGCCTGGACGCGGACGAATACCAGCTGGTGCGCTCGGCCCTGGCCGAGTACGTCGGCACGGTCGACGAGGACCCCGAGGTCTACCGCTTCATCATGGGCAACGGCTCGGCCGACCAGTCCTCGCTCGCGGAGTTCGAGAAGCTCTTCGCCGAGGTGGTGTGCGCGGTGATCACCGATCGCGCCAAGGACCGGGGCGTGGCGACCGAGGGCGCCGCGCTGGCGTCGTACGTGCTGGTCGGTGGCATCCAGCTGGCCACGCACTGGTGGACCACCAACAAGTCGCTGTCCCGCGAGGACGTGATCGATTACCTCACCATGCTCGCCTGGAGCGCCATCGAGGGCATGGCCCGCGCGGGCGGTTCGCCCGCCGCGTTCAACGCGCAGCAGCATGTGCTGCCCGCCCCCGAGACGCCGGCGCAAGACTGAATCGAGCCATCGACCCTGGTGCTAGCTGGAGCGCTTGCAAAAGTTCACCAGCACTCTCGACTTTGCCGAATCCTTGGCTAGTCTGAACCCGAGCGGTGCGCCGAGTGCGTTGCGTCACCGCAGGCGCCGTACTCGACGGCGGTCCGTGCGGGTGTCCCGCACGCTGCCGCCCGCGTCCGTCGCTCCGACCGCGGCACCAACGGAGGTACCTCGATGGCGAAGCAAGTACCGACCTCTCGGCTTGCTCGTGGCACGAAGCTGGGCGCGGTGGCAGCCAGTTCGGTGCTTCGCACCCAGCGCGCGCGGTTGACCATGCGGGGCAGATCCGAGGCCGTCCGGGCGAAGATGGCCGAGGAATCGATGATCCGCACCACCGAGCAGGTGGTCACGGTGCTGGGCACCATGAAGGGCGTCGCCATGAAGCTCGGCCAGATGATGTCGGTGCTCGATCTGGATCTGGTGCCAGAGGACCATCGGGAGCGGTTCCAGAAACGCCTGGCCGTGCTGCGCAACGCGGCCCCGACGGTCTCCTTCGCGGCCATGCGCCAGGTGATCGAGGACGATTTCGGAAAGCCGCTCGACGCGGTCTTCGCCGAGTTCGACGCCGAGCCCGTCGCCGCCGCCTCGATCGGCCAGGTGTACCGGGCGCGACTACACGACGGCCGCCAGGTCGCGGTGAAGGTGCAGTATCCGGGCATCGATGCCGCGGTGCGCGCGGATCTGAAGAATCTCGCGATGTTCCGGCGCGTGCTCCAGTCCGCGATGCCGTGGGTGACGCCCGCGGTGCTGGACGAGCTGCGGCTGAACATGGAGGCCGAGCTGGACTACCGGGCCGAAGCGGCCACCCAGTTGCAGATCGCCGAGTTGTACGCCGGGCATCCGTTCGTCATCGTCCCGCGCTCGCTGCCGGAGTTCTCCACCACGCGGGTGCTGGTCACCGAATACGTGGAGGGCAAGGGCTTCGAAGAGATCCGGCAGCTGCCCCAAGCGGAGCGCAACCGGATCGGCGAGATCATCTACCGGTTCTACGTGGGATCGCTGTTCACCTTCAACGAATTCTGCGGCGACCCGCATCCGGGCAACGTGCTGCTGGCCGACGACGGCCGGGTCGGCTTCCTGGATTTCGGATTGTTCAACCGCATGGACGCCGAGCACGTGCAATTCGAGCTGGTCTGTCTGCGTGCCGCGGCGGAAGATCGCGCGGAAGACCTGCGCGAGTTGATGATCCAACGCGGCGTCATCGATTCGCCGCAGGAGATCGGCGCCGAGGAGTGCCTGGAATACGTACTGGCCGCCTCGGAATGGTGTCTGATCGACGAGGAACTGACCATCACTCCCGAGCTCGCCAGCGGCGCCTTCCTGCTCGCGGTAGATCCGAGGGCCAGCGAGTTCACCGGTATGAAGCAGCAGAATCTGCCGCCGGAGCACCTCTTCTCCCGCCGCGCCGACTTCCTGACCTTCGGCATGCTCGGTCACCTCGGCTGCACCGCGAACTGGCATCGCATCTCCAGGGAATGGCTCTACGACGAACCACCGGTCACCGAGCTCGGCCGGGCCCATCACGCCTGGCTCGCCGACCGCCCGCGCGCCGCGCCGCAACGGCCGCGCAAGAAGACCACCAAGTAGCCGCCGAACGGCGGCACGACCGCAGAACGGAAGACCATGGCAGACACACGGGAATTCGACCTAGTGCTCTTCGGCGCGACGGGTTTCGTCGGCAAGCTGACCGCGGAATATCTCACCGAGGCCGCGCCGGAATCCGCGCGAATCGCGCTGGCGGGACGATCGCTGGACAAGTTGACCGCCGTACGCGACGACCTCGGACCGACGGCCGCGAACTGGGGTCTGGTGGTGGCCGACTCGACAGACCAGAGCTCGCTCGACGAGCTGGCGGCGCGCACCAAGGTCGTGGTCACCACCGTCGGCCCGTACCTGCGCTACGGGATGCCGCTGGTAGCGGCGTGCGCGAAGGCGGGCACCCATTACGCCGACCTCACCGGCGAGCCGCTGTTCATCCGCGACGCCATCGACAACTATCACGAACAGGCCGTCGCCACGGGCGCGAAGATCGTGAATTCCTGCGGCTACGACTCGATTCCGTCCGATCTGAGCGTATATCAGCTCTACCGCCGCACGGTCGAGGACAACACCGGTGAGCTCGTCGACGTCACGCTGGTGGCTTCGCTCAAGGGCGGCGTCAGCGGCGGCACCATCGATTCCGGCCGCGCGATGATGGAGGCGATCGCCGCCGACCCGGCCAAGGGCAAGGTGATGTCGCACCCGTACTCGCTGAGCCCGGACAGGTCGATGGATCCCGACGTCGGCCGCCAGTCCGATCAGGCGCTGTCGCGGGCGAGCGCGATCGACCCCAGCCTGGACGGGTGGGTCAGCACGTTCGTCATGGCCGCGCACAACACCAAGATCGTGCGCCGCAGCAACGGCCTGCTCGGCTGGGTGTACGGCAAGAACTTCCGCTACCGCGAAGTGATGAGCGCGGGGAAGTCCCGGGTGGCGCCGCTGGTAGCGGCGGGCATGGCGGGCGGCATCGTGGCGGGCATGACCGCGGGGGCGCTGTTGTCGCGGGCATCGGCGGGTCGCAAGCTGCTCGATCGCGTGCTGCCCAAGCCGGGCACCGGACCGAGCGAGCAGGCCCGCAAGAGCGGCTGGTTCAGCATGAAGACGTTCGCGCACACCACCTCGGGCGCGAAGTACGTGGCCACCTTCTCCGGCACCGGCGACCCGGGATACCAGGCCACCGCCGTACTGCTCGGCGAGAGCGGTCTGTGCCTGGCGTTCGACACGGAGAAGCAACCCGAGCTCGCGGGCATTCTCACCCCGGCCGCGGCGATGGGCGACGCCCTCACCGAGCGACTGCGCGCGGCGGGCATGACGATCACCGTCGACCGCGCCTGAGGGACGCGCTCCGGTGAATCTCGCACGCAAGACGATGAATGCCCCCGCGCTCGCCGCGGTGTACGAACGCGCCTGGCGGCCGGCGCTGTTCTATCTCGCCAGTGGGCGGACGACCGCGTCCGACCGCCGCGACGCGGTCACCGCCCTGCGGCTCGGCGGCGCGCAGAAGGTGCTCGACATCGCCTGCGGACCGGGCAATTTCACCAGATACCTGAGTGAGGCGCTGTCCGGCGAGGGCTATGCGATCGGCGTGGACTACTCGGAGCCGATGCTGGCGCGCGCCGTCGCGGACAACGCCGGACCGCGCGTCGGGTATCTGCGCGGCGACGCGCGCAGGCTCCCGTTCGCGGACGGAACCTTCGACGCGGTCTGCTGTTTCGGCGCGCTCTACCTCATTCCGGACCCACTCGTCGCCGCTCGCGAGATGATTCGCGTTCTCGCTCCCGGTGGCCGGATCGCCATCACCACCAGCCACCGGGCGGCCAACCCCATCGGTGAGATGAGCCGCGTGGTCGGCGGTTTGAGCGGGCTGCGGGTGTTCGGCGCCCGGACCTTTCCCGCCCTGTTCGCCGAGGAGGGTTTGGTGGAGATCGACCAGCGGGTCCATCGCCTGCTCCAGTACGTCAGCGCGACGAAGCCCGCGCACTAGACCTCCGCGGTGACGGCCCGGATCAGGAACTCGAGCTTATCCACGGTCCGATCGAGCGGAAGGGTGCTGCGCTCCACCCGGCACATCGCCACCGTGCCCTCGACCGCGGCGACGATCAGGGTGGCGGTCCGCTCGGCGTCGGCCTCGCTCGCGCCGTGGTCGCGCAACGACCGCGTCAGCAGGCCGGTCCAGTTCTCGAACGCGGCCGCGGCGGCCCGCTGCGGCTCGTCGTCGTCCCCCGGGCCCTCGATCGCGACCGCGAGCACCGGGCAGCCGGCCTGGAAATCATTGTCCACCAGAACCTTCCGCCACATGTCGACGAACGACCGCAATCCCGCGACCGGCCCGGCGGGCAGCCCTTGCGCGAGTTTGCGGGCGGCCAGCGCATCGGCGAAGCGCACGGCTTCGGCCGCCAGCTGCGCTTTGCCGCCGGGGAAGTAGTGGTAGGTGGATCCCAGCGGAGCCTGGGCGTGCTTGGCCAGTTCCCGCACGCTGGTCGCGTTCAGACCGCGGCGGCGGATCATGTCGGCCGCGCCTGCCACCATTCGATCCCGCGCCTGCGGCGTTTCGGCCACCTTTCTCCTCCCATGTTCATGACGACTGTCATAGCCTATCGCGCGCAGGCGTGCGCGCGGCCGTGCGCGGTGGAACGTGACCCGCCGCGCGCGGTCAGCCGATGTCCTGCAATACCCGGCGCTGCGGGTCACCGGTATCGCAGCCGGTTCCGACGACCAATGCGGTGACGGCGGGCGGGTGCGGGCCATTGAGCAGGATGAGCACCGCGTCGCCGCCCTGGAACGCGATGTCGGCCGAGCCGAGGACGGTGCGGTCGAGCCCGTTCGCGTGGACACAGCGTTGCAGCGCTTCGGGGTCGGCGAGGGAGCCGCTGACGGTGTGGCGGCCCAGCGCGCCGAAGGCCATGGTGGCGGTGACTTCGTCATTTCCGATGGCGGGTCGCGCGGTGGGGGCTGGGCAGTCACGGCCGTCCATCGTCGAGATGGCCGAGCCGGCTGCGGCAAGGGCGACGATCGCCGCGGCTGCCGCGGCGAACCAGCGCGCCCTGGCGCGGCGATGCTCGTCGACAGCGACCGAAGGAGCCGCGCCGCGTTGGGAATATCCGATATCGAGCCGGGCCTCGCCCGTCCGCCCGCGCGCGATCGCGTGGACCGTGGTGTCCTGGGGTGATCGGAGCGCTTCGATGAATTCGGTCAGCCGGGCGGTGACGTCCTCGGGCATGGAGTGGATGACGCGTTCCTCCCGGCTCAGTGCACCCAATTCCGCGCTGATCTCATCCAGCCCGCGCAGATACCGCACCGCCTGCGGATCACGCGAGACGATCGGCCACAACTGCTCGCGCTGCGCGGCCGTCACATTGCCGGCATGCAGATCGGCCAGCAACCCCGGCGGGAACGGAGGCTGCGGCACCGTCCGGGTCGCCATCGCACCTCCGTTGTTAGCGTCCGACATCGCACCGATCCCCTCACCCCCAGGCCCGCCTGTGCATCGTTCAAAAGGTCGTCACTGTTATTGGACGCATCCCGACTGCTCTCGGTTCCCCGGATCGCCGAGAAAATCCAATTGCATTTTCAACCACTGCCGCGTATGAACGCACCGTCTTCGATCGTCCCATCGGGCACGGCGAGCAACCGCCCGCAAGCCGCTGTAAACAGCTCGGGGACAACGGATCTGTCACGCTCCCGGCGGATGCCAGCTAGCCTCACTCCACAAGATCGCGTATTCCAGCCAGAGGACCCCGCCATGAACAGTCCCCTACCCACGCCCGCGTCCACCCGAGGAGAGGCCACCGGGGATCTGCTCGCGGGAAGGACCGCCGTTGTCACCGGGGCGAGCCGTGGCATCGGCCTGGCGATCGCGATCAGGTTCGCGTCGGAGGGGGCGAACGTCGCGATGATCGCCCGCACCCAGGAGCCGCACCCCAAGCTGCCCGGCACCATCCACACGGCCGCCGCGGAGGCGGAGGCCGCGGGTGGCGCGGTACTGCCGCTGGTGGCGGATGTCCGCGACGACAAGGCGATGGCGGAGGCGGTCGATCGGATCGCCGAGCGCTTCGGCGGCATCGACATCCTGGTCAACAACGCGGGTTCGGTCGATCTCACCGGCGCCGAGCAGATCGGCATGCAGCGCTACGACCACATGCAAGCCGTCAATCTCCGCGCGCCGTTCCTGCTGTCCAAGCTGGCGCTGCCGCATCTGCGCGCCTCGGCGACGGCCGGGCGGAATCCACATATCCTCACCCTCTCTCCGCCGCTCAACATGAACCCCGAGCACGTGGGCAACGGCGTGGCCTACACCGTCTCCAAATACGGTGTCAGCATCGCCACCGTCGGTCTGGCACACGAGTTCCTGCCCTACGGCATCGCCGTGAACTCCCTGTGGCCGCGCACGAAGATCGACACCGCCGCGGTTCGCAATCTGCTCGGCGGCGCGGAAGCCGTCGCCGCGTCCCGCAACCCGTTCATCTGCGCGGACGCCGCTTTGCTGATCGTGACCAGCCCCGCCGCGACCTACACCGGCCGGCTCCTCCTCGACGAGGATGTCCTCGCTTCCCATGGCCGCACCGACCTGGACCACTACCGAGTCGTACCGGGCTCCGGCGCGCTCGCCAACGACCTTTTCATCGACGCGTAGAACACAACCGCGGAGATAGCCGAAGCACGCACCCGCACTGACTTTTCGGCCTCGAGATCAGCTTGTTCCGCAGGCGTCGGCAGGAACCGCCGCGACCACGGTGCGCGTAAGGCGATCCGCCGCGGTGGTGGCTCGCCGATGTCACGGCGCGGACGGGGCGGTCCCGAGATCGACCATGCGGTGCAGGATCGCGGGCGCCAAGGCCAATTCGAATTCGGTTCCGCTGCTTTCGAACACGAAGGCCAGGAAGTCGTCGCGCGGTACCGGGGCCAAGCGGACCGAGCACTGCTCCCCCACGACCACCCAGCCGCCGACGGTCAACTGATCGGACATCGCCCCTCCCACCCTTCGATACTTCCGACAAGTGGACTATGCCAGTTGCGGCACAGGGGTGTCAACGGCGGAAATCGGTCGCTGACCTGGCCGGATACTCGTGCTCCATGATCGGGCGGCCGGGCGGGTGGACGCTCTGGCGGTACTCCAGCGCGACGCCTCGGACGTCCAGACCGATGCGGTGCACGACCAGCACCGCCGCCGGATGCGGGAGCGCGAGACGGCGGCGTTCGTCATCCGTGGCCAGCCGGGCGCCGACGCTCTCACGCACGACTGCGGCGGCGCGGCCGATCACGGCCTCCAGATACCGCACGACTCCGCCCGGCACGGGCACCGTCCCGTGCACCAGCGTGGCGGCCGCGGCGAATTCACCGGGATACCAGCATGCGACCAGCCGAACTGCCCCGGAGCCGTTCTCGTACAACAGCTTCACACTGATCACCGGACTCGCCGTTGGGAGACCGAGCGATTCGGTGACCTCCTGCGGTCCTTCCACCATTTCAGCTCCCAGCACGGTCACCGAATCGGGCTGGGACGCGGACGGTCCGTATCGGGGCGCGCTCTCGCGCATCAGCGCCGAGCGTTCGGCCACGTAGGTGCCCGACCCACGACGTGACGTGACGAATCCCTGCTGCCGCAGCGTGTTCAGCGCCTTGGCGGCGGTGGGCCGGGCGACCTTCCAGCGGACGGCGAGTTCGCGCTCGGACGGCACCTCGGCGCCGGGAGCCAACTCCCCGCGCTCGATCAGATCCCGCAGATGCCCCGAGATCTGCAGATACTTCGGGACTACGCCATCGATTCCGGCCACCGGTCGCCTTCCCCGCACCGCCCCTCGGACCGCTGGTCAGTGTAACAACGGCGGAGACGGGCGCAGAGGCCTTCACACAAGCCCGTACCGAGGCGGTCCGCCGCGCTGAACCGCCCGGTAAAGTGCGAATCCAGTACAGCGCGGTACGAACAGGACCGAGCGGAAGGGGGCTTCCACGTGGCGGTACCCGATACCGGACAGGGGACGGCGCGCGAGCTGTACGCGGCGGCCATCGGCGCGGGCGGGAGCGAAAGGTTCGAGCTGGACACGGCGGTCGCGGAGAATCTCGCCGCCGCGTGCGACCAACTGGTCGACGATCTGGGCCGCGCGATGGCGGGCGAACACCTCGTCACCGAGGTGACCGGCTTCCCCGATCTGCCGACCGGGCACGGCCTCACCCGCGGGTTCTCCGCCAAGGGAAGGCAATACCTGGACACCCTGGCCGCGTTCCAGGAAACGGCGCTGCTGTTCAAGGCCGCGTATCTCGCCGCGGCCAATCGGCTGGCCGACGCCGAGGCGGCGAATCAGGCCGCACTGCGGCTGGTCGCCGACTATCTGGAGCCCCGTTGAGCGCGCACCCGCGCGCCGGGACCGACTGAGGGGGACGACGGATGGCAGACTCCACGGCACGCGCCGCCGCCGACGGCATCCGGCGGGAACTGGCCGGATTCACCGACGACGCAACCGATCCCGCCTACGCGCCGGATCGGGAACTGTTCGGCGCCTACACCCACCAGCAGATCTGGGAGCTGGTGCACGAAGCGCTCGATCCAGCGGCATTGGGCCGGATCGCCGCGGCATGGCAGGCCAACGCGACCGCGGTGGCCGAAGCGTTCCAAGCCTTCTCCGATGCCACCAACCGGGAATTCGCGCGCTGGTCGGGCCGGGCAGCCGACGCCGCGGTGAGCGCGACCAGGCAGTTCGTCCGCGCGGGCGGGGATACGCACGACGTGTGCCGGGCGGTCGCTCGGCTGATGGAGTTGAATAGCGATGCCGCGCAGACGGTCCGGGGCGCGATCGCGCCGCCGCAGCGGTATCGGCCGCTGGCGGACCCGGCCGCAGAAGCGGTTTACGGTGGAAAACGTAGGATGGAACACGATAGTGCGGCGGCAGACATCGAAGCGGATGTCCGGGACACGATGACTTACGTCTACACCCCGACGATGCCCGCCACCGGCGACCGCGTTCCCCGATTCCCCCGGCCGCAGGAAGGTTCGGCGGCCGACAACGCACCCGGCGATCCGGATTCCGCGCGCGGAGGCGGCGCACGGTGAAATGGGTGCTCACCCCGGACGAGTTCACGCATGTCTGGACGAACGAAACGAGCCTGGACCGTAGGCCCTACCCGGTCAACATGGTCCCTTCGGCCACCGCGCGGACCGAGTCGGAGTACCACGCCCTCCATCTGCCGCAGCGCTTCGCCCGCCAAGCCGATCCTGATCTCGCCGCCGCGCTGGTGCTCTGCGCGCGCAACGACGCGACCACCATCACCGTCTCGGGCGAGCGTTCGGCGCTCTCGCGCAACGGCAGCGGGTCCGAGACCGAACGGATCCTCGCGTTCGCCGCGGTGGTGCACAACCACGCGGGCATCCTGGTCGCCACACCGGACCGGGTGACCGTACAGATGTGCCACGCCCGTGCCGTGGGCGAACGCTTGGTGCAGATCATCGGCTCGGCGCGACCGGGCAAGCTCGCCCCGATGCGGGAGCCGCAGGACGCGGTGCTGAATCCGGATCGCACCGAGCCGTTCGTCACCAACGGTCATCGCGGCGCGGCGAAGTTCCGCCAAACCCTGCGTAAGCCGGTGGACGGGCGTGGCTTCATCACCGTCACGGTGGAGCCGGAGAACCCGATGTCCCCGCCCACCCGCCATCGCACCTGGCTGGACTTCACCGGCGACGGTCGCTACTTGCTCACCACCGCGCACGATCTCATCCTCACCCCGGTGGCGGACGAGGAATTCGCCACCCAGTTACTGCGGCTCGCGCAAGTGTGACGTGGCCGAACCGCCACGCGGTTAGGTTGGAGCCATGCCGAAATTGTGGACGGTGCCGCCCACCGAGGCCATGCGAGCCGATGGCTTGCGCGTAGCCGAGCTGGACACCTCCGGGACGCCGGGGTTCACCGGCGGCAAGAAGGCGGGCGTGCCCTTGCTCGCCGAACGCGCCCAGGTGCTGTCGGATCTGCAGGAGAAGCTGTACGCCAACGGCCGGGCCGGCGGCGACCGGCGCAACGTGCTGCTGATCCTGCAAGGCATGGACACAGCGGGCAAGGGCGGCATCGTCCGGCACGTCATCGGATCGGTCGATCCGCAGGGCGTGGACCACGCCGCGTTCGGGGTGCCGACGCCGGAGGAGAGCCGCCATCACTATCTGTGGCGCATCCGGAAGGCACTGCCGCGCGCGGGTCAGCTCGGTGTGTTCGATCGCTCGCATTACGAGGACGTGCTCGTGGTGCGGGTACACAATCTGGTGCCGCCGACGGTGTGGGAGCCGCGCTACGACGAGATCAACGCGTTCGAGCAGGAATTGGTGGACGAGGGCACCTCGCTGGTGAAGGTGGCCATGTTCGTCTCGCTCGACGAACAGAAGCGGCGTCTGGCCGAGCGGCTGGAACGCACGGACAAATTCTGGAAGTTCAACCCGTCCGACATCGACGAGCGCGCGTTCTGGCCCGCTTACCAGGACGCGTACCAGGCGGTGCTGGACCGCACGTCCACCGAGTACGCGCCCTGGCATGTCGTGCCCGCCGACCGCAAGTGGTTCTCCCGCCTCGCCGTCACCGAGTTGCTGATCGCGGCCCTCGAGCGGCTCGACCTCGACTGGCCCCCGGCGACCTTCGACGTCGAACAGCAGAAGCGGCGGCTGGCGCGGGCATAACGTCAGCGGACCAGCGGCCTGACCTCCTCCGCCACGAAGCGGATGAACGCGGCCGGGTCGGTGTCGTCGGCGGTGGTCTGCAGGACGACCGTGTCGGCGCCCGCCTCGGCCAGCCGCGTGACGGCTCCGGCGACCGCGTGCGCGTCACCGGCGACGCCCGCGCCGGGCGCGTGCTCCGGCGTCCGTTCGGCGGCCAGGCGAGCCTCGGCGTCCGGACCGGTCACCGCGAGTAGATTCGCGATCACCTCGTGCCGGTCGGTGCGGCCCGCGGCGGCGCGACCCGCATCGATCAGCGTGCGGGCGGCGCGTACGCCGTCGGCGTCGGTGACGGAATCGAGCAGGGTGCCGTCGGCGTGCTCGCCGGACAGCCGGATCGACCGTGGGCCGCGCGCGCCCGCGTAGACCTTCGGCGCTCGAGCGGGCGGCCAGTCCAGCGCGACGGCGTCGAGGTGCACGTAGCGCCCCGAGGTGGTGACCCGCTCACCGGCCAGTAGCGCGCGCAGCGCGGACAGGTGCTCGCCGAGCAGGGTCACCGGCGACTCCACCCGTGCGCCGACTTGCCCCATCCAGCTCTGGACGCCGTGCCCGACACCGAGGATCAGCCTGTCGGGGAACAGCCGATGCAGCGTCGCCGCTTCCATGGCGGTGAGCGCGACGTTGCGCAACGGTACGGGCAACAGCCCGATGCCGACGCGCAGCCGTTCGGTCCAGGCCAGCGCGGCTGCGGCGGTGGCGATCCCGCTTTCCAGAAAGCAGTCCTCCCACAGCCACAATTCCTCCAGCCCCGTCGTCTCGGCCACGCGGGTCGCCTCGCGGAGCAGTTCGGGGGGATTTTGCGGGCGGAACACAACACCGAGAACAGTCATCCCACCATTCATACCGCCTGCCCCCGGCCGGTATCGGCGCCTTCCGAAGCGCCGCTACGCCCTGTTTTACGGAATCTCTCAGGTAGGCCGACGATGATGGCGGCTGTGGGCCGATCACGCGGGGAGATGGTCGGCGGATCTACGATCGTGGCGGCAGAAACCGTCCGGCGAGCGAAAGGCGTGGTGAGCGCACGGTGAGCAAGAACCAGGGTGGGAAGTCGAACCCGCTGCTGGCGGCGGAACGCGCCGACCGCAACCGCAAGATCTTGATCCAGGTGGGCGTCGCCGCCGTGCTCGTCGCGCTGATCGCGGCGATCGGCATCGGCATCGCGGTGAAGAAGGCGCACAAGGACGATCCCGGCCCCGCTCCGTCCATCGCCGCCACCGGCACCGCGAATGCGGGCCCCGTACCCGCCTCGATCACCGACAACGGCGCCGTCCGCGTCGGCAAGCCGGACGCGAAGGTCACCGTGCGGGTCGTCGCCGACCTCCAGTGCCCCGCGTGCAAGGCCTTCGAGGCGGCCAATGGACAGGTGCTCGAGGACGCGGTGGCCAACGGCACCGCGGTGGTCGAGTACAACATCATCGCCTTCCTGGACAAGGCGTCCACCACGCGCTACTCCTCGCGCGCGGCCAACGCCGCCTACTGCGTCGCGGAGGCCGACCCGTCGAAGTACCAGGCCTGGCTGAAGACGATGTTCGCCCAGCAGCCCCCGGAGGGCGGCGCGGGCCTGACCGACGATCAGCTGGTCCAGATCGCCAAGAGCGCCGGTTACACCGACGACGCGATCGCCCAGTGCATCACCGACCACAAGTACGACAAGTACGTCCAGGCCCGCACCAAGGAAGTGCTGGACAGCGGTATCCAGTCGACCCCGTCGGTGTTCGTCAACGGCAAGAAGGTCGAGTCCAGCCAGCAGGTCTTCGGCGCAGGCGGTCTCGCACCCGTGATCAGCGCCGCCGCGGGCCAGTGATCACCGCGGGGCCCCGGGCCGCGTGGGTCCTGTTGATCGGTGGGCTGGCCGGCTGGCTGGCCGCCGTGGCGCTGACCGTGGAACGGTTCAAGCTGTTCACCGATCCCGGCTACACGCCGTCGTGCAGCATCAACCCGATCCTGTCCTGCGGGTCGGTGATGGTGACCGATCAGGCCGCGGTTTTCGGGTTCCCGAACCCGCTGATCGGCATCGTCGGGTTCACGGTCGTCGTCACGCTCGGCGTGCTGTCGGTAGCCGGGGTCGGCTTCCCGCGCTGGGTCTGGGGCGGGCTGTGGCTGGGCACCCTGCTCGGGGTCGGCTTCATCTGCTGGCTGATCTTCCAGAGCCTGTACCGGATCAACGCGCTGTGCCCGTACTGCATGGTGGTGTGGGCGATCATCACGCCGCTGCTCGCGGTGTGCACCGATCAGCTGTGGGGGCGCTCGCGCGGTCCGCTGGGGGTGCTCGCCGAGTGGCGCTGGACGATCGTCGCGCTGTTCTACGCGGTCGTGCTGCTGCTGGTGTTCCTGCGCTTCCAGGACTACTGGCTGTCGCTGGTCTGATCCGGATCAGTTCGGCGGCCCCGCGATCAGCGCCACCGGCACCGTGCGCGCGCCGCCCGCGCCGGTGACGCCCAATCGGACGGTCTCGTTGGGCTTGCGCCTGTTCAGCGCGATGCGCAGCGACTGCGCGTTGCTGACGGTGTGGTCGTCGAGCGAGGTGATCACGTCCCCGGCGGCCAGACCGGCGGTATAGGCGGGCATGCCGTAGATCGCCATGTCCACACGCGCTCCGGTACCGGCCGGAAGCGCGTTGGAGACGAGCACGCCGAGCGTGGCCGTTGGGCCGATGTGCACGGTGTCGGTCGGGGTGCCGGAGCGAATCTGCTGGACCACTCGCATCGCGGCATCGATCGGCACCGCATAGCCGTTGGCCGGGTGGTCGGCCGTGCGCGCCCCGTCGCCCGACGCCGCCGCGATGACGCCGACGACGGACGCCTTGTGATCGACCAGGGCTCCGCCGGACTGTCCCGGCGTGACCGCCGCCGCGACCTCGAGCATCCCGTTGAGCGCCTTGCGCGACAGATCGGCGGCGTTGATCGCCACGATCGCGCTGTCCAGGTCGGTGAGCGGGCCGTGCACCGCGGTGGGCGTGCCGCCGGTCCCGCCCGCGTTGCCGATCGCCAAGAGCTCCTCACGCAGCCGCAATCCGGTCGAACTGCCGATGGTCGCGGTCGGCAGCGCGTTGGCCGCGGCCAAGTCCAGCAGGGCGATGTCGGCGTCGGCGTCGTAGCCGAGCACCGCCGCGTCGTAGACCTTGCCGTTGCCCACGTCGGTGACGGTCACGGTGTCCGCGCCCTTGACCACGTGGTGGCTGGTGAGCACCTCGCCGTCGGCGGTGAGGACGATGCCGGAGCCCGCGGCACCTGGCCCGGATCGCTCGGCAGAGGCGTTGATGTTGACCAGCGCCGGGCGCACCGCCGCGGTGACGAGTCCCGCGTCGAGCGGCTCGGGCGGGACGAACGCGACCGAGGCCGCCGTCCCGGCGGGGCCGGGCCGGTCGCGGTCCGGGAGATCGCCGCGATACCCGAGGAACGCGGCGACCATGAGCATGAGGGTGACGACCAGCACGAACACCCGGCCACCACCGGGCGCGCGACGCGCCCCGATCCACTGCTGCCGTTTTTCGTCCATGGCTCTCCCGCCTCGGCCGAACCTCCCGAATCCATTGTCGCCGGTGCGCGCCGCCGAAGATCATCGAACCGTGCAGCCCGACGGAAAAATAGCTCGTGAGCGTGCCTTTTCCGTGTCACAGTTGGCAACCGCACCCATGCGACGGTAGGCATGTCCTCATGAGTACTGCCGCCGCCTATGCCCTGTCCACCGCCGATGGCTCGTTCGAGAAGGTCACGATCCACCGCAGGGACCTGGGTCCACGCGACGTGCTGATCGACATCAAGTTCGCGGGCATCTGCCACTCCGACATCCACACCGCCCGCAACGAGTGGGGCAGAACCCGCTACCCCTGCGTGCCGGGCCACGAGATCGCGGGCGTGGTCGCCGCGGTCGGATCCGCGGTCACCAAGCACCGGGTCGGCGACCGCGTCGGCGTCGGCTGCATGGTCGATTCCTGTGGGGTCTGCGCGCCCTGTCTCGCCGACGAGGAGCAGTACTGCACCGCGGGCGCGACCATGACCTACAACACCCCGGTCGATCCGGCGGTGGAGCCCGGCGGCCACACCCTCGGCGGGTACGCCACGCAGATCGTGGTGACCGAGAACTTCGTGGTCGCCATCCCCGAAGGGATCGGCCTGGACGTCGCGGCGCCACTGCTGTGCGCGGGCGTCACGCTGTACTCGCCGCTGCGGCACTGGGGCGCTGGGCCGGCCAAGAAGGTCGCGATCATCGGCATGGGCGGACTCGGCCACGTCGGGGTCAAACTCGCGGCCGCGATGGGCGCCGAGGTCACGGTGCTGAGCCACTCGCTGAGCAAACAGGACGACGGCAAGCTCTTCGGCGCCACCAACTACTACGCGACCAGCGACAAACAGACCTTCCGCGAGTTGCGCGGCCGGTTCGACCTGATCCTCAACACGGTGTCGGCGAACCTGCCCATGGACGACTATCTGCGCCTGTTGAACCTGGACGGCACCCTGGTGGTCCTCGGCCTGCCCGAGAAGCCCCTGAGCGTCAAGGCGCTCAACCTCGCCGGGTACCGCCGCTCCCTGGCGGGCTCGATGATCGGCGGCATCGCGCAGACCCAGGAGATGCTGAACTTCTGCGCCGAGCACGGCATCGGCGCCGAGATCGAGCTGATCGCCGCCGACGAGATCGACGGCGCCTACGACCGGGTGGTGGCCAGCGACGTGCGCTACCGGTTCGTCATCGACGTCTCCACCATGTGAGCCCGCTCGCTCCACCGGTGCGGCCGCGCGGTGTCGTGCGCGAACCGGTCGTCGCGTGGGTACCTTGGCCTTGTGCCTGCGGAGGACGAAGACGAGACGCCACGACCGGCCATCGCCGCAAGCGGCATGCCGCCGTGGCTGCCGCGCGCGTTCCTGCTCGCCGCGGCGACGGTCACCGGGTTGCTGGCGGCCTTCTGGGTGCTCGAGCGACTGCGGAGTCTGCTGACGATTCTGCTCGTCTCGCTGTTTCTCGCCTTCGCGATCGAACCGGCGGTGAACTGGCTGGCGCGGCGCGGCATGCGGCGTGGTCCGGCGACCGGATTGGTGTTCCTCGTCCTGACCGCACTCGTCGTCGGCTTCTTCTGGACGCTCGGAGCGCTGCTGGTCGAGCAGGTCACCACGTTGGTGCAGCACGCCCCCGAATACGCCGACCGCGGCGTGGACTGGATCAATCACACCTTCCACAAGGACCTGTCCAGTACGGACATCCAGAAGTACGCCACCGACTGGAGCTCGACCCTGGAGGGCTACCTCACCGGATTGGCGGGCAACGTCTGGGGCATCGGCACGGCCGCGATCGGCGCGCTCTTCCAGATCCTCGGCATCCTGCTGTTCACGTACTACTTCGCCGCCGACGGCCCCCGGATCCGCACCGCCGTCTGCTCGCTCCTGCCGCCGCGCCGCCAGCGGCATGTGTTGCGCGCCTGGGACATCGCGGTGGACAAGACCGGCGGCTACATCTACTCGCGCGCACTGCTCGCGCTCGCTTCGACACTCGCGCACTACGTCATGCTGCGGCTGCTGGACGTGCCGTCGGCGTTCGCCCTCGCGCTGTGGGTCGGTGTGGTCTCGCAGTTCATCCCCACGGTCGGCACGTATCTCGCCGGTGCGCTTCCGGTGATCGTCGGTCTGGTGCACGGGCCGAGCACGGCGCTGTGGATCCTCGGCTTCATCGTGCTCTACCAGCAGTTCGAGAACTACGTGCTGCAACCGCGCATCACCGCGACCACCCTGGACATGCACCCCGCCGTGGCCTTCGGCGCGGTGCTGGCGGGCGCGGCGCTGCTCGGCGCCACGGGCGCGTTGCTCGCCATTCCGGTCACCGCGACGGTGCAGGCGTTCTCCGGCGCCTACATCCGCCGCTATGACGTCCCGGCCGACGTAGAGGCCGACATCGATCGCCGGACCGGCTCACCCAAGCGCCGCCGGAAGTTCGCCAGGAAGTTGACCATTCGCCTGGCCGACCGTCACGAGCCGCCCGCGCAGTGAGACCGCGACCGGAGCCGATCGCGGGCGTCGCCGGCCTGTCGAGTTCGTACCCGCCCCATCCCGGTTGCGTCGTGGCATCTGCACTGGCAGGCCATCGGAGGGACCGGCGACGGCGCGTGGCTAGGCGGCGCGAACGGCGGCCAACGTCCGGGTCAGCGCCTGGCTCACCGCGCCCAGCTGCGACCGGCTGTGCCGTGCGGTGTCGTACTCCACCTGGATGGTCATCCGGTCGCCGACCGTGAACACCGTCAGCTTCGGCGGCATGCCCACCGTCATGGCGAAGACGTCGTTGCGGACGATACGCAGTCCCGGTGGGGTCGAGAACGCGGGCAGGCGACCGATATTGGAGATGGCGAAGGTGTTCGGCGAGGAGAACAGCGCGGCGGTCACCGGGTCGGTGACCCGCTGGGCGGCGAGCATCACCAGCAGTGCTTCTCTGCGCTCGACCGAGGCGCGCATGCCCGACGCCACCGTATGCGCCAGCGCGATCGGATCGGCTTCCGGTTCTACGAGCGCGTAGGTGCCCACTCCCGACACGCAGTTCAGCACGGTGCTCGCGGGCAGCCGCGGCACGAGTTCCGCGCGCACGTCGACCGCGTGACCGCAGATCATCGGCAGCGCTCCCGCCGACGGCTCCAGCTCCGCGCGGAAGGCGGCGAGCGCCGCTCCGGTGACCAAGCTGTTCACCGAGACACCGTGGAGGCGGGCGGCGGCGATCACCGCGGCGGTCTCGCTCTCGTCCAGTTCGATCCGGTCCAGGATCAACCGGTTCGGCCGGTGCGCGCCGTCGCCGAGCTCGGGCAGGTGCCGCGGCGCGAGATCCGGGCTCATCATGGCCACGCCCGCGCTCATCAGGTCGAGCAGGCCCGCGACCTCCTCGTCGGAGACGATCCGCGCCAGCCTGGTGTCCATTGCCTCGGGCAAGCGTTGATCCGGATTCGCCTGTGGCGCAGGCGCGCCCGTCACCTGCGCGGTGTAGCGCTCCCACAGCTCGGCGAGCAGCGCGAAAGCGGATCTGCCGTCGGCGATTCCGTGGTGGATGACCAGCACGATCCGATCGTGGTCGCCGTCGCGCAGGAGATGCGCGTGGAACAACCCGCCGGTCCAGTCCTGGGGAATGTTCACCAATTCCAGGTACTCCGGCTCGCCGCCCTCGGTGATCGTCAAGCGCGGCCGATAGGACTCGTCGCGCCGGAAGCATTTCGCGCCTTCGGCGTCGATCACCTGGCTGCGCAGTAGTGGGTGCGCGGCCGCCAGTTCGGCGAGGACGCGGCGCAGCGCGGACACGTCGAGGACGCCTTGCACGGTCGAACCGATGAACAGCGGCATGCCACCCACCGGGATGCTGCCGATTCTGGTGTCGGAGCCGAAGTAGCTGCTTTCGAAGGGGGACAGGGGGCGGTGATCGGTCATCATCTCGTTCCTTCTCGTGCGGACGAACCCCACCATACGTACGTTTAAAACGCTTGTCACATACGGCTGTTTGAAACGTACGTTATAAACGCACGTATGGCTCCTTGCTAAGGTGCTGGAGTGGGAACCCGCGAAGACCTGCTCGCCGCGGCCAAGCAATGCTTGGCCGAGCGCGGCTACGCACGCACGACCGTGCGCGAGATAGTCGCCGCCTCCGGCAGCAACCTGGCCGCGATCAACTATCACTTCGGCACCCGGGACAAGCTGCTCAACCAGGCGATGATCGAATCGAGCGCGGAGGCGGTGCAGCGAATCGCCGAGGCATTGCCGCAGGACGACCTCGTTACGCCCGCGGCGCGCCTGGAAGTCTTCTGGCGCAAGCTCATCGCGTCGTTCACCGAGGACCGGCCGCTCTGGTCGGCGAATATCGAAGGCCTCGCGCAGGCGCTGCACTCCCCCGAGGTACGCGCGGAGCTGGCGACCGCGGAGGAACACGCGCGCCAGCAGCTCTGGCAGTTGTTCGGCCCGAGCCGCGGCGCGGAGGCCGACCGCGCCGTGGGCGCGGTGCTGCACGCGTTGATCGGCGGTCTCATGGCCCAGTGGCTGGTCGATCCCGACCACGCGCCGTCGCCCGACGAGCTGATCGCCGGATTGCGCACGTTGGCCACCGAGATCGCCCCCGACTGAACCGTCTCGCACCGGGCCTATCCCACGCCACGGGTAGCCATGAATCGCGCGCCGATGTAGAACTCTCGGAAAAGGATCCGCACCACTCGGTGCCGAGGCTGGAATGGGAACAATGCTGAAGCGGCCGCCGGACCTGGCCTTCGACCTCGGCAAGATGCACCGCAGGCGCAACGACGTGGCGGCCGCGCGCGAGGCGTTCCAGATCGCGATCGCCTCCGGCCATCCGAACTGGGCGCCGCTGGCCGCCGCGGAGCTGGGCGGACTGCTGAGCGCGGCGGGTGACAAACCGGCCGCGGAAGGCGCCTACCACGTCGCGGTCGATTCCGGCCATGAGGACGCCGGGCCGCGCGCGGCCTACAACCTGGGCCTGCTGCTGGCCGAGCGCGGCGACACGGCGGCAGCCGAGGCGATGTACGAGCGCGCCGCCGAATCCGGCCATCCCGACGCGGCGCCGCGGGCGTGGATCAATCTCGGCTACTCGCGCGCCAAGCGCGGGGACTCGGATTCGGCGCGCACGGCCTACCAGCACGCGATCGACGCGGGCCCCGGCGACATCGCCCGGCTCGCCTTGTCCAACCTGGCCTACCTTCTGCGCTCCGAGGACGATCTGGACGGCGTGAAGGCCGCCTACCGCGCCGTCATCGACGGCTGGCCGGAGGATCAGTCGCTCATCGTCGCGGGCGATCTCGTCCAGCATCTGAGCGAGGCGGGCGATCTGCCGGGGGCCAGGGAGGTGAGCCGGTCCCTGGCCGGTTCGGACGATCCCGCGGTGGCCGCGCGGGCCAGTTTCGATATCGGGGTGTTCAGCGAACAACTCGGCGAGCCGGACGTGGCGCTGGCGGCCTTCCAGCGCGCACTCGATTCGACGGACGCGGAAGCTCGCGTCCGGGCGGCGGCCGCGCTCGCGCCGATCTACCACGAACGCGCGGCGACCGTGCTGCGCGAGACGGACTGGGCCGGGCTGGCGCACGCCCACGGATCCGCGAGCGATGCCCCCGCCATGCTCGCCGACCTGATCAGCGCGGCTGTCGAGGACCAGGCGCGCGGCATCGTCTTCCTGTACTCCGCGGTGCTGCACCAGGGTTCGATCTACTCGGTCACCGCGCCCGCCGCCGAAGTCGTGCTCGGCGCCCTGCTGCACGAGCGCACCGACGTGACCTATGTCCGCGCCTGGCTGCGCGATCCGCAACCGCTGCGCTTGGAGCTGCTCAACTGGTTGCACGAGGTGATCGCCACCGCGGCATGGCAATCCGCCGCCGAGGACGACGCCGAGCTCGCCCCGGCCGACCGTACCGCCGCAGCGGCCTGCTTGGCACTGCTGCCGCGCGTGCGGGCCGCCACGGCGGCCGCGCTGGCGATGGCCGAGGTCGAAGCGGTGGCCAATGCCGCGACCGAGGTGCTCGCGACGCTCAGCGCGCTGCCTGCCGTCAACGAGTGATCGCGCGCAGCACTGCCGTGACCGACTGTTCGGCGAGTTCATCAGTCAGCGGTAAGTGTCCGAACAACGCCCGGTAATAGATCGGCGCGGCGACCGCGTCCAGCACGAAATCCGGATCGATGCCCGGGTCCACTTCGCCGCGCGCGATGGCCGAGCGCAACGCCGTCGCCGTGGTCCGCCGCCGCGGTTCGAAGACCGTGGCCAGGAAGTGGGCGCGCAACCGCTCGTCACCCGCCAGGTCCGCGACCAGCGCGGGCAACACCCGGTGCAGCGACGTATCACGCAGTGCCGCGACCAGATCCCGCATGGCGCGGTTCAGGTCGGCGCGCAGGTCGCCGGTGTCCGGGGTCGGTCGCAAGCCGAGCATTTCGGCGACGACGTCGACCACCAGGTGCCGCTTCGACGGCCATCTGCGGTAGATCGCGGGACGGTGCAGACCCGCACGGGCCGCGACCTGCCCGATGGACAGGTCCGCGTATCCCACCTCGTCGAGCAGTTCCCGCGCGGCGGCGAGCACCGCGGCGTCGATGCGGTCGTCGCGGGTTCGTCCCGCCATCAGAAGACCGGTCGCGGCATCAGCACGACGCGCCAACCGTCCGGATCGGGAAAGGTCAAGCCGCCGTTGGCCGCCCAGAACGGATTCTCGGCGGGCACCGGCTCGACGCCGAACTCACCGAGCCGCTGCGCCACGTCGTACATGTGCGACTCGCTTGTGAAGTAGAGCACCAACAGGTTCTCCCGGCTCGGCGCATCGCCGGGGCTGCCGTCCACATGCGTGGTGAATTCCAGGTGGTATCCGGCCCCGGGCAATCCGAGCATCACGCCGTCGTAGCCCGCGTGGTCGCGGAATCGGTAGAGCTCGCGCAGGCCGAGCCCGTCGACGTAGAACCGCACCACTTCCTCGAGCCGGTCGGTCGGGCGGGCGATCCTGACCTGCGCGACGCGCAGTGACTCCGGCCAGCCGTTGTCGGTGTCCATAGTTCAACGATACAGTACGAACTGTACTGAAATATGTCTCGGAAAACACCGAGGGCCGCCCCCGTTCGATCGAACGAAGACGGCCCTCGGCGCGTTCTGCCTCAGCTCACTCGGCGGACTCCACCCGTCTGCGGATGCGGCGCGCCGCCGCGACCAAGTTGCGCAGCGACGGCTCGAGCTGCCAGTAGTGCCTGGTCTTCAGGCCGCCGTCCGGATTCGCCCACAACCGCTGCGGCGTCACCGCTTCGGCTGCCGCCGTGAGCAATTCGTCCAGCTCGTCGATGTCCGGGATACGGGCGGACCGGCTCTCGTACACGCCGGGGCCGACGCCGTGGCTGAGCCCGTGCCCCGAGCCGCAGTCCTCCTTCAACGCACGCAGCACCCATTCGATCGAGCGCGTCGCGACGATGGCGGTGACGTCGGCGTCGAGTTCTTCGATCGCCTCGACCACCTCGGCGCGGCCGGAATACCCGATGTGCGTGTGGATCTGCGTTTCCGCCTGCACCCCCGAGGTGGCCAGACGAAACGCGCCGATCGCCCAGCGCAGGTACTCGGCGCGCCCCTCCGGGCGCAGCGGCAGCATCTCCCGGATCGCGGGCTCGTCGACCTGGATGATCGCGATGCCCGCCTTCTCCAGGTCCACCACTTCGTCGCGGATGGCCAGCGCCACCTGGTCGGCGGTCTCGTGCAGCGGCTGGTCCTGCCGGACGAACGAGCGGGCGATCATGGTGACCGGCCCGGTCACCATGCCCTTGACCGGCCGGTCGGTGAGCGACTGCGCGTAGGTGATCCACTCCACCGACATCGGCGCCGGGCGCGACACGTCGCCGTAGATGATCGGCGGCCGCACACAGCGCGATCCGTACACCTGCACCCAGCCGAAGCGGGTGGTCGCGAAACCGTCGAGCAGCTCGGCGAAATACTGGATCATGTCGTTGCGCTCGTGCTCGCCGTGCACCAGCACGTCCAGGCCGATGTCCTCCTGCAACCGGATCGTCGCCTCGATCTCGGCTTCGATCCGCTTGCGGTACTCCTCGTAGGACAACCTGCCCTCGCCGAGCTCGTAGCGCGCCTGGCGAATCCGGGCGGTCTGCGGAAAGGAGCCGAGCGTGGTCGCGGGCACCGGAGGCAGGTTCAGCTTGCGCTGCTGGGCTTCCCGGCGCACCTCGTAGGGCTCCCGCGAGCGCATGTCCGAGGTGATCGCGTAGACCCGTTGCCGCACCGCGTGCTTCTGCTTGAAGTGCACCTCGGTCGGCCGCTTGCGCCACTTGTCCGACGGGCCTTCGGTGAGCGCCTTGGCGAGCGAGACCACCTCGCCCACCTTCTGTTTCGCGAACGCGAGCCGATCGGCGACATGCCCCTCGATGTCGTATTCGACCAGCAGGTCGTAGGGCACGTGCAGCAGCGTGGTCCCGGTCGAGACGACCAGGTCCGGACACACCTGCGCCAGTTCGTTCAGGTATTCCAGCGTGACGTAGCGGTCGGCGCGCCACACGTTGCGGCCGCTGATCACGCCCGCGTACAAGCGCTTGCGGCGGATGCCGGGCACCTCGGCCAGATCCTCCGGGCGCATCCGGTGACTGGCGAGGTCGAGGCCGATCGCCTCGATGTTCGTGCTCGCGAGAATGGCCAGCGCCTCACCGAAATCGCCGTACTGTCCGGTGACCAGGATGCGCGGACGCAGCGGGGCCCTGCCCAACCGGTGATAGGCCGATTCGAACGCGGCCAGTTCCGCGGGCGTGCGCTCGCTGGTGAACGCGGGCTCGTCCAGCTGCACACAGGTGGCGCCGCGCTTGGCGAGGATCTCGAACAGTTCCTCGTAGACCGGCAGCAGCTTGTCCAGCAGGCTCAGCGTGTCGAATCCGCCCGACTCGCCGGGGATGTGCCCGGCCTTGGACAGCAGCAGCAGCGACACCGGTCCGAGGACCACCGGCCGCAGTTCGATGTCGACCGCCTTCGCGCGGTCGAATTCGTCGAGCAGCGCCTCGGGGTGCAGCGAGAACTCGGTGTCGGCGTCCATTTCCGGCTGGCGGTAGTGGTAGTTCGTACCCAGGAACCGGACCAGCTCGAGCGGCGGCAGGTCCGGACGGCCGCGCGCCATCAGAAAGTAGAAGTCCAGCGGATGCAGGCCCTCGCGATACGGCTCGAACCGCTTGGGCACCGCGCCGAACAACAGCGCGTTGTCGAGCACGTGATCGTAGAACGAGAAGGTATTGCCCGGCACCTGGGTCAGTCCGGTAGCGGCCAGCTCGTTGAACTGGGTCTCCTGGATCTCACGGCCGACCGCGAGCAACTTCTCTCGGTCGAGCGAACCGTGCCAGTAGGCCTCCAGGGCCCGCTTGAGTTCGCGGTGCGGCCCGATCCTGGGATAGCCGAGGATGCTCGACCCGTAGCCGTCGGTCACGTTCACCATGAGCGGGATACCTTCTTTCGATCACCTGCGCGGCCCTTGCCGGGATCGACGGATCGACCCGGCGCTGCGCTCCGGATACCCAGCCGAGCCGTCACCATGGCCCGGCTGTTGTGCAGCTTATGCCGATTGCCGTCAACGGCCCGGCGACACCGATTTCTGGTCGACTCCGCGTCGAGGTTCGCCGGTGCCGTTTCCTACCGGTCGCGGCCCGTCTCACGTCCGAGTGTCCGTTGCGCCTTCGCCACGGGCGCGGGCAACGGACACTCGGACGCGAGACTTCAGAGATCTAGCGATTGTTGTATTGGTAGAAACCCGCGCCGGTCTTCTTGCCGAGCAGTCCCGCCTCGACCATGCGCATCAGCAGCGGCGGTGCCGAGTACAGCGGCTCCTTGAACTCGCCGTACATCGAGTCGGCGATGGACTTCACGGTGTCCAGGCCGACCAGGTCGGTCAGCGCCAGCGGGCCCATCGGGTGGGCGCAGCCGAGCACCATCGCCTTGTCGACGTCCTCCTTGGTGGCGAAGCCGGACTCGACCATCCGGATCGCCGACAGCAGGTACGGCACCAGCAGCGCGTTGACAACGAAACCGGAGCGGTCGGCCGAGCGCACGACCTGCTTGCCGAGCACGTCGCCCGCGAACGCCTCGGCCCGCGCGGAGACCGACTCACTGGTCTTGAGCGTGGTGACCAGCTCGACCAGCGGCAGCACCGGGACGGGGTTGAAGAAGTGCATGCCGACCACGCGCTCGGGGTTCGCCGTGGCGACCGCGATCTTCATGATCGGGATGGAGGAGGTGTTGGAGGCCAGCACGGCCGAAGGGTCGGTGACGACCTTGTCGAGCTCGGCGAAGATGCTCGTCTTCACCTTCTCGTCCTCGAGCACCGCCTCGACCGCCAGCTGACGGTCGGCGAAGTCGCCGAGGTCGGAGGTGAACCGCAGCCGCCAGGCGGCCTGCTCGCGTTCGCGCTCGGTGATCTTGCCGCTGCTCACGCCGCGATCGAGGGACCGCAGGATGCGCGCGCGGCCCGCCGCGGCCAGTTCCCGGGTCTGCTCGTACACCAGTACGTCGACGTGCGCCCTGGCACACACCTCCGCGATTCCGGCGCCCATCTGGCCGGCGCCGATGACACCGACGCGTTGGATCTTTTCGCTGCTCACGTCCCGCTCCTGCTGGGTTGTCTGGCTCTGGGGTGGCTGGTCTGCGAAGGTGTCGCTCCGGTGTGAGCGCGCCCTTCGATGGTCCAAGGTATAGGGATGCCCTCCCCGCCGGGGCTGTTCAGCGGGGAGGGCAGTACACCCCTACCGGAGTAGAGGATTGTCGGTTTTCACGTCGGGAACCTCACTTCCCTTGGCGAGCACCAGTTGTATTTTTCGAACGGCTCAGTGGAACTGGCCCTCTTCGGTGGAGCCCTTGAGCGCCGCGGTGGAGGTGTTCGGGTCCACGGTGGTGGCGATGGTGTCGAAGTAACCCGCGCCGACCTCACGCTGGTGCTTGATGGCCGTGAAGCCACGCTCGGCGGCGGCCTTGAACTCGCGCTCCTGCAGGTCGACGAAGGCGGTCATGCCCTCGCGGGCGTAGCCGTAGGCCAGGTCGAACATGCCGTAGTTGAGCGAGTGGAAGCCGGCCAGGGTGATGAACTGGAACTTGAAGCCCATCGCGCCGAGCTCACGCTGGAACTTCGCGATGGTCGCGTCGTCCAGGTGCGCCTTCCAGTTGAAGGACGGCGAGCAGTTGTAGGCCAGCAGCTGGTCCGGGAACTCGCCACGGACGGCCTCGGCGAACTTGCGCGCGACCTCGAGGTCCGGCACGCCGGTCTCCATCCAGATGAGGTCGGCGTAGGGGGCGTAGGCCTTGGCACGCGCGATGCAGGGCTCGATGCCGTTCTTCACACCGAAGAAGCCCTCGGGGGTGCGGGTGCCGTCCAGGAACTCACGGTCGCGCTCGTCCACGTCCGAGGTGATCAGGGTGGCGGCCTCGGCGTCGGTGCGGGCGATGATCACCGACGGCACGTCGGCGACGTCGGCGGCCAGACGCGCGGAGGTCAGGGTGCGGATGTGCTGCTGGGTGGGGATCAGCACCTTGCCGCCCAGGTGGCCGCACTTCTTCTCGGAGGCCAGCTGGTCCTCCCAGTGCACACCGGCGGCGCCGGCGGCGATCATGGCCTTCTGCAGCTCGTAGGCGTTCAGCGCGCCACCGAAGCCGGCCTCGGCGTCGGCGACGATCGGGGCCAGCCAGTTCTGAACCGAGGTGTCGCCCTCGACCTTGGCGATCTCGTCGGCGCGCAGCAGCGCGTTGTTGATGCGGCGGACCACGGACGGAACCGAGTTGGCCGGGTACAGCGACTGGTCGGGGTAGGTGTGGCCGGACAGGTTCGCGTCACCGGCGACCTGCCAACCCGACAGGTAGATGGCCTTCAGGCCGGCGCGGACCTGCTGGACCGCCTGGTTGCCGGTGAGAGCGCCGAGGGAGTTGATGTAGTCCTCGTTGTTGACGAGATCCCACAGGATCTCCGAGCCGCGGCGGGCGAGGGTGGCCTCCTCGACGACCGTGCCCTGGAGCTTCGACACCTGCTCCGCGGTGTAGTTACGGGTGACGCCCTTCCAGCGCGGGTTGGTGTCCCAATCCTTCTGGATTTCCGCGGTGGTCCTCGGGGTGCCGGTGGTCGACATCTGTGACTCCACTTCCTCGTTCGGTGCTGCCGCCCGGTCGAGCTACGAAACAGCTCGTACTGCTGGAGCGGCAATTTGCAGGCTTGCTAGGCCCTTGGGGTGTACTTCCACACGATGGCACATGAAGAAATAGGCGTCTACCTGTTGTTAGTGTGAATCTGAGCTAGGTTTTCGCCCCTCTTTGCTAAGTCTGCAAAATTTGCCCTCGAATTGCAGTAGTGCAATCTACCGGCCGGTAGCTCTGACGTGGGATTTTAGCGTAACGCTCGTACTGTTAGCGATCGGCGAGCGGCCCCCTTATCCCGGCTCCGCCATTCCCAACTGTGAGGACCTTCACAGGACCACTGTGGCCTACGCCACGCGTCGATCACCGGCTCCGATCGCCCGGCTTCCTCGGTTCCGAACCCGGAGCGTGTCTCTCCGCCCGCCATGCGCGCTCCACAGCTGCCCGCCATGCGCGCTTCGGCACCCGACCATGCCCGCTTCGGCACCCCACCATGCGCCCCCAAAAGCCGTCAGTCGGATTCCTCGGACCATCCCCATAGCCGGTGTCGTCGCGCGGAGTCCGGCGTCATCCGCCCGGCCGCGACCAATGCCGCGAAGGCGGCGCGCTTGCGGGGACAGTCGTGTTCACGATGCAACTGCATCGCGCGATGAGCGTCCGCGAGCGTGAATGTTCGCCCCGGCCGGTTACACGTCCACGCCTCTGGCCAGGTCACCGACCGCAACGAACAACGGGCTCGGGTGGCCCCGCGCGCGGGGCCGGGACGGCGCGGCCGGGCGATCGGCCAGACACACGCGATCCCGACCGCGGCGAACGCGCCACCCCCGACCACGGCGAGAACGCTCTGCACTATGTGCCACACGCCCACGGCCGCTCGCCTTCCACGGCGCAGCTGTTGTCTGCGTCCGGTGTAGACAGCGCCGGCCGCGCGAGCCCGTCGAGCACCTGTTGAAAGGTCACCACGTCCGGCGTCCCCTCGAGCGCCGGTCCACGCTCGCTGTGGTCGATGGGGAAGGCGATACCGCGACGATGAGCCCGCTCTCGCGGGCTGAACTGCTGCGGCACCATCCGGCCGCTCTGCACCAACGTGCAGTAGGCGACCCACTTCCAGGCGCACTGCTCGATCCGGCAGGCACGATGACGCCGCATCTGCTGGTGCGCCACCTCGAGATCAGCGGATGCGCAGGCGCGCGGCGGAACGACGATCACGTGTCGATTCATCACGCCGCCCCTGCTCCGACCCTCGGCCCAGCCTGCGCGGACCGCGCCCAAGTGCACTGCGGGCAAACAGTTTCCAGATCGAACCCCGCGTCACAGACCAACGCGGGCCGGTTGTCCACATGCTCGAGATCGAAAACAACGATCACCTCGATCTCTAGCCCGCCCGCGATCGCGAGCACGTACCCGATCGGATCATCGACATCGACCGGTGGACGAACCGTGTAGACGTATCGGTAGCCGAGTGCGAGAGCATGCCGCTGCACTGCATCGGCATGCCGTAGTGCGTCCGAGCCGGACACGTCGTTGCGAACGAGCCCGATGGCCTTCGGCACTTCCCCGCTCACGGTCGAGCGGAGAGCCGACCCGACATTCACAAGCTGCGTATTCATCGGATACCCCCAATATCTTCGAAGCGATTCGTCTGATTTGCGGCACCGGCGTGGCTACCTCGCTCATCCCAGCCGCCTGCCGCACACCGAGTACAGCACCATCAGGCTCGAAAATGGAGTAATAACAATATGATTGGCATCGGATGGATTCACTCCAGATCAACTGGAATGATCACGTAGCACTGCTAACGAAAGGTGGGGGTTCGCATGGCAGCCCAGACGACGACTCTTCCGCGCAGACTGCTGGCTCGACGCTTGCTCGAGTTGCGCGAGCACGCCGGACTCACCAGGGACAAGGCGGCGAAGCTGTCGGAGATGAGTTCACAAACGTTGTGGCGCTTGGAGAACGGCCAAGTCGCCATGGTCAAGAAGATGGTGATCCGAGCACTGTGCGATGTGTACGACGCGATTGACGACGACCGGCAGGCGCTGCTCTGGCTGGCGGAAGAGGCACGTAAGACCGGCTGGTGGCAGTCCTACAGCGACGCGATGTTTGCCAACACAGACCTGTTCGTCGTGCTCGAACAGGCGGCCTGCCATGTCACGTCGTTTCAATTGACGTTGCTGCCAGGTTTGGTGCAGACAGCCGACTACCGACGTGCCGTCGCCAAAGCCTTCATCCCAGCGTTGACCGATGACGCGATCGAGCGGCACATAGAGTTGCTCACCAAACGACAAGCGCGCCTTCAGGAACCACCCGACCGATTCAGCCTCGACGTGAGACTGAGCGAGGCGACGTTGCGCCACCAGATCGGCGGCACTGCGGTCATGGCAGCCCAGTCCAGTCATTTGGCGGAGCTGAGCCGCTTGCCGAACGTATCCATCCGAATCGTTCCACTGAACGCCGGTTCCTACCTCGGATTGGAAGCAGGTTCCTTTGTCTTGCTGGAGTTTCCCGAACACCCGAACCCGTCGTTGACCGAGCCGCCCGTGGTCTACGTCGAGGGCTACACTGGGGCCCTGTACCTGGACAAACCCGACGAGATCGAGCAGTACCAGACCGCGCGGTCAAGTGTCGAGAGCGCGGCACTGAGCGAGGACGAGTCCCGGGCGCTGCTGGTGGCAATTGCAGAGGAGTACGGAGCGTGAGTGCCGACCTATCGACGGCGAAGTGGTTCAAAAGCAGTCGCAGCGGCACTGGCAAAGACTGCGTCGAGGTCGCACATCTCACCGGGGGCATGGTCGGTGTCCGTGACTCCAAGAACTCCACCGGCCCAGCGTTGATCTTCACGCCCTCCGATTGGGACGCCTTCACGGCAACCATCACCGATGGCGGGTTCGATTTCTCAGAGTGAGCACGCTTCCTGCTCGCCAAGACGCGGCCCGTACTTCAATATGCATTCTCGGGTACGGGCCGCTGTGCGTCGCGAGAACTCCGTAGAACTCGCACGATGAGGTCATGGACGTAGACGAAGCAGTCCGAGGTGCCCGGCTGCTGGCCGCTGATATCGAAGAATCCGTGGGGTTCTCGGCACAGATCAGCGCCGAGTACACCGAGGACTGGCGGAGATTCGGCGAGCAGTCCGGTCGCCCGGTACCGAAAGCTTGGGTGAGCATTGGAGTGCCGGACGCAGGCACCTCCGCGGCGCTCGACCCCACCAAGTCGGGCAGCGGCACGGCAGAGGGCTTCGCGATGGAGTTGGTGCGAATCCTTCAGGACGACATTCAGATTCACATACGCGAGCCGTGGCCGAAGGACCCCACTGCCAGCGGCCGGGCGCTGGAACCGACCGAGCGCGGTTGGCGAAGCCGAACGGATCCCGGCTATCTCGTGCCGTACGGCAGGCTGGGCCGCTGAGCGGGCATGCGCACGGGCATTCTCCCCAGCCTGGGCGCAGGATCAGTCCGTCTGCGGCAATGACGTAGCGAGCCGGACCAGGCTCTATCCCGCCAATGCCGTGTGGTCTGACAAGATTTCGCCGACCCGCGCGGCCCATCCGGCCGGATGCGTCAGATTCCCGTTGTGGCCGCCGGGAAATTCCATCACCGGCACGCCGCGCAGTGCCGCCAACTCGTGGGCGGCCTTGTAGTCGAAGACGTGCTGTGGGGTGGTGTGCCCGCAGGCCGGGACGACGCGCACCGGCGAGTGGCGCAAGGCCGCGACGTCGAGGTGGTCGGCGCGGATCGCGGCGAAGTCGTGCCCGAGGAAATATTCGAAATTCGCGGCGCGCTCGGGGCCGAGCGGCGGTGCGGTCACGTCGGGTTCGCGATCCTGGCTCTTCGGATCGATCCCCAGCGTCCGCACCATCGGAGCGAGCGCCGCCTGCCAGCCGAGCTCGGCGAACACCTGCTCGCAGTGTTCGAGTTCGCCCATCTGGGCGGCGCGGTCGGCGGCGGCGAGCAGCCACGGCGTGACGGGCTCGTGCGCGACGAGAGTGTGCAGCCGGTCCGGGTGCTCGACCGCCAGATGCAGTCCGATGGCCGCGCCCATGCTGCAACCGAGCATTGCCACGGGCTCGTCGGTCAACGTCGAGAGCAGGCGGCTGACATCGTCGGCGTGCATCGCAACCGAGGCGGGAGCGCCCGGATCGCGAAGGACGCTGCGGGACAGTCCGCGCCGGTCGTAAGTGACGACGGTGAAACGCCGCTCCAGATGACCGACCAGATCTTCGCTGCGCCGCGCGTCCCCCTCGCCGCTCTGCGAGATCAGAAGCATCGGGCCGCTGCCGCGAACTTCGTAGTAGAGGTCGGCTCCGGGGACTTCGAGAGTGCCGGTGGCAATCGTGTTCATGCGGACAAGGCTAATCCATCAATTCAGATACATCAAGTCTGATGCATCTGAATTGATGTAAAGTTCTCCGTCGTGGACGGAGTCGAACTGTTCCTGCTGGGCCGGACGTTGATGAAGATCGGCGAGGAGGCGTTGCCGACGGCGGGACTCAGCGGCGGACACCGCCCCGTGCTCGTCGTGTCGAGCGACATCCTCGAGCACCCGGACAGCACCGTGGGCGAGATCGCCACCCGCACCGGATTACCGCAAAGCGCGGTATCCACCGCCGTCGCCAGACTCAAGGAGGCCGGTGCGGTCACCTCGACGGTCGACCCACGCGACCGCCGCCGCACCCTCGTCCGCGCGGCCGACCAAGCCTCACCCCGAGTCGCCGAAATACGAGCAACACCCGTGGACGACGCGGTGGCAGCGGCACTGGCCGACAACGACCCGGCCGCACTACGCGAGGTGCTCGACGCGCTCACGACGCTGACCCGCCACCTCCGACCACGCGAACCCCGCGCCGACCTCTGACGCCCGCCACGAGCCCGACGGCTGCGAGCGGCACATCACCGAGAGGTCTTCTCGCGTTTCGCCACAGCATGTGCCACTCGCGACGCGTCAGGGAAGGTAGACGCAGCCGCCCATGCCGAGGTAGCTATGGATCGAGCAGATCAGATTGTTCACTGTTTTGCCCGAGCCGGAGGATGAACCAGTGCTGAGCGGGTCGGCTATCGCGGCGGGCGCGGTGGCCATGACCGGCAGTGATAGGGCGGCGGTGACCAGCACGGTGGCCGCGATTTTCTTCGTCATGTTTTTTCCTGCCGTCATGAACGCGAGAACTAGTTCCGGCACTCGTCTTCACTGTCGCCACGAAGCATATGAATGACTGAATGCCGGTGATAGCCCCCACTTTTCGCGTCTCACCTCGGCGTGCGCACCTATCGCTTTCCGGCTCTGAAAGCCAACGCTCATGTGATGGTTCGGCTACTTTGTCGCTGGGTTGCGGTCCGGGCGAACTCAAAAGGATGAAACCGGCGGGTGCACCGCGCGCCAATGTCGCGCTATGTCGATGCGGCGGGTGATCCAGACCTGGTCGTAGGACTGGATGTGGTCGAGTAGGCGTTCCAAGGCGGCGGTGCGGGCGGGGCGGCCGATGAGGCGGCAGTGCAGGCCGATCGACAGCATTTTCGGATTACCTTCCGCCCCTTCGCGGTAGAGGACGTCGAAGGCGTCGCGGACGTGTGCGAAGAATTGTTCGCCGGTGGGGAAACCGGCGGGCGAGGCGAATCGCATGTCGTTGGTGTCCAAGGTGTAGGGCACCACCAAGTGGTCGCGGTCGAGCACGCGCACCCAATAGGGCAGGTCGTCGGCATAGGAGTCGGCGTCGTAGGCGAAACCGCCGTGCTCGACCACCAGCTCTCTGGTGTTCGGCGAATCGCGGCCGGTGTACCAGCCCAGCGGCGCGGAGCCGGTCAGTTCGGTGAGGACGCGCACCGCCTCGGCCATGTGCGCACGCTCGGTGTCGCGGTCGGTGAGCTGGTAGGACTTCCAGCGCAGACCGTGGCAGGCGATCTCATGGCCAAATTCGCCGAAGGCGGCCACCGCCTCCGGGTTGCGTTGCAGAGCTCGGGCGACCGCGAAGATCGTCAGCGGCAACGCGCGCCGTTCGAAGACGCGCAGCACTCGCCACAACCCGGCGCGTGAGCCGTACTCGTAGAGCGACTCCATGCTCATGTGGCGGTTCGGAAAGGCTTCGGCGGGAGTCATTTCCGACAGGAACGTCTCGGAGAACTCGTCACCGTCGAGGACGTTGTTCTCGCCGCCCTCCTCGTAGTTGAGCACGAACTGGACCGCGATCCGCGCCTCTCCCGGCCACTGCGGGTCCGGCGGACGCGGGCCGTAGCCGACGAAGTCCCTCATCAGCGCGCCTCACGAAAACACTGCTCGGTACGCGCTGCCGATGCCCGCGTGTTCATGTGCCGAGCTCGCCCCGCAGGCGCAGCTCCACACCGTTTGGACGCCCACGCGTACATACGCCGAGCAGGCGCGGCCCGACACACTGCCGACGTTTGCCCGCTCATGCGCCGAGCTCTCCGTACAGGCGCAGTCGCGCCAGCCCGCCGTCCGGGTAGATGTCCAGCCGCACCTCCTCCACCGACGCCGCCATCGGCGCGATCGGGAACCGGTGCCTGGTGTCGGGTTGGAGCGGGGTGCGCGGCAACAACTCCAGCTCGGTGCCGTCGTTGGTGCGACCGGTCAGCCGGGCGGCGCCCGGACTGTTGCCCAGGAAGTAGGACGTATCCAGCTCGGCGAGCCGGATCAGTCCCGGCCCGGCCAGGCGGATGCGCACCCAGTCGTTGCCGTCGTCCCTGCGGCGGGCGGTCTCCCAGCCCTCACCCATGGACCGGGCCCAGCCGGGATACAGCAACTGGTTCGGCGAGCTGTAGAAGCGATTGGAGCAGTCCAGCACCAGCGCGCCGTTCTCCAGCGCGGCCAGGTCCAGCGGACCGAGGCCGAGCAGGCGGGGGTCGGGCCGTCCTTCGCCGTGCACCCGCAGCCTGGCCACGCCGCCGTCGGGGTGCATGGTGAGTTTCACATGCGTCCAGCGCTTCTCGTTCTCGACGGCGAAAGGATTGCGGTAGTCGCCCGCAATCGGCGAGCGATCGACCAGCATCACCCAATCGTCGCGTGCGGCGAGGGTTTCCGCGGGCGGATAGTCCTCGACCTCCAACGCGGACACCGAGACGGCGGGCGGGTAATTGCCCTTGAACCACGCCGTGTCCACCACGATCCCGCGGATCACGCCGGGCACGCCGAGCCGCACGATCGCGGCGTCGTCGCCGGGTTGCCCGCGGTGTCGGCGGGTCTCCCAGCCGTCGTAGATCTGTCCTTTGTGCCCGAAGTCGGACGGCCGGTACTGGGCGGGCCCCGGATTGATCAGATTCTCTTTCTCCGCGAAGAATTCGTCGTTCGCCCAGATCACCGAACCGCCCAGCGGCCGGACCGCCAGGTCCGGCAGCAGCGTGAATTCGTCGTCGTCGCCCCGGTCACGCATCGCGTCTCCTGTGTCGTGCGGGATCGTCCCGTTCGGATGGCCGATCACGGCGCCTCCGGTATCGGCGCGCGTGCCGCCAGGGCTCGCAGAACCGTCTCGGTGAGTTCCGGAGTCCCCGCGTCCGGGCGGGCACCGCAATCGATGCCACGGAGCACCGTGGCGGCCAGCGCTTCCGCGGTGGCGGGCTCGTCGACGATGTCGCCGCCGCGTCGAGCGAGGTAGTCCCGCAGGCGCGGCACCGCGACGTCGATCGCCCGGCGGAAGAAGTCGTAGGTGGCCAGCCAGCGGGTGACCAAGTGACCCGGATGCATGTCCCAGCCCTGGTAGTACCCGCGCCGCAACGCCCGGGCAACCAATCGGTGGTGGTTGCGCAGCGCGGCCTCCGGGTCGGCGTCGGGCACGATCTGGGTGGAACCATCGCATACCCACACCCCGGTCTGCGCGGCCGCGACTTGCATGACCGCCTTGGCGTAATCGGCGGCCGGGTGGTCGAGCGCCTGATCCGGTGCGGCGACCCCACAAGCGGCGGTGTAGTCGTACGTACCGAAATGCAACGCGCTGCATCGTCCTTCGGAGAGGGTGAGCATGGCGGCCACCGGCGCGGTGCCATCCGCGGCCAGGATCGCCTGCGGGCTCTCGATCTGTAGTTCGAAGCACAGGCTGCCCTCGGCGATGCCGTACCCGCGTTCCAGCCCTACGCACAGCTGCACCAGGGCGGGAACCTGCTGCGCCGCACGGATCTTCGGCACCGTGAAGACGAACCCCTCGGGCACGCCGCCCGCGCCCTCCAACACGAGGCCGAGCGTGCGCAGCGCGCGGCGACGCTCGCCGCCGCCCAAACCCTTCATCCGGATGCCGCTGCTCGCCGGGCCTCCGGGGCGCCGTGCCCAGGCAGCCAGCACCGCGCCCGCCGCCGTGGCCGCGCGGTCCTCCTCGGCGTCGGCGCGCAGGCCGTAGCCGTCCTCGAAGTCGATGCGCAGATCCTGGACCGGGTCGGCTTCCAGCCGTTTGCGCACGTCGGGAAGCGAATCGGTGCCGTCGAGAGTGGTCAGCAGATCGTGGTGGCGGTCGAGTAGTTCGACCGCGGTCGCGCCCCATTCCCCGGGAGTCTCCTCGGTGACCCGGTCGGCCGGGACGTACACGGTGTGGATCGGTTGCGAGCGACCGTTCGAGCCGGGGTATCGGCGGCGCAGCTCGGTGTCGACCGCGTCGAGCATCGCCTCGATCCGGGCGCGGACGTTCTCCGGCACCTTCGTCATCGTGATCCCTTCTCCCGCAGGGCGGCCCAGACCCGGTCCGCGGTCATCGGCAGCCCGTACAGCCGCACGCCGACCGCGTCGCGGATCGCGTTGGCCAGCGCGGGCGCGACCGGGTTGTACGGCGATTCGCTCATCGACTTGGCCCCCAACGGACCAAGCGCGTCGGACGTCTCGGCGAAGTAGACCTCCGTGCGCGGTACGTCGGCGAATTGCGGTATGTGGTAGTGCCGCAGGGTCTGCGCACCCACCACACCGTGCGCGCTGCGCATGTCCTCGTACAGCGCCGTGCCGATGGCCTGAGCCGCGCCGCCCTCGATCTGCCCGCGGCACTGCACCGGGTTGAGCACCGTCCCCGCGTCGGCGGCCTGGATCGATTGGAGGATGCGCACCGCCCCGGTGTCCGGGTGCACGGCGACGCGGAAAGCGTGCACGTTGAAGCTCACCGACCTGGGACTGCCGTCGTGCTCGGCGCGCGCGGTGAGGTCGCCTCCGGTCAGCAGTTCGGCGGCGGTGAGCAGCCGGTCGCCGCAGTGCACGCCGCCGGAGTTCAGCGCGCAGTCCCGCTCGGCGACGCCGGTCAGTTCCGCCGCCCTGGCCAGCAGAAGCCCGCGCAACGCGCACGCCGCCGCGTAAACGGCCTTGCCCGCGACCACGATGCCGGTGGAGCCGAACGCGCCGGTGTCGTGGTCCACCAGGTCGGTGTCGCCGTGCCGGACCACGATGCGGTCCACTTCGGTGTCCAGCGCGGTAGCGGCGAGCTGCGCGTGCACCGTCGTCGTTCCGTTGCCGAATTCCGCCGTGCCGACCCGGATCTCGTAGCGGCCGTCGGGCAGCAGCGCGGCCGTCGCGGTCGACCGGTGACCGCGCGGCGGGACGGTCGCGATCATCGCGGCGGCCATGCCCGTACCCACCCGCCACTCCGGGCCGGGCGCGTGCACGTCGTTGCCGCGCAGCAGCGCTCGTTCGGCGAGGTCGAGGCATTGGTCCAGGCCGTAGCTGCCGAACATGAGGTCGCTCTCGTTCACCGCGGCGCCGACGAACCGGTCGCCCGGCACTACCGCGTTGCTGCGGCGCAGTTCGAACGGGTCCATGCCGAGCGCGTGCGCGAGTTCGTCGAGAGCCGACTCCACCGCGAAGATCACCTGCCCGAGGCCGTATCCGCGGAACGCGCCGGAGGGAACGTTGTTGGTGTACACCGCCTGCGCGTCGACCCGCTTGTTGGCACAGCGGTACAGCTCCACCGACTCACCGACGCCGTGATACATCACCCCGCCGCTGTGATTGCCGTACGCGCCGGTGTCGGCGAGCACGTCGACCGCCAAGGCGGTCAGCACACCGCGCGCGTCGGCCCCCGCCGTCACCGCGACCCGCATGGGATGGCGGCAGGTCGCGGCGGTGAATTCGTCGGAGCGCGTGAACTCGTATTGCACCGGTCTGCCGGTGCGCAGCACGGCCAGCGCGATCAGGTCCTCGGCCAGCATCTCCTGTTTCGCGCCGAACCCGCCACCGACCCTGGCCGCGAATACCCGCACCTGCGCGGACGACCGGCCGAACAGGCGGCACAATTCGTCGCGGACCAGGAACGGGACCTGGGTGCTGCACCGGATGACCAGGCGTCCGGCGTCGTCCAGCCAGCCGACGCCGCCGTGTGTCTCCAAGTGCACATGCTGACCCCGCGGCGAATCCCAGACGCCGCGTACGACATGCGCCGCGGCAGCCAGACCCGCGGCGACGTCACCCACCTCGCCGTGCAGTTCGGCGACCAGGTTGCGGCCGGGATCGACGATCCGGGCCGAGGGGGGCTTGTCGCCGTGCAGTTTCGGCGCGTCGGGGCGCAGCGCGTCCTGCGGATCGAACACCGCGGGCAGGACCTCGTAGTCGACCTCCAGCAGACGGCATCCCTCGCGGGCGATCGCGACGCTGTCGGCCACCACCGCGGCCACCCGCTGCCCCACGAAGCGAACCGTGTGGTCGAGCACGTAGGTGTCGTCGGGGTCGTCGGTGCGCAGCTCGTGCCGCGCGGTGGAGAACGGCACGTCCGGCGCGTCGGCATGGGTGAGCACCGCGTGCACGCCGGGTAGTGCCTCGGCGGTGGTGGTGCCGATCGAGCGGATTCGCGCATGCGGGTGCGGGCTTCGCAGCACCGCGATGTGCAGCGGCGCGGACGGTGGCGCGGTGTCGGCGTCGCCCGGTCGCGGCAAGTCGAAGGTGTACGGCTCGCGTCCGGAAACGATGCGCGGCCCGGCCGGGGCGCACGCTCCTACGATCGCCGCGGCCGGATCCGGTGCGACGGCGGCAGGATCGTCCGGAGTGAGCTGCTCGCCCAGCGCGGCGCGGATGGCGCGGTAACCCGTGCAGCGGCAGAGGTTGCCCTTCATCAGCTCGGCGAGTTCGTCGCCCGACACGCCGGCCTGCTCGTCGGCGGCACACCCGAGCCCCGCGGCCGTGACCACCATGCCGGCGGTGCAGAACCCGCATTGGAACGCGGCGTCGGCGACGAACCGGCGCTGCACCGGGTGCGGATGCTCGGGCGTTCCGAGTCCGGCGGCGGTGGTGACAGCGCGTCCGGCGGCGCGAAAGGCGGGAAAGACGCAGGAGTGCACCGTCATTCCGTCGACCAGCACCGAGCAGGCCCCGCAATCGCCCGTGTCACAGCCCTTCTTCACCGCCAGGTTGCCGCTGTCGCGCAGCGCCGTCCGCAGGCACTGCCCCGGCCGCGCCGCGATGTCGACGGTCCTGCCGTCCACTTCGAATCGCATCAGCTTCCCCGCAGTTCCGCGGCGACCTCGTCGGCGAGCACTCCCGAGACATGCCTGCGCCACTCCGGCGACCCGTGCGGATCGTCGAACCACAACGCCGAGTCGATCGTGTGCATGGCATCGCGCATCTCGCCCTCGGAGGGCGGGGCGGCGAAGTCCAGGACGACGGGCCTGATCGTGGCGGCTGTGATCGTGACCGCGCTACGGCCACTGCCTTCCCTCCGCCCCATCACGACGGCGCCGGATCGGCCGAGCGGGGCGAGCGCGATCTTTCGAAAGCTGGTGCGGGCCAACAGACTCGAGCGCGGTAGGCGAATCGAGCGCAGCACGTCGCCGGGGCGCAGCGCCGTACGACCCGGACCGAGGACGAACTCCCGCATCGGAATCTCCCGATCGGCGCCGTCCGCGGCCCACACCAGCGCCGTTCCGTCGAGCGCCACCAGCGCGCCGAGCACCGCACCCGCGGGCAACGCCAGGCAGACGTTGCCCCCGACGGTCGCGGTGCGCCAGATCTTGTGCGAGGCCAGCAGCGCCCGGCAGGACCGGGCGAACAGCGCGGTCCCCGGCCACGGGTCGCGCAACACCCCCGTCCCCAACTCACGGCCCGGCGCGGCTCCGGCGAACTCGGCCAGGGTGCAAGTCGCGGCGATGTCCAGTCCGCCATCCACGATCTCGAACGCGGGCCACCCCAGGCCGGTGATGTCGACCAGGCGCAGCAGCTGATCCTGCGGCTCGGAGAACAGGAAGGTTCCTCCGGCGAGCACCGCGGTGGACGCACCGAGCACGGCCAGGTCTTCGCGCTCGCGAGCGACCACCACCTCGCGAATCGTGTCCAGGTCCACGTCTCACCTCGTTCCTGCCTCTCCGTCACCGTAGAGCCAGTCGGTTGCCGCCGTATTGCGCGCGACGCACGTCAGATTGCGCGGCCGTTACCTCGCCGCGCGACGGCCCCCGCGACCGGGAAACCGTCCCGGCCGAGCGCTTACGCGGGCGTGCCGTCCACGACACCACGGCTCGCGCCCGCCTACCGGCCGTCCGAGCCGACACTGCTTCAGTATTGCTCGTCCGGCCTGACCAGGCACGACACCCCGCCCAGATCAGCGTGACGATTCTCCTCGACGAACGGCTGGGCGACGATATCGCCACCGCACCCGGCATTCCCGCCACGCCCAACTACGCGGCTGGGCGAGAGTGCCGCGCGCCGCGGCACCAACTCCCGGCCCGGCCACACCGACAGCACCGCCCGGTTCCCGATGCTGCTCGCGGCACAGTAAGGCAGGTGGGCGAACTCCCCCGGCCCGCGTCCCCGCCTCGACCGGCACAGGCCGTCCGCCGACAGCACCGGCTGCCGGTAGGCCGATCCCGCACTCCGGCAGGGCCGGCGGCGGCTGCTCCGCGCGAGTCGCTCACCCCGCCTTCGCGAGCAGCTTCGCCTGCGCCCGTGCCACCTCGGCGGCGACCACGTCGGTGTCGACCGTCCGCACCTCGCCGTCGCGCACCACCTCGCGCCCGTTCACCAGCAGCGCCGCCAGCGGTGGAGGCGAGCCGAGCACCAGTGCGGTCACCGGATCCGCGATCCCGGCGTGCGCGGCGGTGTCCAGCCGCCACAGCGCCAGGTCCGCCAGCTTGCCGACCTCGATCGAACCGATGTCGGCGGCGCGGCCGAGCACCCGCGCGCCGCCCATGGTGGCCAGTTCCAGCGCGGTGCGCACGGTCATCGCGTGCGGGCCGCCCCGATTGCGCGCCCACAGCAAGGCGTGGCGCGGCTCCTCGATCATCGAACCGGCCTCGTTGCTCGCCGCGCCGTCCACGCCGAGCCCCACCGCAACGCCCGCGCGGACCAGGTCGGCCACGCGGGCGATGCCCGCGCCGAGCCGCGCGTTCGACGTGGGGCAGTGCGCCACGCCGGTACCGGTCTCCGCGAGGGCGGCGAGCGCGTCGTCGTCCAGGTGGACGGCGTGCGCGTACCAGACGTCCGGACCGAACCAGTCCAGCCGCTGCAGGTACCGCGCGGGCGTACAGCCGAAAGTCGCCAGGCAATAGTCCTGCTCGTCGATGGTCTCGGCGAGGTGGGTGTGCAGCCGGACCCCGAGCTCGCGGGCCAGCGCCGCCGACTCGCGCAGCAGGTCGGGGGTGACCGAGAAGGGCGAACACGGCGCGAGCGCGATCCGCAGCATGGCGTCGGACGACGGGTCGTGCCACCGCGCGACGGCCTCCGCGCTCGCGGCGAGGATGTCGTCCAGGCGTTCCACCAGGTGATCGGGCGGCAGGCCGCCCGCGCTCGCGCCCAGATCCATCGAGCCGCGACAGGGATGGAACCGCAGGCCCACCCGCGCCGCCGCGGCGATCTCGGCGGCGAGCGGGTCACCGCCGTCGCGCGGGAACACGTAGTGGTGATCGGTGGTGGTGGTGCACCCGGTGCGCGCGAGAGTGGCGAGCGCACCGGTGGCGGCCACGCGCACCCCGTCCTCGTCGATGCCCGCCCAGACCGGGTAGAGCGTGGTGAGCCATTCGAACAGCGTGTGGTCGGTGGCCAGGCCGCGGGTGATCCATTGGTAGAGGTGCTGGTGGGTGTTCACCAACCCGGGCGTCAGCAGGCAGCCGCGCCCGTCGACGTGCCGCGCGTCCGCGCCGAGGTCCGGCGGATCCCCCGCGCCGACCGCGTCGATCCGGTTGCCCCGCACGACGACGTACCCTCGGGCGTACTCGGTCCCCTGGGCGTCGACGGTCGCGACGGCGCAGTCCGCGATGACGGTCACCTGCTCCACGCGGGACCCGCTTCCGGCGCGTCGGCCCGCGCAACGGTGGCGTGGATCAGCCCGTAGGGGCGGTCGTCGGCGTGGTAGACCTCCCCGTGGTTCTCGATGCCGAAGCGGCCCAAGTCGTAGTCGAAGTGATGCTTGTTCGGGGCCGCGAGCCGGATCTCGGCCAGCACCGGATACGCGGTCAGCGCGGCCTTGCCCATCTCGAACAGCGTCTGCTGCAACGCCTTCGAATGCAGCGTCGCGAAGGTCTCCACCAGCCGCGCCCGCACGCCGGTGTAGACCTCGTCCCAGTCGATGCCCGCGCTGCTCGCGAAACGCCATTCGGCGATCAGTGACGTGGCCAGCATTCGATCACGGGTCGGGGCGAGCACGGTGAACTCGTCGTTCAGGAAGTCGGCGAACTCCGAGCCGGTCGACTTGAGGATGGTCAGGTCCTTCACCCCGCCGACGACCCAGGCCCGCCGCTCGGCGCCCTTCCCCGCCACGGTGACCGCCGCGGTGCGCACTTCCGGTCCCTGCCGCACCCAGGTGTGATCATGTTCCACACCGTCGACCGTCACGCGCTGCCAGGCGTACTCGTCGACCTCGATACGCGCGCTGCGCACCGGTTCGATCTCGGCGACGAAATGATCGGCCAGCGCGAGCGCGTAGTCCTCGATGGCCCGCAGCCCGGGCCGTTTCGCGAAGGCATAGGCCGTCTGCTTCTGTGAGTCGGTGGGCAGGACCTTCGCCTGGTCGCCCGCGACGTACGCGGCGGCGAAATCGCCGCGCAGCACCGTGGACACGTTCACGTCGCGAATCTCGTGCCGTGCGCTCTGCCGGTGGATCCGGACGACCCGGTTCTCCGCCTTCCCGTATCGGTGGTCGGTCAGCACGATGGGCCCGGTCAGTTCCATGCTCAGCTCCCTCGATAGGTGGAAAAGGCGAAGGGCGACAACAGCAATGGGACGTGATAGCGCCGTTCCTCCGTCACGGCGAACGCGATGCTCACCTCGGGATAGAAGGTTTCCACCCCCTGACCCGCGAAGTAGGCGCCGGTGTCGAAGACCAGCCGATAGGTTCCGGCTTCGAGCGCTTCGCCCAATGCCCGGATTCGCCCGTCCGCGCCCGTTTCGCCCGAATCGAGCTGCCGCTCCTGCTGGTACAACGTCACCGTGACGCCCGCGGCGGGCACGCCGCGCACCGCGTCCAGCACATGCGTGCTCAGCGTGCTCATGACAGCTCCGCCAGCAGCGCCCGCAGCCGGATCCGATTGATCTTGCCCAATTCTGTTCGCACGACCTGCCTTTCGGTCTCGGGATCATTGCGTAACCGGGCAGTGAGCAGCGCGAGCAGCTCCTCACCCGACTTTCCGCTCGCACACACCAGGTAGATGTGCCCGAACCGTTCCTCATAAGCGCGGTTGCCCTCGGCGAGCGCCGCGCGTACCGCGTCGGCCGCACCCGCCACTCCGGCCTGCTCCCGTGCCGAAGCGGCGGAGTGCGGTCGTTCGCCGATCCTGGGGTGACCTGCCAGGGCCGAGTCGAGCTCGGACTCCGGCAGCCGTGCCAACGCTCCGTCCGCCGCATCGAGCAGCGCCTCGACGCTCCGGTACGGACGGCCCGCGACCAGCGACCGCGCGAACTCCGGCGACGAGCAGCAGCCGAGCGCCGCCCGGTAGGCCGCGTCGGCGGACAGCGCGTCGAACGCCGCGATACCGCGTCGCTGATCCGTCATCGGACCAGCATCGAATACGACCGGACGAGCCGCCACCGGAAGCGGAGGGATCGCCTTCGGCGTGTCGCTCCGGAACCACGCCTGAGCACCGGTTTCCCATCATGCGGCGCAGACCGGCCGGTATTACCTTTGAGGCATGGCCGACCCTGATCGCCCCGCCGTCGCACCCTGCGCGGGCGTCGTGCTCGCCGCGGGCGCCGGAACCCGCTACGGAAAACCCAAAGTGCTCGCCGAGGACGGCGCCTGGCTGCGGTCCACGGTCGCCGCGCTGCGCGGCGGAGGTTGCGACCCGGTCATCGTGGTCCTCGGCGCGACCGGCCCGACGCCGGGGATCGTCGACCTGCCGCCGGGCGTACGGCACGTCTGGGCGGCGGACTGGGCGACCGGACTGAGCGCATCGCTACGGGCGGGCCTGATCGCCGCGGCCGGCACCCCCGCGCGCTACGCCGCGATCATGCCGGTGGACACCCCCGATGTCGGCGCCGACGCGGTCGCCCGGGTGCTCGCCGCCGCGCTCGCGGCACCCAGCGGTCTGGCACGCGCTGTGTTCCACGACACACCTGGACACCCTGTTGTTATAGCCCACAAGCACTGGAATGCGGTTTGTGGGTCGGCTGCAGGAGATTCCGGCGCCCGCACCTATTTGACCGGCAGAAACGATATGGTGTGCGTCACGTGCGACGATTTGGCGACGGGCGTCGATCGTGACTTCCCGGCCACGACCGCACGGTGATCGGAGCTAGCTGATGCGGGACATCGTCGACGACCTGTTGCGGGTGTGGTACTCGGGCCGGACCGGCGGACTCGGCACCATCGTGCGCACCGTGGGCGCCGCGCCCTTACCGGTGGGCTCGGCGATGCTGGTCGACCCGGACGGGGGCGTCTACGGATCGGTCGCCGCGGGCGGGCTGGAGGACATCGCCTACGAGTCCGTGCTCCAGGCCGCGCGGACCGGCCGCCGCGCGATGCACCGTTTCGGCGTGGCCGGCGGCGTGGACGGGGGCGCGCACGGCGAGGGGATGATGGACGTCTTCACCGAACCGTTCTCTCGAAGACACTTCCCGGAGTTCCCGGAGGTCGCCGCCGAGATCGCGGCGCACCGCAGGGTCACCGTCTTCACGGTGGTGTGGAACTCCGATGCCGACCTGATCGGCCAGCACCTGATCACCGACAAGCGGCACGCCACCGAATTGGTCGCGCTACCCGATTCCGATGTCTTCGTCGCCTCGTTCGCTCCGCCGCCGCGCCTGATCATCTTCGGCGCCAATTCCTTCGCCGCCGCACTCACCGTGCAGGCCAGGTTGCTCGGTTACCGAGTGACCATCTGCGACTCTCGCCCCAATTTCGCTACGCCGGAATCGTTTCCCGGCGCCGAGGTCGTGGTCGACTGGCCGCACCGCTACCTCAACATCCTCTCCTCGGCAGGTGAAATCGACAGCAGCACGGCCATAGTCGTGCTGTCGCACGATCCCACCTTCGAAATTCCACTACTCACCGTGGCGCTGCGACTACCCGAGGTCGGCTATCTCGGCGCCATGGGGTCACGCCAGGTGCACATCCGGCGCATGGAGGACCTGCGCGCAGGCGGTTTCGGCGAGGAGACGCTGTCGCGGCTGCACTCGCCCGCGGGATTCGACATCGGCGCACGCACCGCGCCCGAGATGGCCGTCGCGATCGCGGCCGAACTGCTGGCCGCCCGCGCCGCGCAGCCGGTGCGAGCGGTCGATCCGTACAGCGGCGAAATCCCGATCACGCCGAAAACCGCTGTGGGTCTCTGATCATTTCAGGCCGGGGTGCTCGGCATACACCTCGCGCAATACGGACAGGTCGAACAGTTGCGCGGCCTTGATGTCTATTTTCGCGGCACGCAGCGCGGCGATGTTCTGTTCGATCAGGGCGTCGGTCATCGAGAGCAGTCCGCCCGTGGCGGTATCCGCCGAAACGACTAGATCGTTCTGCGCGACAGCCTCTTTCGTCTGCTCGGCGAGATCGAGCTTCTGATCCTTGCCGTACACCCCGACCGCGAGCCGGGCCGCTTCGGCCGGATCGGCCACCGCGTCCTTCCAGCCCTTGATCTCGGCGGCCAGGAACGCTTTCAACTTGTCGCGCTCTTTGTCGATGGTGGACTGCGCGACCGTGAGCGTCTCCGCGACCAGCGGCAGGTTGAAGTCGGCGAACAAGAAGTGGGTGTTCTGAAAGCCCTTTGCCGCCAGCGTGATCGGTTCGTTCGTCACATAGCTGACCCATCCGTCGACCTCTCCGTTGGCCAGCGGGGTCGGGTCGAATTGGGCGGGCACGACGGTGACATCGCCCGGCTTCAGCCCGTTGGCGGTGAGCAGCGCGTTGAAGATCAACTGGTTGGTGTCCTGCACACCGATCTTGCGGCCCTTCATGTCCTCGGGCGTCTTGATCGGTTTCGCCGCGGAGGACACGATCGCGAACGGGTTCTTCTGATACGTGGTGGCGACGATCTTGGCGGGCAGGCCCTCCAGGATCGCGGGTGCGGTGGTCTGCGGCGCGGACAGGCCCAGCCACACCTTCCCGGTATCCAATCCGGCCTCTACCGACGTGCTGGCCGCGCCGCCCGCGATCAAGTCGACCGAGCCGAAACCCGCCTCCTTGAAATAGCCTTTCGAGTCGGCGAAGTATTCGCCCGCGAATTCGATGTTCTTCAGCCAGGAAAGCTGCACCGCGACGCCGCCGTATTTCGATCCGTCCGCGATGGTGCCGCCCGGCGAATCACCGGAGCTCCCTCCGCAGGCGGCCAGTGCGCCCGCACCGCCGAGCGCGGCGCCGGCGAATGCGGAGTAACGGAGGAAGGAGCGTCGGTTCAGGTGCCCGAACGTGGAGCGGTGCGCGGGTGTCATGGGCCGAATCTAAGCGCAGTGCGTTTCATTTTCTTTACTTTGGCGTTCCGAGCGAGGAATTCGGTTCGGTCAGAGTCGTCCCGCTTCCGGTCCGAACCGGGCCAGCACCAGGTTCTCCACGACACCGACGATCGCGTAGAGCGCCACCGAGACCAGCGTGACGATGACGATCGATGCCCACAACTTGCTGTACTGGAACGTGGGGATCGCCCGGATCAAGCCGGCGCCCAGGCCGGTGCCGCTGCCGAGCCACTCACCGAGCAACGCGCCGATCAGCGCACCCGGCACCGAGATCCGCGCGGCGGCGAACACCGAGGGCAGCGCCGCGGGCACGGCCACCATGCGCAGCCCGGTCCACCGCGATCCGCCGTACGCGGCCACCAGTTCCAGCGCCTGCCGCGGCGCGTTGCGCAATCCCGCCATGATCATGACCAGCGCGGGGAAGAACACCACGATCGCGGCGAGCACCGCGACCCCGGCCTGGCCGCGGCCGAACACCAGCACGATGATCGGCGTGAGCGCCACCAGCGGAACCGAGCGCAGCAGCATCGCCACCGGCAGGAAGGTCTGCTCGATCGCGGCGAACGACACGAACAGCGCGGCGACCACCAACGCGGCGAGCATGCCCGCGCCGAACCCGAGCGCCGCGTCACGCAGCGTGATCTGCAGGTCGTCCAGGATCGCCTGCCGCGCGGTCGCGGCGTTGGGCGCCGTCACCAAGTAGGTCCAGATATCGCCGGGCGTCTTGCCCACCCGCGGGCCGACCTGCGGAAACGCTTTCAGGAAGACGTACCAGATCACCAGCATCAGCACCAGCGATGTGCACAGCGGGAAAAGGAAGATCCCGATCCGTCGCAGCAGATTCATCGGACCTCCCCCGTGACCTGGTGCAGCGCAACGCGCGTGGAGATCTTCATCACGCCTCCCGGACGGTCCAGGGCGCGGCCAGGCGGGCGGCCAGCGCCACCAGCGCGTAGCCGAGTCCGGCCAGCGCGGCGGCCGCCAGCGCCATGCCCCAGGTGCGTGGCACGTTGTAGGAGGTCTGGGCGGCGGTCAGCGCCACCCCGATGCCGCTGTCCACGCCACCGAGGTACTCGCCGATGATCGCGCCGAGCACGGCCGACGGCGCGGCGATCTTCAACGCCGCGAACGTGCTCGGCAGCGCCGAGATCGCCTGCACCCGGTACAACTGCTGCCAGCGTCCGCCGCCGTAGGCGCGCACCAGCTCCAGGCTGGTCCGGTCGGCCGAGCGCAACCCGGCGACGGTGCCGACCATAGTGGTGAAGAAGCAGTACATCGCGGCAAGGAAGACCGTCGGGGTGCGTCCGCCGAACACCACAAGGATGATCGGGCCCAGCGCGAGCAGCGGAGTGCAATAGCTCAGGATCGCCAACTGGGTCGCCAGCGACTCGATCGGCGGGACCAGCACGATCAGGACGGCCAGGGCGATGGCCAGGCCGTTGCCCCAGACGAATCCCTGCAGCGCGCCGAGCGCGGTGATCCGGAAATTAGGGCCGTACAGGCCCCATCCGTCGGAGTACATGGTGTGCAGCACCTGCCAGGGACTCGGTATGGTGCCGCCCGCTACCTCGAACGCCGCGAGCGCCCACCACACCGCGACCAGCCCCAGCACGCCGAGCACGCCGCCGAAGCGCTTCACGCCGTATCCCCTGTCCGCCGGACGCACGGCTGCCGCCGCAGCGGCCCAGTGCGCACGCTCGCCCGCTGCCAGCCCGGCTTACGGTGCCGCACACAGCGTTCCGGTTGGTGCTCGTTCATGCGACGCCTCCTTTTCCGGCGGTCCCGAACAGCAGCTCGGACAGATAGTCGTGCAGCTTGTGGAATTCCGGTGTCCGCATCATCTCGGGCAGCCGTGGACGCGGCAGATCGATCTCGACCAGTTCCAGCACCCGCCCCGGCCGCGGGCTCATCACGGCCACCACGTCGGACAGGAACACCGCCTCCGCGATGCCATGGGTCACCATCAACGTCGTCGCGGGCTTCTCGGTCCAGATCCGCAGCAACTCCAGATTGAGCCGCTGCCTGGTCATGTCGTCCAGCGCTCCGAACGGTTCGTCCAGCAGCAGCACGGTGGGCTTCACCACCAGTGCGCGCGCGATCGAGACGCGCTGGCGCATGCCGCCGGACAGCTGCGCGGGCTTGGCCTTCTCGAAGCCGTCCAGCCCGACCAGGCGGATCAGGTCATCGATCTGCCCCGGCTCCGGCGTGATGCCCGCGACCTGGAGCGGCAGCGCGATATTCGACGCCACCGATCGCCACGGCAGCAGCGCCGAATCCTGGAAGGCGATGCCGAACGCGTGCTTGCCGCGCAGTTCGGCGGGCGTCGAGCCGTCGATCAGCGCCTTGCCCGCCGTCGGCGTCTCCAGGCCAGCGAGAATGCGCAGCACCGTCGACTTGCCGCAGCCGGACGGACCGAGCAGCGACAGGAACGCGCCCTGCTCGGTGTGCAGATCGACGCTCGCCAGCGCCTGCACGGTTTTCCGCCCGACCCGGAAGGTCTTGGTCAATCCGCTGAGATGAATTCCGGTCCCCCCGGCGGTATCGCTCTCCGTGCTCATGACGGCCACCATAGGAGCACCCCGTTGCACGGACATTGCGAATGGTGTCGCCAGATTGCGCAATCGTTACGGTCCGCACCGCGCATTTCCGATCGCGGCGATCCGAACGGATGAGATACGCCCCGCCGCGGGTTACACGACAGGTGAACCCGATCCTCACGCTGCTCGACGCCAAGCTGCACATCGCGGGCTCGGAGATCCTCTGGCGCGAGGTGGTCGGCAACGGCTTCGGCTTGGCTTCCGCGATCGGCGGCATGCGGCGGCGGGTCTGGGCCTGGCCCGTCGGCATCGCCGGGAACGCGCTGCTGTTCACCGTATTCGTCGGTGGGGTGTTCCACACTCCGCAGCAGCTGAACATGGCCGGACAGGCCGGACGCCAGCTGATGTTCATCGCGGTCAGCGTGTACGGCTGGTGGAGCTGGTACCGGCACGCGGCACGCGGGACCGCGCTCGAGCACCGCGGCGTCGACCCGCGCTGGGCGAGCACGCGCGAACGCGTCGTCCTGGTGGTGGCGATGCTCGCGGGCACGGCCGTTTTCGCCCAGCTCTTCGAATGGCTCGGTTCCTACGGCCCGTGGGCCGAGGCATGGATCTTCACCGGCTCGGTGCTGGCCACCTACGGCATGGCCAGGGGGCTGGCCGAGTTCTGGTTGATCTGGATCGCGGTCGACCTGGTCGGCATTCCACTGCTGGTGCGTGCGGGCTACTACCCGTCGGCGACGCTGTATCTGGTCTACGCGGGATTCGTAGCCTGGGGATTCCTCGTTTGGGCGCGAGCCATGCGCCGACCCACTGGCGCCGATGCGCCGCTGAATCGGTTCAGCACCGCCGATCGGTAACCGACCGACACTTGGTCCAGCTATCAGTAATTCGTTCGCTACCAGCCTGATCCGGGCTTCAATTTATTCCCAATGGTGGGAATAACTGTGGTGCCACGTGTTTGCCACACTTGCGAAGAAGCCCAAAACCGCACAGAGCCCGAGCTGCTCGACATCCTGATGACCGCGCCACACCACCGCTGGTAGGAACGATTTTCCGGCATGTGAGCGTCATGATCCGCGGGCCTGAGCACTTCGGCCCGCGGAGGAACAGCCAGCATGACATCGCCATACATCCGCGAGATCCGACTGATTGCCGATCATGTACTGGCGGTCCCGGAATGCTTCACGCCACACTATGTCTCCTCGGCGTGCGGGACGGAGTTCAGTGCAGTACCCTGCGCCGATCCGCAGGCACGCGAATTCGTGGCATACCCGGACGGCGGGCCGTTCTCGTCAATCGTGTTCCGCGGCCCGCGCACGGGGGCAGTCGGTTCACATGCCCTGGTGATCATGCACGTCGCGATGGACATCCGCATCACCCGCGCGGATATGGCCGGGATCTTCGAACTCCCGATGGAAAACACACGGGTCGACCCGAGGATTCCGCCCGAAGGAGCGGTTTCGTTCACCTCTGAGCATGGGGCGAGAAAGCTGCGCATCAGATTCCATGCCCGCTCGCAACTCCTCAGAGACATATCCGTACACGAGAACCGTGGACGAGCTCGGAGCCTCGGCAGCGGTAGCCCGGAATGAGACGTCTCCGCGAACTGTTCCTGAACCTGACGACCGGCCTACGCCGCGATCTATCGAGATACGCGAATGCCGCATCGCACAATGTCCATAATCTCAGCGGAGAAGTCAACCTGACCGTCGCCAAGACAATTGACGCCGATCTCGCCGGTCGGGATGCCATCCGAAGGGAAACCCTGGAAATCCCGGAATACCAGAAACGCCTACAGCGGCTCGGCTACTCGACGTCCGTAGAGACCGGGCTGGGCGGAGAAGTCGACGAAATCGCCGGGTTGTCCGAGGACCTCATTCGTCAGATCCAGGACGTACAGCAGTTCGGATGGACCATTCGCTACGGAAAGAGAGGGGACGGAACCTATGCCGACTACGACGAGAAGGCTGTTGTTCTCGATCGCAATATGGAAGGCAACGCCAGAGCCTCCGCCGATGCGCTCGCACATGAGATCGACCATGCCCACCCCGGTAATCCGCATAACGACGCCCCCTCGCCGCCGATGGGCCGAACGCGGGAGCAATGGGTGGTCGATCATGTGGACCGGTCGCTGCGGAACGAGGGCCATGCCGTCATGTCACAGCTCGCCATACGCCGCCAGATACTCGAAAATGGCGGGCCGGACATCAATCACAGCGTCTCGGGGAAATACCGCAGGATTTATGAGAGATATCGCGGTGGAGAGTTCTCCCACGACGAGGCGGTACAACGAATAGCTGATCACTATCGCTTCGAGAGAGGAAGCCACAGCAATATGTCGTACGGCCAGAACTTCCGTCAGTGGTACGAAGATTATTGGGACACTTGGATCGCGCAGACGGCGTGAGCGCCTACACCACGTCGACCCGCACGCCCGCCGCCCGGATCGCCTGCACCGCCCCCGGATCCGCGCCGGTATCGGTGACCAGCACCTGCACCTGCTCGATGCCGCAGATGCGGGCCAGTGCGGTGCGCTCGAGCTTGTCCGCGGTGGCCACCACCAGCACCCGGCCGGAACGCCGCACCATCTCGGTGGTCACCCCGGCCTCGTCGATGTGCCTGCACTGGGCGCCGCCCTCGACGGAGATCGCGTTCACGCCGAGCACGAGATCGTCGAGCCGCAGTTCGGCCAGCGCCCGTTCGGCCAGCGGCCCGTGCAGCTCATAGGACTCGCGCCGGGCCACACCGCCGAGAACGATCGTGCGCACGTGTGGCCGCAGCACCATCTCCCCCGCGATGTTCAGCGCGTTGGTGACCAGAGTGAGCTGCTCGTCACCGGCCGATCCGAGATCCGTGCGCACGGCCAGCGCCCTGGCCACCGCCGTGGTGGTGGTGCCGCCGTTCATCCCGACCACCGCGCACGGATCGACCAGCGACGCGGCGTGTTCGGCGATGCGCTGCTTGGCCTCGCCCGCACTCTGCCGGTAACGCGCGGGCAGATCGTAGGCCACCGAGGTCGCCACCACACCGCCGTGTGTCCTGGTGGCCAGCTGCTGTTCGGCGAGCGCGGTGAAATCGCGACGCACCGTAGCGGCGGACACACCGAGCCGCTCGGCGGCCTCCTCCACCGAAAGCCGCCCGGATTCGGCGAGCAATTCCAGCAACCGGTTCCACCGTTGCGGACGATCCGACGGCCCGGTCATCTCACACCGCCCCGCTCGCGCGGGCAACCTGCTGTTTCGGCGAACACGCGAACAATATGAACACACGCACCCACCGACCGCGGAAATCCGCACGGCCGACACCGACCCCGCTCAGAACACATCGGCCTCGACGGTGGGCCGGGCCGGAAGCGCCGCGGTAGCGGGAAGACGCCCGTCTTCCGCACCCGGATCGCGCGCCTGGGAAAGACCGGAATTCACGAAGTAGGCGATCTCTTCGCAGATCTCGTCCAGACTCACCGCCGAACCCGGCGACGTACCCTGCACCAATTCCTGAGCGAGTGAGGTGACCGCGCCGATCACGGCCAGCGCGAAGAGATCGAAACGCCGCGGACCGGTCTCGCCACGGCCGACAGCGCGTTCGGCCTCGCTGATCAGCAGCGCCGACAGCAGACCACGCTGCTGCCTGCGCCACTGCTCCACCGCCGTGCTCACGCCGACCACCTCGACATAACAGACCCGCGCGGACCGGGCGTCGGCGCACGTGACGCTCAGATAAGCGCGGAAACTCGCTACCACGCGGGTGGGCAAGGGCTCGTTCTCGGTGGCCGCCAGTGCGGTCAGCGCGCGTTCCAGCGCACGGGAGGTGATGCGATTCGCCAGGGCGATGAGCAGCGCTTCGCGGCTGCCCATGTCCTCGTAGAAGCTGCGCGTGGAGACGTTCGCCACGGCGCAGAGGCGCTCGATCGAGGTGGCCGCGTATCCCTGGGTGCCGAATAGTTCGAGAGCGGCATCGATCAGGCGGGTCTGCCGCTGGGCAACCCGCTGTTCCTTGGACAGCCCGCCGTAGCTGCGACCGTCCTTGGGTCCGTGATCCCGCCGTGTCACCTCTCGATGCTACCGCGCGGCTACCTTCCATCAGCGCGCCGAACGGTGGCGGCGCGGCGATTCCGTCATCCCGGTGCGCCAGTTCTCGCAGGCTATTTCACGCTTCCCGCGGTCAACCCCGCCACCAGACGCTTCTCGATGAGAGCGAACAGCAGCACCACCGGGACGATGCCGACGGTGGAGATCGCGAACACGTATTGCCACGCGGTGTCGTACTGGCCGACGAACTTGGTCAGCGCCACCGACAGCGGTTGGTTCTCCGGCGTGGTGAGCACGACCAGGCTGGCGGCGAATTCGTTCCAGCACGCCACCACGACGAAGATCGTCGCCGTCACGATGCCGGGCCACACCAGCGGCAGGCTCACCCGGACCAGGATCTGCCCGCGCCCGAGCCCGTCGAGCATCGCGGCTTCCTCGATCTCCACCGGGATCGCGGCGAAGAAACTGTGCAGGATCCACACCGCGAACGACAGGTTGAACGCGGCGTTCACCAAGATCATCGCCAGCCAGGTGTCGTTGATGCCGAGCGCGAAGAACTCCCGGATCAACCCGGTGACCAGCACCGTCGGCTGCAACATCTGGGTCACCAGCACCACGCCGAGAAACACCAGGCGCCCCGGAAAACGGTGCCGCGCCGTGTAATACCCGGCCGGAATCGCCACGGCCAGCACCAAAGCGGTGGCGCAGACCGCGATGATGATCGTGCTGGCCAGGTTGAACGGAAGCGGAGTCTCGGGGGTGTCCCACATCGTCGCGTAGTTGTCCGGATGCCAGGACTGCGGCAGATACGTCGGCGGGATGCGCAGGATCTCGGCTCTGCTCTTCAGCGAACCGAGCACCATCACGACGAACGGCAGCAGGAACACCGCGGCGAGCACCACGCCGACGGCGGTGAGCTCCCAGCGGCGTCGTGCACGCCGCGCGGGCGCCGCCGGGGCGGGCGGCGTCGCCGTGGCCTGCTCGCGTACCTCCACCCGCGTCGTCATCGGTCGATCTCCGCGGTCGGACGGACCAGCTTCACGTAGATCGCGATGACGACGACGATCAGCGCGAAGTTCAGCACGCTCATCGCCGCGGCGGTGTCGACCTGCTGGTTCTGCCGGATCAGCTTGAAGGTCAGCGTCGTCGTGGTGTCCGCCGAGAAGCCTGCGATGCTTCCGGTGATCACTTGCAGGATCGGCAGCGAGTTGAACACGTTGATGATGTTGATGATGGTCGCCACCGCGATCGCCGGACGCAGCTGCGGCAATGTGAGATGGCGGTAGCGCTGCCAGGCGCTCGCGCCGTCGACCCGCCCCGCCTCCTCGATCTCCGCCGGAATGGCTTGCAGTCCGGCCAGAATCGTGTAGGTGGTGAACGGCACCGAGACGAACACCGCGACGCCCATCGCCACGAGGAACGCCTGCGTCGGCTGCTTGGCGAACCCGTATCCGCGGTCGAGCAGGCCGATGTCCACCAGGAACCGATTGGCGATGCCCACGTCCGGATCGAGCATGTAGTAGAAGATCGTGGTCGTCATCACGACCGACGCCGCCCACGGCACCAGGATCGCCATCCGCACCGCGGCGCGGCCGGGGAACTCCTTGTTCAGGAATTGGGCCAGCGCCGCGGACAACGCCAGCGTGACCAGCACGACGCCGACCACCCAGACCACCGTGTGGACCAGCACCGAGCCGAGTTCCGAGATGTCGAACAGCGCCCGGTAATTGGCCAGTCCGGCGGCACCCCGGTCCTGGCCGTAGGCGCTGAGGTCCCTGGTGCTGGTCCACAGCATGTAGCAGGCCGGGAAGGCGACAACGGCCGCGATCAGGACCAGTGACGGCCCGATCCACGGCAGTGCCGCCAGTACTCCTCTGCGCCGCACGCTATTTCGTTGCTTCCTGGATCCGTTGCAACACCTGAGCGGGGTCGGCGCCCTGTGCGATGGTGCCCATCTGCTGGCGGATCACCCCTTGCGCCACGGCCCATTTCGGGTTGTTGCTCGGATAGAACCTCGCGACCGGAAGCGTGGCGGCGAACGCCTTCGTCACCGGGTCCTCGGCGAGGGCGGTGGCGGCACTGTGGGTGATCGGGATGAAGCCCTCGTGCTTGACGAAGTCCGCGTATACCGCCGCCGAATAGAAGTAGTCGAGGAACTTCTTGATCGACTCGGCCTTGGCGCCGTCCTTCTTGAACGCCATCAGATGATCGGCCACCCCGAGCGTGACCGGGTTCCCGGTCTTGGTCGGCGAAGGCGCGGTCGCGTACCGCAGACCCGGATTCTTCGCGGTGATCTGACCGATGGTGGGCGGCAGGGCTTCGATCATGCCGATCTTGCCCTGGATGAAGGCGTTGATCACGTCCTTGCGGTCGGTCGCGCCCGGATTCGGCTGCGTCGCACCGGCGTCGATCAGCTCACGCATGGCCCGCACCCCTTCCAGGTTCTCCGGGGTGTCCACGGTGACCCGGTCGCCGTCGGCCCACGAGCCACCCGCGCCGAAGGTCCAGATGGAGGTTTCGCCCTGCGCCTCCTCGCTGCCCAGCGGGAGCCCGTACCCGGAGACGCCGCCGCCCAGCGCCTGAATCTTCTTCGCCGCGTCGGTCAGCTCGGCCCAGTTCTTCGGCGGCCGGACGATGCCCGCTTTCTCGAACAGTTCGGTGTTGTAGAACAGGGTTCGGGTGGAGGCGAACAGCGGCAGCGCGTATTGCGTGCCGTTCAGCGCCGCGTTCTGCGCGAAAGCGGGCTGGATGTCGGCCAGCACCGGCGCGGAGACGATGTCGGTCGCCGGGTAGAGCAGGCCGTCGCCCGCGAAGCTGGCGTAGGCGTCGATGTTGAGGATGTCCGGGGTGGTCGACTGCGACTGGAGCTTGGTGCGCACCACGTCGTTGATCGAGTTCCACGACTCCATCTGCAGATTGACGGTGATGCCCGGGTTCTGCTTCTGGAATTCGGCGATGATGCCGTCCCACAGCGCCTTGGTGCCCGTGGCGCCGTCGCTGTAGGCGGGAGCGAGGAAATTGATCGTGGTAGCCGAGTCCGCACCACTTTTCGAACCGAACCCACAGGACGACAGGGCCAGCGCGACGCCGGTGACCATCGCGACTCCGGCAAGCACGCGGTGGAATGGTCTTTTCACGAGCAGAACCTTTCAGATTTACCCACCCGGCGCCAGCGGAGCCGCCGATGATGGGAGGACACACCGTCGGTGCACCTCAATCTAGCCCGAATTGTGATCATATGTGACCGTTTTGGAGCGAAATTTGACATAAACGATCATTCGGAGTGAAGCTGATTGCGTGCCTACGCCTGCCGACCACACGCCGCAGCCGCATCTGGTCACCGAAGTGGCCACCCAGCCGGACGATTGGACGCACGCCGCCGCCGTCGCGGCGGAACATCGCGCCGTACTGCCGAAACCGGGCGAGCGGGTCGCGGTGATCGGTTGCGGCACGTCGTATTTCATGGCGCGCGCCATCGCGGCACTGCGCGAGGGCGCGGGTCATGGCCTCACCGACGCCTGGCCCGCCAGCGCGGTCCGCGCTCGCGAGTACGACCGCTACCTGGTGATCTGCCGCTCCGGCACCACCACCGAAGTGGTGCGCGCGATGCGGGACATCCCGGCGCACGTCCCTCGGACGGTGATCTGCTCCAGTCCCGGCACGCCCGTCCTCGAACTGGGCGACCCGATCCTCATCGACCAGGTCGACGAGCGGTCGGTGGTGCAGACCCGCTTCGCGACGACCACCCTCGCCATCCTGCGCAACCACCTCGGCGAAGACCTCACCTCGGTGATCGCCCGAGCGCGCGCGGTGCTCACCGAGGATCCCGCCGCGTCGCTGGCCGCGGTCCGCCACGCCGAGCAGATCAGTTTCGTCGGTATGGGATTCGCGGCGGCCATCGCCGAGGAGGCGGCGCTCAAGCTGCGCGAATCCTGTCAGTCCTGGACGGAGGCGTATCCGGCGACGGAGTACCGCCACGGCCCGATCGCCATCTCGGCGCCCGGCCGGGCGGTCTGGGCGTTCGGCCCACTCGAGCCGGGCTTCGCCGACGACGTCGCCGCCACCGGCGCCCACCTGGAGCATCGCGACATCGACCCGATGGCGGACCTGGTCCGAGTGCATCGGCTCTGCCTCCTGCGTTCCGCCGACCTGGGATTGGACCCCGACCACCCGCGCGGCCTGAATCGCTCGGTGGTTTTGAAGTCGTGACCGAGGGCCTGCGGTGAGCATTCGCCGTACCGCGCCGGGTGCGGACGGCATCGTCGCGCCCGCAGCCACACCGTCGGCCTCGAGTCGACTCGAACTCGTGACATCACCACAGGCCGCATGCGCACCGTCGCGGGAGCCACCACGAACTACTGTGCCGAGGATGGGAACCGAGCAGCCGCGTGCGCCGTCGGGTGCGTCCGTGTCCGGATCGCGCGGCGCGGGGACGGACCGCGCCTGCCCCGGCGACCGGCCGACCGCGCGGCGAGGTTCGGCCGGGCAGCCCACGGACATACTCGGCGCAGCGGCGCGGGCGCTGCCGGACGACGTGCTCGTGCTCGGCATGGATGTCGGCGGCACCACCATCAAAGGCGAGATCACCGACGCGGGGGGCGCTGCGCTGGCCGTGGGCACCGTGGCTACACCGCATGGTCCGGCCGCGTTCGATGCCATGGGCGAGCTGGGCGATCGGTTACTCGGGGGACTCCCGGAATCCGACCGCCGCCGGGTACGTCGCGCCGCCGTCGTGCTGCCCGGCATCGTCGACACCGCCCGGTCGGTCGCCGTGTTCAGCAGCAACGTCGGCTGGCGGGACGTGCACGTGGGCGACCGCTTCCCCGAGCGCTGGGGTGTACCGACGCTGATCGAACACGATGTCGCCGTGGCCGGTTGGGCGGAATGGCGGTACGGCGCAGGGCAGGGCCACGAGAATGTGTGCGTCGTCATTCTCGGCACCGGTATCTCGGGCACGCTGTCGGTCGGCGGGAGGCTGGTGCGCAGCAGCTACGGCCAGGTCGGCGAGTACGGGCACGTGCCGGTGCGGCGTGCGGGCGGATTGCCCTGCCCCTGCGGCAATACCGGATGCGTCGAGACGGTCGCCTCGGGCGCGGCCATCGCGCGGGCCTACACCCGACGCACCGGACGCGAGACCAGCGGCGCGGCGGAAGTTTTCGCACTCATGTCCACCGACCCCGACGCCGCCGCCGTCGTGGCGGACGCGGTCGACGCGCTCGCCGACGGTCTGGTCGGCATCGTCCACGCGGCCTGCCCCGAACTCGTCGTCCTCGGCGGCGGGCTCGCCGGAGCGGGCGCGGCGCTCACTGACCCACTGCACCGCGCCCTGTCCGACCGGCTCCGCCTGGTCCCCGCTCCCCGAGTCGTCCTCGGCCGGTTCGGCGCACGCGCGGGCTTGGCAGGCGCCGCCCTCTTCGCCCGCAGCGGAGCGTTGACATGACGTCACCCGCGCGGCCGGCGAACCGAGGACCCCACGTCTCGCCGAGCGTGCCTCTCGACAAGGGCCCCGCGCGGGTCTTCAGGGCCGGATCGTCGTACGGGCGACCGCGCGGCGGCTCGATGGCAGCACAGCCCGGCCACATGGTCGGCACCGCGAGTAGCGCCCATGATCCGAGGTCGAATCCCGTCGAGACGGTTGCCGCCGGACACGGTGACCACCTGCGCGCCTCGAACCCGTGCGGCGCGGTCCCGCACCCGACGACGTACCGCTTCCGGATCATCCCGGCCGCCCGGCCGTTCGTCGACAGTCGCGCACGGCAAACTTCAGCCAGCACAGTGGACATCCCTATCCAGCAGCCGGTCCGCGCGAGCCGAGGGGCACTCGAATGACAGCACACACACAGCTCATCCGGGGGCGCATCGTCTCGGCGAGCGTCACGGTGGACGACGGCGTAGTGATGGTGTCCGGGGATCGGATCGACGCGGTGCGGTCGTTCGCGCAGTGGCGCGCGACGCATCGCGATTTACCTGAGCCGCCATTTTCGGGAACCGTGCTGCCGGGGCTTGTGGACATTCACAATCACGGCGGATTCGGGTACCGGTTCGATACCGTGCGCGGTGAGCAGGCCCGCGCGGCGGCGCAATCGCACCATGCGCGCGGCTCGACCACCGTGGTGGCGAGCGTGGTCACCGGCCCCGCCGCGGAAATGGTGGCGCAGACCGCCACCTTGCGCGAACTCGCCGAGGAAGGCGCGCTCGGCGGTATCCACGTCGAGGGACCCTTCCTGTCCGCGGCGCGCTGCGGGGCGCAGGACCCGCGATATCTGTGCGACCCCGATCTCGGGTTGACCGACCGGCTGCTGGAAGCGGGTGGCGCGCACCTGCGCGCGATGACGCTCGCGCCGGAACGTCCCGGCTACGCGGCCGTCGCGCGGCGGCTGACCGACAACGGCGTGGTGGTCGCGCTCGGCCACAGCGACACCGACTACGCGTCGTTCCGGAACGCGCTGGCTCCCAAAGGATCAGGAAGCCTCGTGACGCACTTGGCGAACGGCATGCCACCGCTGCATCACCGGAAGCCGGGCCCGGTCGCCGCGGCGCTGGCGGCCGCCGCGGGCGGTGACGTGACGGTGGAGCTGATCGGCGACGGCGTGCACGTGGATCCGGGCTTCGCCGCGCTGGTGTTCGCGACCGCGCCGGGGCGAGTCGCGCTGGTCACCGATGCCATGCAGGCCGCGGGGCTCGGCGACGGCGAGTACCAGCTCGGTCCGCAGCCGGTGACGGTCCGTGCCGGCGTGGCGCGCATCGCGGACGGCTCGATCGCGGGCGGCGTCAGCACCCTGCTGGAATGCGTCGCGCGGGCCGTGCGCGACGCCGGCGTCCCGCTGCGCGCGGCGGTCCTGGCGGCCACCTCCGTTCCGGCCGCCGCGCTCGGGCTCGCCGACGTCGGTGACCTGCGGCCCGGCTATTTCGCCGACATATTGACAGTCCGTGACAATCTCCACTTGCGTGGGGTGCTCAGACGTGGACAGTGGTTGAAGTGATCCTCACCGTGACAATGAATCCCGCGTACGACATGACCTATCGCGTCGAACGCTTCGAACGCGGGCAGGCCCACCGGGTCCGGTCGGTGGAGCAGCGCATCGGCGGCAAGGGCATCAACGTGACCCGGGTACTGAATCAGCTCGGCAAGTACGCCAGGGCCACCGGGTTCTCCGACCACGCCTTCGCGGCCGCCGCCGAACTGGAGATGCCGGTCGACTTCGTGCACGCGCTGCCCTGGGTGCGCCGCACCGTGGTGATCAGCGAATCCGAGGACGGCACGGCTACCGCGCTCTGGGAGCCGGGTGCGCGAGTCTCCAATCCGCATGCCGCCGAACAGTTGTCGGTCCGGGTGGCGGGACTGCTCCCGGAAATCGCCGGATTGGTCATCTCCGGGTCGCTGCCCGGCGGCATCGAACCCTCCCTGCCCGCCGAGATCGCCCGCACCGCCATCGCGGCCGACGTGCCCACCATCTGCGACGTCGACGGCGAAGCGCTGCGCTTGGCCGCCCAGGTGCCCGGCATCGTGCTCACTCCGGACGAGACCGAATTACAGCGCCTCATCGGCACCCGGCCGACGACCGCCGACGACATCGTCATCGCCGCGAAGCCGCTGATCGACAACGGAGTGCGCGCCCTGATCGCGACCCGCGGTCCCGAGGGGATCGTCGCGGTGACCGCCGACGGCGCGTGGACCGGGGCGCTCGCCGAACCGCTCGCCGGAAACCCCACCGGCGCGGGCGATGCCGCGGTGGCGGCGGTGATCGCCGCCCTTTCCTCCGAATCGCGCCCGGACTGGGCCGCCCTGCTCGCCGACGTGGTCGCGACCTCCGCGGCCGCCGTGGTGGTTCCGGTGGCCGGCGAGATCGACCGCTCCCTGCGCACCCGCCTCGCCCCGACCGTCCAGGTTCGGGAACTGGACATCTCCACACCGCAGAAGACTTCTCCATGACGGCCGAGCCGGTTCGCCGCTGCGCGCGAACGTGCGGAACGCTCCCGCGATGCGGGCGAGCCGGGCGATCCCGCGACCCTGGTCGCTTACGCGGCTCGCATGGCGAACCACATGCCGCGTTCACCCGCCGACGACCTCGGCATGCGGCGAGCCGGCCACGGACGCGCAAGCCGGTCCCCAACGCATCCGGTCGCGCCTCCGCCGTAAACCCTGTACGCCGCTCGCCCTTGAAAGCACGCAACCATGCCGCTGACCTCGATACCGGATCTGATCGCCACGGCCCGCCCCGGCGGACTCGGCGCCTTCAACGTGATAACCCTCGAGCATGCCGAGGCGATCGCGGCCGCCGCGGAATCGGCGAGAAAGCCGGTGGTGCTGCAACTGTCGGAGAACACCGCGCGCCATCACCGCGGCATCGCCCCGCTGGCACTGGCCTGCCTGCGCATCGCCGCCGACAGTGAGGCCGCGATCGCGGTGCATCTCGACCACGCCACCAGCACCGAATTGATCCATGCCGCCGTCGATCTCGGCATCCGCTCGGTGATGTACGACGGCTCGGCCCTCGACTACGCCGACAACCGCGCCGCCACCGCCGCGATCACCGCTTGGTGCCACGAGCGCGGTGTGCACATCGAGGCCGAGCTCGGCGAGGTGGGCGGCAAGGACGGCGCCCACGCGCCCGGCGCACGCACCGATCCCGACGAGGCGGTCGAATTCGTGACCGCTACCGGCGTCGACGCACTCGCGGTCGCCGTCGGCTCCTCGCACGCCATGCACACCCGCACCGCCGAACTCGACAACGACCTCATCGCCCACTTGGCCGCGAAGGTCCCGGTCCCCCTGGTGCTACACGGCTCATCCGGCGTCCCCGATCACGGCCTGCGCGCCGCCGTCGAACACGGCATGACGAAGATCAACATCGCCACCCGCCTCAACATCCGGATGACCGCCGCCATCCGCGCCCGCCTAGCCGCAGCCCCCGACCTCTCCGACCCACGCGAATACCTCACCCCCGCCCGCACCGCCATCCAGTCCGAAGTCGAACACTTCCTCCACCTCCTCGCCGGTTGACCGCCACGAGTGGCACACCATCGAGAGGCCTTCTCGCGTTTTGCCGCAGCCATGTGCCACTCGCGAGATTTGTCGGGGGTGGTGGGGAGGATGGGGGTATGGGGGAGATCGGGGAGGTTTTTCCGGGGAGTTGGGCGGTACGAGCGGGGGTGGTAAGCGCTTGGGAGTTGCGGAAGGACTTCGAGCGTGTGCTTCCGGATGTTTATGTCCGCAAGGGGATTCGGCTGGATGCGCGGGGGCGCGCGCAGGCGGTCGCGCATTGGGTCAAGGGCACCGGGATTCTGGTCGGGTTCTCCGCGGCGGCTATGCATGGGACGCAGTGGCTGGACGACAAGCCCGCCGAGATCGCGCTGTCGACTCGTGCCCGGCCGCCGCGGCACGTGCTGGTCTATCGGGACGCCATACCAGCGGACGAAGTATGCGGCGTCGGCGGATTCCGGTGCACCACACCAGCGCGGACCGCGTTCGACCTGGCCCGACGCCTCGACTTCGGCGAGGCGGTCGAAGTCGTCGACGCCCTCTGCAACGCGACCCGGCTGACCACCGCGGACATCGAGCGGTTGGCCGAACGGCACCCGCGCGCACGCGGCGCCACGAGCTTGCGCCGAGTTCTGCCCTACATCGACGGCGGCGCCGAGTCCATCCAGGAGACGCGTACGCGCTTGCTGCTGCGGCAAGCGGGACTGCCCGCGCCGGAAACCCAGATCCGTATCCATGGCCCGGACGGAATGACCCTCGCACGCCTCGACATGGGCTGGCGCAAATGGCGAGTCGCCGTCGAATACGACGGAGCCCACCACTGGACCGACCGCGACCAGCGCGCCTGGGACATCGACCGCAGCGCCGTCCTGGAATCCCTCGGCTGGACCCTCATCCGAGTAAGCGCCGCCCTCCTGACCCACCGCCCCCGCACCATCACCACCCGGGCCCTCGACGCCCTCCGCCGGCACGGCGCCGACCTCTGACGAGTGGCACACCATCGAGAGGCCTTCTCGCGTTCTGCCGCAGCCATGTGCCATTCGTGGACCTGAGCGGCCGGCGACGCATGCGAGGGGGCTGCGCCGCCGGCCGGTTCCAGTGGTGGGCAGGGCAGTTGCCCACCGGTGAGGCTGTCGATGGATCGCTTCGCATCGACGGAGACACTCTTCCGGATGGAGCTGTGTTATGGGTGTCGTGAAGCTGAGAGTCTGCTGGGAGACGTGTCAGGTGAGGTCGGCGGTGCGGATCGCGGAGGTGAATCCCGCCCACTGGGTCGGCGTGAACGCCAGCGTCGGCGATGCGTCCGATGGGCCCTCGAACTTGCTGTCCCGAACCAGCACTCGACCACTGTCGAAGCACACCGCTACGCATGCCTGACTGTCGCTGGAATAGGACGACTTGAACCAGCCCGCCACAGGGAAATTCGAGCTATCCACAATTCGAGCTTACAAGTCGTCCGCTTTGGCCTCGATCAAGCGGAGGGAATCCGTCCGGGACATGGCGTGCTCGGCGAGCGCGCTGTCGAACATCGTGTTGAGATGCCGCACCAGCTCGGTCTCCTCGATCAGCCCGAGCTGGACAAGAGTCTCGCTCCACGCGACATCCGGCAGCAGCGGGTTCTCGAAGCCGATCACGTGAAAGGTCGCGCCGCTGAGCAGTACTCCGCCCGGCGCATCGAACGGGATGACCCTGATGTCCACGCTTTCCGGGTAGCGCTCGATCAGCGATGCCAGATGGCGAAGTTGCCCGCGAAGCACGTCGCCGCCACCGGTGCGGTGGGTAATCGCCGCTTCGCCGATCACGGCGAGCAAGCGTAACGGATCGGGCCCGGCCAATCTTTCCTGGCGGCGCATGCGGACCTCGACCCACCGGTCGATCTCGACCCTTCGAACCCGCGCGAGGTCGTTCGTGAACAGCGCCTGTGCGTACTCGCGCGTTTGCAGCAACCCAGGGATCAAGACGCTCTCGTAAGTCCGAATGCTCTGCGCCCCGTGCTCCAACCCGTAGAGGCGGATCACCTCGTCCGACAACAACTCCGCGTACTCCGACCACCAGCCGCGTCGCTTCGCGATGTCGCGGAGCCGCAACATCTCCGCACGTTCGTCCTGGTCGAATTCGAGCAAGCTCATCAACTTTCGCAGCTTGTCCTCGGCCAGGACGCGTTCTTTCTCCACCTTCGACCAATACGACAACGTGAACCCGAGTTCCTTGGCGATGACGGACGCGGAGACGTCGAACTCGGTGCGGCGGCGCTTGATCCGGAGCATGAGCTCCCAGCGCGCCACCGTGGGCGAGAGTGGTGCCATCGTCCGATGCGTCCTTCCGGCTCCGGCTGTTCGTGCAGATGACCGTACCCGGATCCACAGGCGGCCGAGTTTGTCAAATTGACTGGTCAACTTGACCTCTCGCCACTGTGGCGCCTACGCTTCTTGTGTTGCGCATCACAGCGGGGGCTTTCGACGGAACCCGCTCCGGCGGGGAGGGGGTTCTGATGTCCGTGCACGTCGTCGACCGCATGTGGATCGTGAGCGATCGGACGCCGCATCAGGCGCGGCGGGTCAGCGACGACGCGTGGGTGGTGTCCTATCTGCGTGGCCGGATGGTGAACACCGAGCAGGCGACGGCGGCTATCCAAGCGGCGGAGATGGTTTCGCTGACGGAGGAGTTGGTGCGCCCAGTCGGGCTCACCGCGCTGGAAGCGGTCGGCCTCGTCGTCCTCGAATCGCCGTGGGACACCGCGCCGTTGCGCACTCGGTTCCGATTGCCGCGTCCGGGCGGGCGGCATCGCCGATGATCCTTCAGGTGACGCCCGGCGCGAAAATTCGATCCAGGGGGTTGACGCAGTGGAACCGCTGCCCACCAAAGAGCTCGTCCTGAAGGCTTGCCGCATGGCGCCGCATCGCGCCCACCCAGTCCTGGAGTCGGCTCACCTACTCGCGGGATTACACCAGCGCCGCCTGCGCTGTGCACCGGGCGGGACGAACGAGATCGACCAGCACCGCGCCCGCCTCGTGCTCGTCATCGACCGCTGGGTCGCCACCGAGACGTCACCGCCGCACGGCGGCGCACACATGCACACCGAAACCGTGGGCATGGTGGTCGATCGGCTCGCGCAGTTCTCCGCCAGCGCGTACGACATCCTCTCCGGCGCGCCGGAATGGGCCGTGCACAACGCCTGGGAGCGCCTCGCCGAACTGTCGCTGGGCTATGAAGATCTCGCCTACGAGGTCGCGGCGGGCGTGCGCCGCCTCCCCTATCTCAGCGGCCCGCGCGGACACCCGTGATCAGTCCTCGCCCGGCCACGCATTGGCCTCGACCCGGGCGCGCACCCGCGCCACGTCGGCTTCGGACGGCATGTCGTTGGTGATCTTGGTGATCATCACCTGGATGTCGGTCTGGTCGATGTCCGCGCCGCCGGAGCCGGCCAGCTCGGCGGCGATCCGGGCCACCTCCGCGTCGGACAGGCGGCGGCGCAGCAGGGCGAGCAGCGGGATGTAGTCGGCTTCCGGGACCCCGTCCGGGTATCCCACCCGCAGCCAGCTGATGATCGCGTGCAGGAAGGGAGGCATCGACGGCGGCTCGGGTCAGTCGGAATCGGCGGGCGGATCGGCCAACGGCCAGCCGCCGGCCGCCAGATGGGACGCGACGCGAGCCACGTCATGCTCGTCCGGCTGCTCCTTGGCGAGCCGCGCGATGGCCTCCTCGATCTCGGTGTGCGTGATCTCGCTGCCCGAGTTCGAAGCGACCAGTTCCTCGGCGATCGCGACCACCTCGTAGTCGGTGAGGTGCCGGTGCAGCACGGCGAACAACGCCACGTAGTCCGACTGCGGCACGCCCTGCGGGTAGCCCGCGCGCAGCCAACCCACGACTTTGCCGAGCAGTTTCGGCCGAACCGGGGCTGGTTTCACTGGATCGGTCACGCTGGCACTCCTTACGCCTGCCCGAACAGATGGATGCCGAATTTGGCCGCCAGGAACGCCTTCGCCGTGTACAGAATGCCGGTGACGATCGCAACGACGACCAGCACGAAGCAGGCAAGCGCGACCGCGAGGGCCGGATAGTTACGCCGCATCGTGCCCGCGTCGGTGGTCGCGGTCATCGACCAGAACCGCACCCCGAGCGCGAAGATCATCGGCAGACCGGCGCCCAGCACCAGCCCGGCCACGATGACTTTCCACAAGGCGTTCAGATTGGTGACGAGAGTGTGCACGCCTGGTCCTCCTACACCTGGGCGGAGCGGTTGGAGTCCGCCGACGTGGTCCGGCCGCCCGCAGGCGGCGCGGTCCGATCGTCCGTGACCGGCGTGACCGCGGACGGGTCGGCCCCCTCGCCCGGCCACTCGTTGACGTTGCCGGTGTGCACCGGATCGCGCCGCGACCGCAGGTACATCAGCGTCGACAACCCGACCAGCAGGGCGAAGACCACCAGCACCCCGGCCAGTCCGCCGATGACGTGGGCGATGCCCCAGCAGATCGCCCCGGCGACCGCCGCGAGCGGCAACGTGAGCAGCCATGCGACCACCATGCGCCCCATCACGGCCCAGCGCACCTCGGCGCCCTTGCCCAGGCCGGTGCCGAGGATGGAGCCGGTCGCGGTCTGCGTGGTGGACAGCGGCAACCCGAAGTGGGCCGAGGTCAGGATGATCGCGGCCGAGGCGGATTCCGCCGCGAGCCCCTGCGGCGAGTCGATCTCCACCAAGCCCTTGCCCAGCGTCCGGATGATCCGCCAGCCGCCGAGGTAGGTGCCCGCCGCGATGGCGAGGGCGCACGCGGCCATCACCCACAGCGGCAGGTCGTCGTCCTTGGTGAGCGTCCCGTGCGCCACGAGCGCGAGGAAGATCACGCCCATCGTCTTCTGCGCGTCGTTCGTGCCGTGCGCCAGCGAGACCAGCGAGGCGGAGCCGATCTGGCCCCAGCGGAATCCCTCGGTGACCTTGCCCTCCTCGGCGCCGCGCGTGATCCGGTACACCAGCCACGTGCCGATCGCCGAGATCAGCGCGGCGACGATGGGCGCGAGTACCGCAGGCAAGATGATCTTGGTGACCACGCCGTCCGACCCGGACGCCCAGATCACCCCGCTCCAGCCGAGCGCGGCCAGCGTCGCCCCGATCAGACCGCCGAACAGCGCGTGCGACGAACTCGACGGCAGGCCGAACAGCCAGGTGAGCAGGTTCCACAGGATTCCGCCGACGAGGCCGGCGAACACGATGACGATCAGGTCCTGGCCTCCGACGGCGTCGAGTCGCACGATGCCCTTCGCCACGGTGGCGGCGACGGCCACCGACAGGAACGCGCCGACCAGGTTCAGCGCCGCCGAGAGCGCGACCGCCACCCGCGGCCGGAGCGCGCCGGTGGCGATCGAGGTCGCCATCGCGTTGGCGGTGTCGTGGAAGCCGTTGGTGAAATCGAATGCGAGCGCCGTGACGATGACGATCAGGAGAACCAGTAATTCGACGGTCACGCCTCCAGTGTGCTGCACCCCCGGACGGCACAGTCATGCCGGTTACCGGAACTTCGTCCGGCCTCCGTGCACTAGTCTGATCCGTCCTGGTCAGCCGGTCCGGGTGCAGTGTGGGGCGACGGGCCGACCGGCGAACCGGTCATCGATCCACGAGTTGGCGCCGGGGATGCCGCTGAGTCCGACGAGGAAGTGCTCGCCGAAATGGACCTGGAAATCCACCTGCGTTCCGGCGCCACACCAGTCCGCGTAGAGCTTCTCCGCACCGGCCAGCGGCACCCACGGATCGTGCGTGGCGTGATACAGGAACACCGGCACCGTCGGCGCGCTCGCACCCAGCCGATTGGCGGCCAGGATCTCCCTGACCATCGGCAGGTCGGTGGGCGCGGCGGCATGGGTGAGCGCCTGCACCGGAATGGGCGCCACGGCGCCGCCGAACTCCTCCGCGGTCATGCACAGGTCCTTGCCGACCTGAGCCAGCCGCCAGCCGTCGTCGTTCATCAGGCCGAGCAGCTCGGGGTACTCTCGCGCCAGTCCGAGGGTGGCGGCCAGGAAAACTCCGGACGCGGCGTTGCGTCCGTTCATGGTGGACAGCAGCATGTCGAAGTCGGCGGGGACACCGCCGAACGCCGCACCCACCAGATTCAGCTCGGGCGCGTATCGCGGGGCCAGTTGTGCGGCCCATCCGCTCGCGATGGCGCCGCCGGAGTATCCGGTGACCACGGTCGGCGCTTCCGGTCGCAACCCGAACTCCGGCGTGTTCACCACCGCCCGGATCGAGTCGAGCACCGCGTGCCCGGCCATCAGTCCCGCCGCGTACGCCTGCCGCGGGCCCTGATGGTCGGGCACGAGCACGGCGTAGCCCTTGGACAGCGGAATCTGGGCGGCCCAGAACTCGGCTGTCGGCTCGTTCCTGAGTTTGTAGGACGGTGCGCACCGATGCCCGAGCGAGTCGATCGCGGCATTGAACGACAGCACCGGACGCGGCCCCGGTCCGTTCCACGGGGCCTGCGGCACGAGCAATGTCGCGACCACGGGCACCGGCAGGTCCTTCGAATCGGTGGACCGGATCAACAGTTCGGTCGACCGCAACGGGAACGCGGTCAGGCCCGTTCCGCCCGCACGGGACGCGAGAATCGCTCCCGGAGGCAGGCTCTCGAAGCCCGGCGGCGGCGTGTAGAAGGGATCGTCCAGCGGCGTGGGCAGGATTCCCGGATACTCGCGCGACGGCGTGAGGAACTGCTCGATCGGATTCGCCCGCACGGGCGTACCGACCGCACTCACCGCCAAGGCGCCCAGGAGTGCCGCCAACAGCAGGACATACCGTCCGCACAGCGATTTTCGCATCATCCCACCCGCCCGCCGATTCCTTGTCCGGAAGCACGAACCGGCCGGACCACTGCGTTGTGGGGGCCATCCGGAACCTTGCGCTGCCCATACTTACAGTGGCTCGACGTGCTCGGCACGCCCGACACGCGCCCGGCGCGGGAGCGACCACGCTTCACATCACGGCAGTAGTGCCCGAATGGTATCGATGGTGTCCGCGTCGGCGGGTTCTTTGTCGGGGCGATACCGCACCACACGAGCGAAACGCAGAGCGACACCGCCGGGGTAGCGGGAACTGACCTGCACGCCGTCCAGCGCGATCTCGACGACGAGTTCCGGCCACAGGTACACGGTGTGCTGATCACGCGAGCGCTCGTGGCGGGGGAATTCGTCGGTCTGCCACCGCAACAGCGCGTCGGTGAGTCCTTTGAAGGTCTTGCCCACCATGACCGGCTCGCCGCCCTCCGGGTCGCGCGCGCCGAGATGCAGGTTCGACAGATAGCCCGTGCGGCGGCCGTAGCCCCATTCCGCGCCGAGCACGACCAGGTCGAGGGTGTGCGTCGGCTTGATCTTCTGCCAGGCCCGGCCCCGTCTGCCCGCCGCGTACGGCGCGGTCAACGACTTGACCATGACGCCCTCGTGCCCCGCGGCCAGCGCGGCGTCGAAGTATTCCGCGGCCGCATCGGCATCCGGCCGCAGCAGCGCGGGAATGGTGTGCTCGGCGGCCACCTTCGTCAGCGCGGCCCGCCGCTCGGACAGCGGAGCGTCGAGCAGGTCCTGCCCGTCCAGGTGCAGACAGTCGAAGAAGTACGGATGCAGCAGCAACTCCCTGGTGGAGCTCACCTCGGCGAACCGGCTCATGGTCTCCTGGAACGGACGCGGCCGTCCGGCGTCGGTGAGCGCCAGCGTCTCCCCGTCCAGCACGACGCTCGTGCAGTCCAGGCCCGCGACCAGCTCGACGAGTTCCGGAACGCCTGCGGTGATCTCGCGCAGCGTCCTGGTGAAGATCCGGACCCGGTCGCCGTCCCGGTGCACCTGAATGCGCGCGCCGTCCAGTTTGTGCTCGACGCTCACCTCGCCATGGAACTCGAGCAGCGCCTCGTCCAGCGTCGCACCGGGCGAAGCGAGCATGGGCTGGATCGGACGACCGACTTCGAGCCGGAACTCCGCGAGCGCCGCGGCCCCGCCGGTGAGCGCCGCGACGGCGGTGACCGGCAGGCGGCCCGACAACATGTACGCCCGGCGCACCGCATCGGGCGGCACGTCCGCGGCGACCGCCACGGCTTCGGCGACCAGGGCGGTGAGCGCTCCTTGGCGCAGTTCCCCGGTGAGCAGGCGTACCAGGAAGCCCTGCTCGTTCGCCGTCGCCGCGGACCACAGCGCCGCGAGCAGCTCCTTGCGCCTGGCCGCGGAACCGGCGCCGGAGACAACGGCCAGCTCGCTGAGCGCCGCGTGCACCGCCGACACGGTGAGCGTGGGCACCGGCGCGGGTGCGTGGTCGAGCGTGGTGAGCGTGCGCCACCCCGTACCGATCCGCCCCTGTGCCAGTTCGCCGGACGCCCAGGCGACCACGGGCACGAGCTCCTCCGGCGCGGCCGCGGTCAGCAGCGCGGCGAGCGTCGCGATCTTCGTCTTGCGTGACCTGGTCGCCCGCACGGTCTCCGAGGCCAGCACGACATCCGAGAACAACACCCTGCCGACGGTAGCCGCCGGGTACGACACCTGTCCGCGAGGAGTGTTAATCGGAAATTGGCACGGATGCGAAAGCACCCATAAGCTGGACGCATGGCCAAGACTTACGTCGGCGCTCGGCTGCGTCAACTGCGGACCGAACGCGGACTGAGCCAGGTCTCGCTGGCCCAGCAGCTGGAGATCTCGGCGAGTTACCTGAACCAGATCGAGCACGACGTGCGCCCGCTCACCGTGCCGGTGCTGCTGAAGATCAGCGACGTGTTCGGCGTCGACACGACCTTCTTCTCCGCTCAGGACGACACCCGGCTCATCGCGGAACTGCAAGAGGTCGTGATGGACGAGGAGCTGGGCATCGAGGCCGACGCCCAGGAGATCGCGGATATCGTCTCGGCGCACCCGAGCATGGCCCGCGCGCTGGTCAACATGCACAACCGCTACCGCAACACTTCCGCCCAGCTGGCCGCCGCCACCGAGGACCGGTTCGCCGACGGCGCGGGCAGCGGCGCGATCAGCAAGCCGCACGAGGAGGTGCGCGACTACTTCTACCAGCGCCAGAACTACATCCACGAGCTGGACACCGCCGCCGAGGATCTCACCGCGCGCATCCGTTTCCACGGCGGCGACGTGAACAGCGAGATCGCCAGGATCCTGCGCGCCCACGACGTACGGATCATCGAGCGCATCGACCTCGGCGAAGGCGTGCTGCACCGCTACGACCCGCAGACCCGCACCCTGGAGATCGCGCCGCACCTGTCCGGCGGGCAGCGAACCTTCAAACTGGCCGCCGAGCTGGCCTACTTCGAGTGCGGCGAGCTGCTGGAGAAGCTGGTCGAGGAAGGCAATTTCGCCTCCGAGGACGCCCGCAAGCTGGCCATGCTGGGGCTGGCCAACTACTTCGCCGCGGCGACGGTGCTGCCGTACACGCATTTCCACGAGGTCGCCGAGGACTTCCGCTACGACATCGAGCGGCTGTCGGCGTTCTTCACGCAGAGCTACGAGACCATCTGCCACCGGCTTTCCACGCTGCAACGGCCGTCGCTGCGCGGCGTGCCGTTCTCGTTCGTGCGGGTGGACCGGGCGGGCAACATGTCCAAGCGCCAGTCCGCCACCGGTTTCCACTTCTCCGCCAGCGGCGGCACGTGCCCGCTGTGGAACGTCTACGAGACCTTCGCCTACCCGGGCAAGATCATGACCCAGATCGCGCAGATGCCCGACGGCCGCAAATACCTCTGGGTGGCGCGCACGGTGGAACGCCGCGCCACCCGCTTCGGCCAGCCGAGCAAAACCTTCGCCATCGGTCTCGGCTGCGAATTGCGGCACGCGGCCCGCGTGATCTACGCCGACGGCATCGATCTCGACGAAGTGCAGCCGACGCCGATCGGTGCGGGCTGCCGAGTCTGCGAACGCGCCAATTGCCCGCAGCGCGCCTTCCCACCCCTGGGCAAAGTGCTCGACATCAGCGAACACCGCAGCTCCGTATCGCCGTACGTGCTGAAGTAGTCCCACCGGTTCCGTAGGTTGTCGCTATGGCCGGTGATTCGCGGTACCCCATGCCCGCGTCGATCGTGCTGATCGCGACGCCGGAAGGTTGGCGGCACAGCGTCCTGGACACGCGGGGCGGGATGCTCTGCGGTCGGCTGGCGCAGATCGCCGCTGACGCCACACCGGAGCAGGCGCGCGCCGCGGCGGTCGCGATGCTGCGCGACGTGGCCCGGGAATATCACGACACCGAAATCGAAGTGGTCTGGAATGGTCCGGAGCCCGAAAAAATGCTGACAGCTCAGGTGATTTCGTTGCGGCACCGTCCCTGAACGAACATCCGGCCGGTATCGGAGCACCGATACCGGCCGGACATCCTGTTCGCTCAGGCGGCCGTCGACCCCTGCATGCGGAGACCGATCCCCGTCATACCCAGTGCGGCGACGAGCAACAGGGCCAGCGTCCAGGCGAGGGTCGCGAAGCCGTGGGGCGCCGCGGCGGCAGCGACCAGCGGGCCGATGGTCGCGCCCACGTAGAAGGAGAACATCGCGACGGACATCGCGGCCGCGCGGGATTCACCGCCCAGTTCACCCGCGCTCTGCAGCACGGCCGGCGCGATGATGCCCAGGCCGCCGACCAGAACGGCGAGCAGCACGGCCAGCACGGCCGGGTGAGTTCCCTCGAAGGTCGCGACCACCATCGCCGCGGCGGCGATCAGCACGCCCAGCGCGATCTGACCGTGCTTGGACAGCCGGGCCAGCGGCACCGCGAGCAGGGGAAGCGCCACCATCACCGGCAGCGCGCCCGCACGCAGCGCGAGTAGTTCGCCCGCGCCTCGAACCACTCCGGTCAGTTCGAGGCCGGTGTACACCCCGACCATCACCGCCATGCTCATCGCGCCCGCGATCAGCATCGGCACCAGCGCCCGGATGCGCAGCACCGCCGGAATGGCGGCGTAGCTGTGCCGCAGCGGCTTGTCCCGGCCGGTGGGCGCGTCGGCCAGCAGCGCGGACCGCAACACCAGCGCGAGCACGGCGAAAGCGGCCGAGGAGGCGACGAACACGGTGCGCCACGGCAATGCGGCGACCATCCACTGCGACACGATCTGCGCGACCACCGTCGCCGCGAGGAACGACGTGGCCACGGACATGGTGGCCACGGCACGGTGTGCGGGAGCGATGCGGGTCGCCACGTAGGCCATGATCGCGGGCGGGATCGAGCCGACCACCAGCCCCTGCGCCACCCGCAGGCCGACGGCCAGTGGAGCGCTGAACGCCAAACCGGTCAATAGTGTGACCGCTGCGGCCACCAGCATCCCGGTGACGAGCACCCGGCGGTGCCCATAGCGATCCGACAGCGGCCCGAACAGGACGAAGCCGCCGGCGTAGCCGAAGGCGAACGCGCTGATGATCCAGGTCATCACGGCGGGACCGACGCTCCAGTCGGCCCGCATGGCGGTGAAAAGTGGGATCGGAACGTACATCTGGCCGGTCGCCAGCAGTGCGGCCAAGACGAAGAAGGGCAGGGTGCGCCCGGTGTGGGCACGCGACGAGACGACTCGGGTGCGCGTCCGGACCGGAGCCACGGACTGAAGAGTGGGCATTGCCATGGGTCGAAGGTAGGCCCTGGCGAGCCGCGTTGTCAACCAAATAGTTGGTTTAATGGAATGGTAAAGTGTCCGTCATGACCGCCACGATGAAACGCAGTGACGCGACCAGGCAGGCCCTGTTGCGCGCCGCCCGCGACGAGTTCGCGCAGCACGGGCTGGCCGGCGCGCGGGTCGACCGGATCGCGGACGCGGCGGGTGTCAACAAGGAACGCATCTACGGACTGTTCGGCAGCAAGGACAAGCTGTTCGACGTCATCCTGATCGACACCCTGCGCGAGTTCATCGACGTGGTGAAGCCGCTGGCCGACACCGAACCCGGCGCGTACGTCGGCAAGCTGTACGACTACCACCGGGACAACCCCCAGCTACTGCGCCTGATGCTCTGGGAGGCACTGCATCGCGGCGCCGACGCGCACGACATCGACGGCTGGCGCGCCGCGCACTACGTGCGCAAATTCGATCGCGCGCAGGAACAGTTCGACGTGGACTCCGCGAACGCGGGCCGCCTGCTGCTGGCCCTGTGCGGCCTGGCCAATTGGTCACTCGCCGTTCCGCAGACCACCAAACTGCTGCTCGGCGAGGCCGCCGCGGAGGATGGGAACGCCACCCGCGCGTTCCTGATGGAGTTCGCCAGGGCGGCGATGCGCCGCTACGCGGCCCCCGGCGAACGGGAAGCACGCCTGCCCGAGGTCGAGCTGGTCAATGACTTGACCGCCGACGACGAGGCGGCCGGAGTCGACCGAGCCGCCCAGCGTCTCCGCGACGCCCAAGCCGCCGCCGACGCCGCCCGCGAAGAACTCGCTACCGCCCTACGCGCCGCCCACGCCGCGGGCGCGAGCGCCAACCACCTCGCACGTCAGGTCTCCGGCACCCTGTCCCGTCCCGTGGTGCTCAAACTCCTGTCCCAGCCCGAACCCTGAACCCGCCGCGAGCGACATCACCCGCCCGAACAGCGCACTCGATGCCGAGGCCCGAGACTCGACGCGCCCAGCGCACCACAACTACGTCTTTCGAGCGAAGCGAGACCGAGCATGCGCCGTTCGCGGCCCGGCTCGCGTTTGCGGGGCCGTCGCGTAGGCGACGAAGGAGCAAGCGGCGGCTGCGCAAACGCGAGCCACAAGAGGGCCGCGAACACGCCGCGACGAAGTCGCGGCCGACTAGAACGCACTTTCTTCGAGGTTCATGATGTCGTTGTCCAGCGTCGCGACGATTCCGCGCACCGCGCTCAGCGTCGGCAGCACGTTTTTGACGAAAAAGCTCGCGACGGCGACTTTTCCGGCGTAGAAAGCGCGGTCCTTCTCCGGTGCGTCGGCGGCCAGCGCGGCGGCCGCGATCTCCGCTTGGACCAGCAGCCGCCAGCCGATGAGCAGATCGCCGACCGCCAGCAGGAAACGCACCGAACCAAGACCCACCTTGTACAAGTCGGTGGGCTGCTGCTGGGCGGCCATCAGGAAGCCGGTGAGCGAGGCGGCCATGGCCTGTACGTCCTCGGCGGCCGTGCGCAGTAGTTCGCGTTCGGTGTCGAACCGCCCGGTCTTGGCGTCCAGGAACGCCGCGATCCGCGCGTTGACGTGGCCGAGCGCCACACCTTGGTCGCGAATGACCTTGCGGAAGAAGAAGTCCTGCGCCTGGATGGCGGTGGTGCCCTCGTACAGCGAGTCGATCTTCGCGTCCCGGATGTACTGCTCGATCGGGTAGTCCTGGAGATATCCGGATCCGCCCAAGGTCTGCAACGATTCCGTCAGGTACTGGTAGGCCCGCTCCGAACCGACTCCCTTGACGATCGGCAGCAGCAGATCGCTCACCCGGTGCGCCAGCTCGGGGTCGGCGCCCGAAACGAGCTGCGCCACATCGGCGTTCTGATGGGCGGCGGTGTACAGATACACCGCCCGCAAACCCTCCGCGTACGCCTTCTGCATGGCCAGCGAACGTCGGACGTCCGGGTGCTGGGTGATGGCCACACGCGGCGCGGCCTTGTCGGTCATCTGCGTCAGATCCGCGCCCTGAACGCGCTCCTTGGCGTAGGTCAGCGCGTTGAGGTAACCGGTCGACAGGGTGCCGGTGGATTTGACGCCGACCATCATGCGCGCGTTCTCGATCACCTGGAACATCTGCGCGATGCCGTTGTGCACGTCACCGACCAGCCAGCCCTTGGCGGGCGTGCCGTGGCCGCCGAAGGTCAACTCGCAGGTGGGCGAGGACTTCAGGCCCATCTTGTGCTCGACCCCGGTGACGTACACGCCGTTGCGGTCGCCGAGTGCCAAAGTCTCGGGGTCGAAGAGGAACTTGGGCACGTAGAACAGCGACAGCCCCTTGGTGCCCGGCCCGGCGCCCTCGGGACGGGCCAGCACCAGATGGAAGACGTTCTCTGCGGTGTCACCGACTTCCGCGCCGGAGATGAAGCGCTTGACACCCTCGATGTGCCAGGAGCCGTCCTCTTGCCTGATCGCCTTGGTGCGCCCGGCGCCGACGTCGGAACCGGCGTCGGGCTCGGTCAGCACCATGGTGCCCTGCCAGCCCTTCTCGAATCCGAGCGTGGCCCAGTGCCGCTGCTGCTCGGTGCCGACCTCGAACAGCACGGACGACATGACCGGGCCCATGTTGAAGAACGACGCCGACGGATTGGCGCAGGTGATCATCTCGGCGACCGACCAGACCAGCGTCGCGGGGGCCGGGGTGCCGCCCATGCCCTCCGGCATGCCGAGCCTGCTCCAGTCCGCGTCGCGCACGGCGGCGACGGTCCTACGGAGCGGCTCCGGAACAGAGATCGAGAAAGTGGCGGCGTCGTAGACGACCGGATCGCGGTCGGCCGCCGCGAAGGAGTCCGCTACCGGCCCCTCGGCCAAGCGCTTCACCTCGGACAGGATCTCCCGGACGGTGTCGGAATCGAGGTCGCCGTAGGCCCCGGTATCGAGCAGCTTGTTCAGCTCGAGCACTTCGAACAGGTTGAACTCGATATCCCTCAGGTTCGCCTTGTAGTGGCCCACCTGGTCCTCCTCGACTCGAGTCCGCGGCCCGCCGCCGCGGCATGGGACGGTTCAGACGTCGTACGAATCGAAGCGTGCCGTATCGCGGCGACGCTACGCAACCGTAGCCACATCCGCCCCGGCCAGCGGGTTTGCCGGGATCTCACAACTGTTCACCATCCGTTCACAGGAAAGGTTCACATCGGCGAAACAGACGAAACGGACTTGTCATCGAGAGATATTCCGGCGCAACAACTCCTGTCTACCGTTCCTTCACGAATACAGCCGTTGTATACAGCCCCGTCTACAGCCGTGAGCGGGGCGAAGACGGCGGTGTTCGACGCGGCGTCCTGCCGACGCCGCCGCGATACCTGATGAGGAAAGGGCTCGCCCCATGCCAAGTTTCCGTGCCACCCATCGCTCCGGGCGTTTGGTGCGAGCGATGGCGGTACCCACCGCGGTCGCGCTCGCCGGCCTGTTGCTGACCGCCTGCGGCGCGAAGGACGACGCCTCGACCACCGGCTCGGGCGCCGCGTCCTGCGTCGACACGTCGAAGGACACGATCAAGGTCGGTTCACTGCACTCCCTGTCCGGCACGATGGCCATCTCCGAGGTCACCGTCGCCAACTCGACCAAGCTCGCGGTCGACCAGATCAACGCCGCGGGCGGCGTGCTCGGCAAGAAGATCGACCTGGTGCTAGAGGACGGCGCCTCGGACCCGAAGACCTTCGCGGAGAAGGCCGAGAAGCTGATCAGCTCCGACTGCGTCGCCGCGGTGTTCGGTGGCTGGACCTCATCGAGCCGCAAGGCGATGAAGCCGAAGTTCGAGAGCCTGAACTCGCTGCTCTACTACCCCGTGCAGTACGAGGGCCTGGAGGACAGCAAGAACATCTTCTACACCGGCGCCACCACCAACCAGCAGATCGTCCCGGCCCTGGACTACTTGAAGCAGAAGGGCATCACCTCCCTCTACCTGGTGGGCAGTGACTACGTCTTCCCGCAGACCGCCAATCGCGAGATCAAGGCGTACGCCGCCGCCAACGGCATCGAGATCAAGGGCGAGGACTACACCCCGCTCGGCTCCACCGATTTCTCCACCATCGTGAACAAGGTTCGCGCCGCGAAGGCGGGCGCGGTGTTCAACACTCTCAACGGTGACTCCAACGTCGCGTTCTTCCGCGAGTACACCAACGCGGGCCTGAAAGCCGCCGAGATGCCGGTGGTCTCGGTCTCGATCGCCGAAGAGGAAGTGGCGGGCATCGGCGCGCAGAACATCGCAGGCCAGCTCACCGCGTGGAACTACTACCAGACCGTCGACAGCCCGGTGAACCGGAAGTTCGTCGCCGACTACAAGGCCGCCTTCGGCGCCGACAAGCCGACCTCGGACCCGATGGAAGCCGCCTACGCGTCGGTCTACCTGTGGAAGAACACCGTCGAGAAGGCGAAGTCGTTCAAGGTCGAGGACATCCAGGCCGCCGCCGACGGCGTGACGTTCGACGCGCCCGAGGGCCTGGTCACCATCAACGGCGCCAACCACCACATCACCAAGACCGCCCGTATCGGCGAGATCCGCCCTGACGGACTGATCTACACCGTGTGGGACTCCGGCAAGGCCGTGACGCCGGACCCCTACCTGAAGTCCTACGACTGGGCCAAGGGCCTGAAGTAGTCCGCGGCTGTCCGCGGCCCAGCTACCGGTGCCCGCCCGGCGACACAGTCGCGACGGCGGTCACGCGGAGCGCGTAATGAGGGGGGCCGCGGACAGCATCGGACCGGCGCAGGCATCGCAGGCCCTGCGGCAACTAGCCGCAGGGCACGGCCACCGATTCCGCGCATGCCGCTTGCGGCCATACCGCTTCCGGCCATACCGCTTCCGGCACAGCTTCGGTCCCTGGTCACAAGCGCTCAACGCGCACCGCGCTAGCCACGGAGGTGAACGAAGAGAGCCACTGGTAGGCGAACACCAGATCCTCCGGCGCACACCGAACGCGCCCAGCGCACCTCAGCTCCAGGTTTCGAGCGAAGCGAGACCGAGCATGCGCCGTTCGCGGCCCGGCTCGCGTTTGCGCGGCCGCCGCGCACGCGACGAAGGAGCAAGCGGCGGTCGCGCAAACGCGAGCCACAAGGGGGCCGCGAACACGCCGCGACGAAGTCGCGGCAAATCCAACACAGGAGCCTTCCCCATGGATGTTGTGATCGGACAGCTCTTCACCGGGCTGAGTCTGGGATCCATTCTCTTGCTCGCCGCGCTCGGTCTCTCGCTGACATTCGGTCAGATGGGCGTGATCAACATGGCGCACGGCGAGTTCATCATGGCCGGTTGTTACACCACTTATGTTGTGCAGAAGGTGATCTCGTCGGCGGGCGTCTCGCTCGTCATCTCCTTGCTGATCGGTTTCCTCGTCGGCGGACTGTTGGGCGCCGCGTTGGAGATGGGCCTGATCCGCTGGATGTACGACCGGCCGCTGGACACCCTGCTGGTCACCTTCGGTGTCGGCCTGGTGCTGCAACAATTGGCCCGCGACATCTTCGGCGCACCCGCCAAGAACGTGATCGCGCCGGAATGGCTCAGCGGCGGCGTCACGATCCTGGGCGCGGTGGTGCCGAAGACGCGCATCTTCATCCTGGTCCTCGCGGTGGTCGCGGTGACCGCGCTGGCCGCGGTGCTCAAGACGACGCCGCTGGGCCGCCGTATCCGAGCGGTGGTGCAGAATCGCGGCCTGGCCGAAACCTCCGGCGTATCCAGTCGTTTCACGGATATCAGCACGTTCTTCATCGGCTCGGGCCTGGCGGGCGTGGCCGGTGTGGCGCTGACGCTGATCGGCTCGACCAGCCCGACCATCGGCCAGAGTTACCTGATCGACGCGTTCCTCGTGGTGGTCATCGGCGGGCTCGGTCAGATCAAAGGCACGGTGATCGCGGCGTTCGCGCTCGGGCTGCTCAATTCCTACATCGAATACTCGACCACCGCGTCCATCGCGAAGGTCATCGTCTTCGTCGTCATCGTGATCTTCCTGCAGGTCCGCCCGCAGGGTCTGTTCACCGTCCGGACAAGGAGCCTGGCATGACCACGCTGATACAACGGTGGCGCGCGCACTCCTCGCTCGGCGCGCTGGCCGGATTCGCCGTCGCCGCCGTTCTGTTGTTCGCGGTCGCGCCCGCCCTGCTCAGCGATTTCCGGCTCAACCTGCTTGCGAAGTTCCTGTGCTTCGCGATCGTCGCGGTCGGCATCGGATTGGCTTGGGGCCGAGGCGGAATGCTCACCCTGGGACAAGGTGTGTTCTTCGGCATCGGCGCCTACATCATGGCTATGCACCTGCAGATGGCCGACGCCGCCCGGCTGGGCAACGACGTGCCGGAGTTCATGGAGATCGCGGGCATTCGCGAATTGCCTTCGTTCTGGAAGCCGTTCGCGTCGGCTCCGGTTGCGCTGATCGGCATCCTCGTGCTGCCCGCTCTGATCGCCGCGGTGCTGGGCTACGGCGTTTTCAAGCGCCGCGTGAAGGGCGCCTACTTCGCCATCCTCAGCCAGGCGCTGGCCGCCGCGCTGGCCATCCTGCTGACCGGTCAGCAGAGCATCGGCGGGTTCACCGGCCTGTCGGATTTCCGCGCGTTCTTCGGGTTCAAGCTGTCCGACCCGGTCAACCGGCGCATGCTGTTCTTCTTCGCCGCGGCCGCGCTGCTGGTGGTGGTCGCGCTGGTGCGGCAGTTGATGCACAGCCGCTACGGCGAGTTGCTCGTCGCGGTGCGCGATCAGGAGGAACGGGTACGTTTCCTGGGCTACGATCCGGCGAACGTCAAGATCGTCGCCTACGTGGTCGCCGCGTTCTTCGCGGGCATCGCAGGCGCCCTGTTCACCCCGATCGTCGGCATCATCTCCCCCGCCGACATCGGCGTCGTCCCGTCCATCGCGTTCCTCATCGGCGTCGCGATCGGCGGCCGGACCACGCTGCTCGGGCCGGTGCTCGGCGCGATCGGCGTGGCGTGGGCGCAGACGGCGCTGTCGGAGGAGTTCCCCTCGGGGTGGACGTATCTGCAAGGCGTGCTGTTCATCGTGGTGGTCGGTTTCGTTCCGGCGGGTCTGGCCGGATTGTGGCCGATGCTGAAAGGCCTGCTGGACAGCAGGCGTTCCGCGCCCGCACCCGCGACGGTGGTGGTCGAGGCGCTGCCGGAATCCGCGACGGAGAAGGTGGAATCGCGATGACCGAGACGACGCACGAACCGAAGCTCGGCGGCAACGCCGGAATGTCCAGCGAGTACCTCGAGATCCGCGGTCTCTCGGTGAGTTTCGACGGTTTCAAGGCCGTCACCGACGTCGATCTGACGGTGTTGCAGGGCGATCTGCGCTTCCTCATCGGCCCCAACGGGGCGGGCAAGACGACGCTCATCGACGCGATCACCGGACTGGTCCCGGCGACCGGCTCCGCGCAGAAGACCGGCGTGGAACTGCTCGGCCAGAAGGTACACCGGATCGCCCGGCTCGGTGTCGGAAGAACGTTCCAGACCGCGAGCGTGTTCGAGCAGCTCAGCGTGCTGCAGAACCTCGACATCGCCGCGGGCGCCGGCCGTTCGGCGCTCACCATGCTGCGCCGCCGCAAGACGGTGCTGCCCGCGATCGAGGAGGCGCTGGAGACCACCGGCCTTGCCGACCTGCGCGACAAACCCGCAGGGATGCTCGCACACGGGCAGAAGCAATGGCTGGAGATCGGCATGCTTCTGGTGCAGAACGCGTCGGTGCTGCTGTTGGACGAACCGGTGGCCGGGATGAGCGCCGAGGAGCGCGAGGAAACCGGCAATCTGTTACGCCGCATCGGCGGCGACCGGGTGGTCGTCGTGGTCGAGCACGACATGGATTTCATGCGCGCCTTCGCCACCTCGGTCACCGTCCTGGCCGGCGGCAAGGTGCTCAGCGAGGGAACCGTCGAACAGGTGCAGGCGGACCCGAAAGTCCAGGAGGTCTACCTCGGCACCGCAGCGGCCGTCGGGACCGAGCTGGAGGACGCGTCGATCGCGCCGAGCCCGGAGTCACCCCAGAAAGGGGACAGTGATGCTTGAACTCACCGATATCCACTCCGGTTACGGCCGCACCGAGGTGATCCACGGCGTCTCGGTGACCGTCCCGGACGACAGCGTGGTCGCCATCATGGGGCACAACGGCGCGGGGAAGACCACGTTGCTGCGCACCGCCGTCGGGCTGATCGGCACGAAGGCGGGCCGGATCGAGTTCGACGGGGAGACCATCACCAAACTGTCGCCGTCGCGCCGGGTGCGCCGCGGGATCGCGTATGTGCCGCAGGGGCAGCAAAGTTTCCCGCAACTGACCACGGCGGAGAATTTGCAAGTGGTCGCCGACGGCCGCAAACGGGGCAAGGCGTTGATCGATGAATCGCTGGACCTGTTTCCCGCGCTGCGCGAGCTGCTCACCCGGAAGGCGGGCCTGCTGTCCGGTGGCCAGCGCCAGCAACTCGCCATCGCGCGGGCGCTGATCACCGAGCCGAAGCTGCTCATCCTGGACGAGCCGACCGAGGGCATCCAGCCGTCGGTGGTCGCCGAGATCGAGCGCACCATCATCGATCTCACCCGGCGCGGCGGGCTGAGCGTGCTGCTGGTCGAACAGCACATCGGCTTCGCATTGCAGGCGGCGCAGCGCTACTACGTGTTGCGATCGGGCCGGGTGACCTCCACGGGCACGGGTGGGGCGGGCGCCGAGCGCGAAGTCCGCTCGGCGATGGCGATCTGAGCGCCGCCGTGGCCCGCGACAGGGGCCGGATTCCGTTGCGCGAGCAGGTGTACGACTCGTTGCGCCAGGATCTGGCCACCGGAGCCATCGTGCCGACCGAACGGCTCGGCGAAGAACGCCTCGCCGAGGCGTACGGCGTGTCGCGCACGCCGGTGCGCGAGGCGCTGGCGCGACTGCAAGCGGACGGACTGGTCGAGCGGCTCGCCGACGGCCTCTACCCGTACCGTCCCCGGCTCGACGAACTCGATCACCTCTACGAGTTGCGGCTCGTACTGGAAGCCAGGGGCATGCAACGCGTGGCCCCGCCCGGCGAGGCGCCCACGCACGATCTGGATCTCGTGCGCACGGAACTCGACACCTGGCGCGCACTGCGCGACGCCCCACCCGAACCGGGCCCCGCGCTGGTGGCCGCCGACGAACACTTCCACACCACCCTGCTCACAGCCGCGGGCAACGCCGCGCTCGCCGACGCGCTCACCGCCGTGCACGTCCGGGTGCGTCCGGTGCGCACGCTGGACATGCCGACTCCGGAACGCATCGCCACGATGACCGCCGAGCACATCGCGATCGCCGAACACCTGGTGTCCGGTGCGGTGGACACGGCGTTGGCGACGCTCACCGCCCATATCGACACCTCGCGAACGCATGTGCTGGCCCGAGCGCAGTACGCCATGCGCCTGACCAAACTGGGCCGCGCCGTGCGGGATTGACCGTTCAGCAGTGCTGCTGGAAGGGGTAGCACTGGGTGGGCCGGTACGCCGGCGGCGACGGCGTCGGACTCGTCGTGCCGGTCGCCGGGATCGGCTGGGCCGAGTCGTGCGCCAACGCGGTGGCGATCACGCCGAGCACGAACAGGACCCCGACAACGGCGATCACGATGACGGACCAGCCCGCATAGGCCTGGCTTTTCGTCGCGACGCCCGCCGTCGGCTCGACTCGCGGCTTCGGTGTGCGCGCGATGGTGGTGACCGGTTCCGGCGCGTTCTCCTCGAAGCCCGCCTCGAGGAGCTCCGCGCGGGACGGCGCGATTTCCGCCAGGCCGAGCGCGCCGCACGCGCCGATCACCCGGTCCGCGGTCCAGTCGCGCGGTCCCGCGGAGAAACCCTCCAGGTAGATGCGTAGTTCGGTCGCGTCGGTGACATTCCCGACGACCACGTCCAACCCCGGACGCAGATTCGTGCGCGCCGGGCGCACCACGGCGCCGCGGAAGGGGACGAGCACGACGGCGCCGCTGATGTGTCCCGGGTCCTGCAACGCGCGCTGGAGCATGTGCTTGACCGCGTAGATGCCGTGTTCCACGCGCTCGGCGGGGCTTCCGTTCTCCGGGTCGTCCAGCTCCACCGGCGCGTCGCTGATCGTCCACGGCCCTTCGGCCGGTGTGCTCAGGATGCCGCTCTGCCTGCGCTGGAACCCGTGCACCTCCAGCACGGTCAACCCGCGCGGGGTCCACACCACCGCGTCGACACGCCGGTTGTCCGCCTCGAGATCTATCACGGCGAGGCCGGTCGTCGGATACGACCTCAGGCACGCGACGAATTCCCGCTCAGCGCCGGACAGCTCCGCTCCCGGCCTGATCCTCACCAGCATCTTTTCCCCTGACGACCTGTTGTCCACACCTGACGCCGCGGAAACGCGCTGCGGCCGCGGCGACCCGCACCGGTACTGATGATGACGGGGTACCCCGCTGAAAACCACTGGAAAGCAAAAGAATGGTGGCGCGCCGGACGGGATACTGCCAAGTAGGCTCTCATCTCGGTCGGCACCGACGCCGGCCGCACAGACCACGCGGAGGTGGCAACCGGCATGGTTTCAGCGCTGCAACCACGCATCTCGCCCGGACGGCTCCGGGAACTCGGGGCGCTCAATTGGGTTGTCTGGCAGGTGCTCTCCCGCGCCGCGGGCACCCACGACGCCCATTTGTTCAGCACGCTGGGCCGCACCCGCGGCCTGTTCCGCGGTTGGCTGCACTTCTCGGGCAAGCTCATGCCAGGCGGGCGGCTGCCCCGCCACGAGTCCGAGCTGGTCATCATCCGGGTCGCACATCTGCGCGGGTGCGAGTACGAGATGGACCATCACATCCGGCTCGGCCGGCGCGCCGGGGTGACGAGCGAAATCCTGGAGCGGCTGCGCAAAGGCCCCGAGGCGGCGGAGTGGTCGGACAAGCACCGCGCGCTGCTGGCCGCCGTGGATCAGCTGGTGGAGACCCGTGACCTCGACGACGACACCTGGGCCGAGCTGGCGAAGCACTACGACGAGCGCAGTCTGATCGAGATCGTCCTGCTGATCAACCAATACGACGGGCTGGCCGCCACGATCACCGCCCTGCGCATCCAACGCGACGGCCTCTAGTCGGACCGGCCCTCGATACGGCGGGCCAGACCGTCCAGCACCAGCGTCAACCCGAACTCGTAGGCATGGTCGGCGCTGTAGGCGGCGTCGTGCGCCTGGCCCGCGGCCGTCCCGACGCGCGCGGCGAGCGGGTACCGCCGCGCGTCGAAGACCTGCGCCAGCACCGGCGCGGCCCGCTCCCACCACTGACCGTCGGACATGGCGCTGTCGGCCGCCGCCCGCGCGCTGTCGATGGCGATGCGGGCGACGGACGTGACGAAGCCGAGCACGAAGGTCAGAGCGGCGTCCATCGCCAGGTCGTCGAGGCCGAGGTCCGCGAAGGCCTCCAGCTCGTGGTCGTATTTCGCGGCGAGGCCCGGCCCGAGCGGTGGCCGGGTGGTCGGCAGATACGCCACCCACGGATGACGGGCCAGCAGGGCGCGGTTCTCGGCGGCGATCCGGGCGACCCGCTCGCGCCAGGGCAGACCGGTGAGGTCGGCGCGCTCCATCCGCGCGTACACCGTGTCCAGCATCAGGTCGATCAGTTCGGATTTGCCCGGCACATAGGTGTAGGTGGCCATGGGAGTCAGGCCGAGCCGGTTGGCGACCGCACGCATCGTGACCGCTGCGATTCCCTCCACGTCGGCGATCTCGATCGCGGCGGCGACGACCGCATCGACGCTGCTGCGCTGTTTCGGCCCCCGGCCGGTGCCCGGCTCCGACGGAATCCGCCACAGCAATTCCAGCGTGCGCACCGGGTCACCGGCGCCGCTGCGCTCCTTCGGCTGTCTCATCGCTCGCCTCCTCAACCGCCTCGCTTCCCGATGGTATCGATGTGACGCACCTCATAATGCGCAGTGCCCATTAACTACGTACAAAGTACAGTGTACTTAGTACGGAGTTTTTCCGCCGAGGAGGGCCCATGCACATCACCGCTTCCGCCATCTCGCTCAACGTTCCCGACCCGGCCGCCTCGGCGCGGTTCCTCATCGAGCACCTCGGCTTCGAGGAGAAGATGTCGGCCGACGGGTTCGTCTCGCTGGACCGCGACGACGCCGGACTGAACGTCATCTACCTGCGCACCGGACTGGCGAGCTTCAAACCGCGGAGCGCGGCGGGCAGCGCGGGCGAAGGCCTGCTCGTCGTCTTCGTCGTCGACGACATCGATGCCGAATACGCCCGGCTGCGAGCCGAGGGCGTGCCGATCGTGACGCCCATCGAAACCGAGGAGTGGGGCGAGCGGTACTTCCAGATGAGCGATCCGAACGGGATCATCATCCAATTGGTGCAGTGGGTCTGAGTTGTGTCCGAGTGGCCGCCGCTGGCGACTTCGTCGCGCACGCGGCGGCCACTCGGACGCCAGCCGGGCCGCGAACAGCGCCTGCCCGGTCCCGCTTCGCCCTCTCCTCGAGCGGCTCGGATGATGTCAGGCGAGCGCAGCGCGGAAGACGTCGACGGCGGGAGTCGCCGGGCGGCCGAGCAGTCGCGCCAGGTCGCCGGAGCGGACGTCGAGGATGCCTTGTGCGATACCGGCGTCGGCGTCGGCAAGTGCCTCGGCGAACTGGGCGGGCAATCCCCCCCCGGTCAAACCAGCCGCATAGTCGGCCTGCGGAAGGTTCTCGTAGCGCACCGGCTTGCCCGATGCCTCTGAGATCGCCTCGGCCAGTTCGGCATAGGTGAGCCGGTCGTCGCCGCCGAGTTCGTATACCCGGCCCGCGTGGCCGTCGGTGGTCAGCACCCGGGCGGCGGCTTCGGCGTAGTCTGCCCGCGCCGCGCCCGCCACGCGACCTTCACCCGCCGCGCCGTGCAGCACGCCGGACTCCACCGCGTGCGCCAGACCGCCCAGGTAGTTCTCCCAGTACCACCCGTTGCGCAGCACTGTGTGTGGCACAGCCGATTCGGCGAGCACCGCTTCGGTGCCCTTGTGTTCCTGCGCGAGAATGAGCGGATTGTCGGTCGCGCCGGGAATGCTGGTGTAGGCGAGCAATTCCACACCGGCCCGCTCAGCGGCGCGAATGACGTTGGTGTGCTGCGCCACGCGCGCGCCGAACTCGTTACCGGAGACCAGCAGCACCCGGTCGACACCCGCGAGCGCCCGGTCCAGCGCGGCCGCGTCGTCGTAGTCGGCCTGCCGGACGTCCACGCCACGCTCAGCCAGGTCGGCCACCTTCGCCGGGTCGCGCACGATCGCCACGACCGGTGTCGATCCCACCTTCAACAGCGCGTCCACTACGAGCCGGCCCAGCTGTCCGCTGGCCCCGGTCACCGCGACGGTCATGACTACCTCCAAGTTCGGCATGTTCGAATAGCACTAACTATTCGTAAGCACTATGCACCTTGTAGCCACTATGGTCAAGTTGGGTACTATCGAAGTATGTCCACCCAGCGCATTGCCTCGGCGGACGCCGACGATCCCACGCTGGAAGCCGACGTCTTCGCCCGGAACTGCACGTCGCGGCCGGTCCTGCAGAACGTCGCCAGTCGTTGGGGCACCCTGGCGCTGGTCGCGCTGCGCGAGGGGCCGTACCGGTTCAGCGCCTTGCGGCGGCGGGTCGACGGCGTCAGCGAGCGCATGCTGTCGCAGACCCTGCAGGCCCTGGAACGCGACGGCATGGTGCACCGCGAGGTGCAGGAAACCATTCCGCCCCGGGTCGAGTACACCCTCACCAACCTGGGTGTCGAGGTGGCCGACCGCTTGGAGGCGCTCATCCGGGTACTGGAAACCAACATGCCGCGCGTGCGCGAGGCGCAGGCCGCCTACCACCGCGACTGACGGGAAGAGACCAGCGTCACCGCGGGTTACACGGGCATGGAACTCGCCGCCGCAGTCGATTTCGCCCGCGACCACCGCAGGTCCGTGCTCACCACGATCCGCCGCAACGGACGACCGCAACTGTCCAACGTGCTGCACGTCGTGGGCGCGGATGGCCGCATTCGCATCTCCATCACCGCCGACCGGGCGAAATACTACAACCTCGTCCGGGACCCGTGGGCGGCGCTGCACGTGACCCGCGACGATTTCTTCGCGTATGCCGTCCTCGAAGGCACGGTCGAACTCACCCCCGTCGCCGCCGAGCCAGACGACCCCACCGTCGACGCACTCGTCGACTACTACCGCACCGCCACCGGCGAGCACCCGGACTGGGACGAATACCGCAACGCGATGGTCACCGACCGCCGCGCCTTGGTGTTGTTCACCCCGACTCACGCCTACGGCATGCTCCCGGCCGCCGGGTAGCCGAACGAATCCTGCGCCACGAACACCGACGCTCCGGCGCATCGCCTCCGTCGGTGCCTGCGGCCGCGCGGGCATAGCCCACTTGCCCCGCACAAGGCGAAGCAGGGCGGCCCGTCCGGCTACCCGAGCCGGGCCGAGAGCGCCCACGACTGGGTGGCGAGACAGACACCGGATCGGCGCGTGGGCGCGCGTAGCAGTAGCGGATACGCCGTACCCCGCCCCACCTCGCGGCGGCTGATGTGCGCCGCCGACCGGACCTCGCCGCGCCGCCGACCGGCTCGGCTCCGCGGTCGGCGCGGGCCGCGAAATCCGCCGTCACCCGGCAGCCCCGCGCATCGACCGCCGTCGACGACGGCCAGTGCGCCGGGCCGGTCGGATCAGCGGGACATGAGATCGGACACCGTGACGAATTGGTATCCCGCGGCACGCAATTCGGTGACAATGCGCGGGATGGCGGCGATCGAGGGCTCCGCGTTGCCGTGCATGACATGCAGCAGAACGATCGACCCGGGGCGGACCTTGCCGAGCGTCTCGGCGACGATGTCGTCCGCGGTAACGCCGGCCCGGCCGGAATCTGGCTCGACGTCCCAGGTCACGGTGACGCGGTTGTGCTCGGCGAGATAATGCGGCAGCACCCACAACTTCTTGCCGTAAGGCGGACGGAAGGTGATCGGGCCCACGTAACCCGTCTGCATGATCTCGGCGTCCGTGCGCTCCACTTCGTCGCGGACCGTGCCGGGCGTCACGAAGACCATCCGCCGATGCGAATAGGTGTGATTGCCGATCTCGTGGCCCGCCGCGGCGATCGCCCGGCCATACTCCGGGTGTTCGGCGAGATCACGCCCGTTCAGGTAGAAGGTCGCCGGAACCTGCGCGTCGGCGAGCACTTTCAGCACCTCGGGCGCGCGATCGGACGGCCCGTCGTCCAAGGTCAGCGCGACTACCCGCGCGTCGGTGTCCACCCGGCTGACCACGTGACCGGCCAACTGGAAGGTGCGCGCCTTCATCAGGTAGAAGGTGCCCGTCCCCAGCAGCACCACCACGACGAGCACCGGCACACTTCCGATCAGCCACCTGCGAAACATGCACGCTGTATAGCAGAACGCTCGCACCGATGCCGACCGCCGACGACCCTACCGGCGCGGAAACCCTTGCCGGACAGCGAAAAAGGGCGTGCGATCATCGACCGCACGCCCTTTCGACGCGAAGGGATCAGAAGTTGATCATGTGGCCGGCCAAGCCGTGGAAGGCTTCCTGGAGGGCCTCGCTGAGCGTCGGGTGAGTGTGGACGTTGCGGGTCAGCTCGTTGACCGTCAGGTCCCACTTCTGCGCGAGGGTGAGTTCGGGCAGCAGTTCGGAGACGTCCGGGCCGATGAGGTGCCCGCCGATCAGCTCGCCGTACTTGGCGTCGGCGACGAGCTTGACGAAACCGGTCGGGTCGCCGAGGCCGTGGGCCTTGCCGTTCGCGGTGAACGGGAAGGTCGCGACCTTCACGTCGTAGCCCTCGTCACGGGCCTGCTGCTCGGTCAGGCCGAAGCTGGCGACCTGCGGCTGGCAGAAGGTGGCGCGCGGCATCATCCGGTAGTCGCCGAGGGGAACGGTCTCCGCGCCCGCGATGGTCTCGGCCGCGACCACGCCTTGGGCCTCCGCGACGTGCGCGAGCTGCAGTTTCCCGGTGACGTCGCCGATCGCGTAGATGTGCGGCACGTTGGTGCGCATGTAGTCGTCGATCCCGATCGCGCCCCGGTCGGTGACCACGACGCCCGTGGTCTCCAGGCCGTAGCCGTCGACGCGCGGGGCGAAGCCGACGGCCTGCAGCACCTTGTCTACGGTGACGGTCTCGATCGACCCGGTCTTGTTGTCCTTGATCGCGACGGTGACCTTGGCGCCGTCGTCCTCGATGGACTGCACGGCCGCACCGGTGGTGATGGTGATGCCGAGCTTCTTGTACTGCTTGGTGATCTCCTTGGAGACGTCCGCGTCCTCGTTCGGCAGCGCGCGATCGAGGAACTCCACGATGCGCACGTCGACGCCGTAGTTCTTCAGGACGTAACCGAACTCCATGCCGATCGCGCCGGCGCCGACGATGAGGATCGAGCCGGGCAGGTCACGGGTGAGGATCTGCTCCTCGTAGGTGACCACGTTGGCGCTGAGCTGAGTGCCGGGCAGCAGCTTGGTGACGGTACCCGCCGCGATGATCGCGTTGTCGAAGGTGATCGACTCGGTGCCGCCCTTGGTGAGCTCGACCGAGAGCGAGTTCGGGCCGGTGAAGGTGCCCTTGCCGTCGAACTCGTCGATCTTGTTCTTCTTCATCAGGAAGTGGACGCCCTTGACCCGGCCGTCGGCGACCTTGCGGCTGCGGTCGAAGGCGACCCCGAAGTCGAAGTTCACCTCACCGGAGATGCCGAAGGTCTTCGCCTCCTTGGTGAAGATGTGGGCGAGCTCGGCGTTGCGCAGCAGCGCCTTGGACGGGATGCAGCCGACGTTGAGGCACACACCACCCCAGTATTTCTGCTCGACGATCGCTGTTCGCAGGCCGAGTTGAGCGGCGCGGATAGCGGCGACGTATCCGCCGGGACCAGCGCCGAGAACGACGACATCGTAGTGGGAAGTCACGACCCGAGCCTAACTCCGCAGCGGGTAGTTCACCCACCCATCCCCCACCACAGTGAGGCGTGGGCCACACCCGTCAGCTACGCCAGACCTGACGGGCGACGCGGCGGAAGTTTTCACCGAAGATCGCGGCTCGGTCGGCGGAGGTGAAGCCACGCTGGGAGAGGGCCGCGTCGAGGGTGGGGACTTCGGAGGGGCCGAGGAGGTCTTCGGGCGGAGTCCAGTGGAGGGGCCCCCATTGGGTGTACGCCTCGGAGAAGGCCTCGGGGTTCTGCTGTAGTTCGGCGTTGAAGTCGTCGGCGTCGAAGGAGTAGTCCGAACCTATGCCGATGTGTTCGATCCCGACGAGCTCGACGCCGTACTCGATGTGGCGGGCCATCGCCGCGATCCGCTCGGCGCGCTCGTGGGGCGCGTTGCGGCCGAGGAAGATGCCGACGCCGTTGATGCCGATGACACCGCCGGTCGCGGCGCAGGCGCGCGCTTGGTCGTCGGTGATGTTGCGCGGGTGGTCCCACAGCGCGGCGAAATTGGAGTGGCTGTAGATCATCGGGACGACGCTCAGCTCGGCCAGCTCCAGCCCGGTGCGCCGGGAACAGTGCGAACCGTCGGCGAACATGCCGACTTCGTTCAACGCGTGAACGAGATCGCGCCCGTAACCGGTGAGCCCGGTGTCCTCGGTGTCCAGGCAGCCGCAGCCCGCGGCGTTGGCGTGGTTGTAGGCGGGCAGCAACGACCGCACGCCGAGGTCGTAGAAGCGAGCGACGTTGTCCAGGTCGCCGCCCAGCGGCCCGGCGTCCTCCAGATCGAAGGCCAGCGCGATGGTGTCCGCGGCCCCGATGTCCGCCACGGTCTCGACGAGGCGGAACCGACCGTCCGCCATGGCATCCCGGCGGAATCGATCCAGCAGCGCCATGGAGTCCGCGGTCGATTGCCGGGAGTAGCCGACGTTCACCGACAGATACGATCCGGCCGGGTAGCGCGCGAGGTCGCCGATGCGCGCGGCGGGCGACAGCGGCAGACAGCAGTGCTGTTCCCAGAGAAAGGGGGGCAACCTCGAACCTCCTGGTCGGATCCAGCCTCGGAGCAGCGATCCTACTGTTGGCGCCGAGCGAGCACAGGCGCGCAGCGAACGCCGGGCCGCCGAGCCGCCGTGCCGTGACCGAGTTGCCGCGACCGCCAACACTTTTCGCCCTCACCCATCGGTAACGAGGCATCCACCTGGACCGATGCATGTTATACATCAATCCCTCCTGTGCCCGAAGGCGGTGCGACCATGCGTCGCTTGCTTCTCCTGTTCGTCTCCTTCGTGACCCTCGCCGGTCTTTTCGTCGCCCCCGCCCCGGCTTCCGCCGCCCCGGCGTGCGCCTCCGGCTGGGGTTCGATACCCAAGGTGAGCCGAGCCCGGATGCTCACGCCGCTGACCGGGATCCGCGCCGGGCGGCACGACTGCTTCGACCGCCTGGTGCTCGACATCGCCGGTCCGGTGACCGGTTATCACGTCGGCTACGTCGAGCGAGTGGTCATGGACGGCTCCGGCGCACCCGTCACGCTGCGCGGCGGCGCGTTCCTGAGCATCGCCGTCTACGCCCCGGCCTACGACGACGCGTTCAACCCCACCTACACCCCCGCGAATCGGGCCGAACTCGCCGACGTGCGGGACTACCGGACCTTCCGCCAGGTGGCCTGGGCCGGTTCCTTCGAAGGTCAGACCAACGTCGGATTGGGCACGCGCGCGCGATTGCCGTTCCAGGTGTCCACCCTGGCCGGGCCGGGCAGCGGATCGCGCATCGTGATCGATGTAGCGCACTCCTGGTGACCCCGCGCCGCGCGGCTCGGCAACAATGTGGGGATGAGCGGCGTTGAGCGGAATGTGACCGATCCCTACCTCTGGCTGGAAGAAGTGACCGGCGAGCGCGCTCTGGACTGGGCTCGCGCGCACAACACGGTCGTGCGCGCCCGGTTCGCCGACTCCGATCGCTTCCGCGACCTGGAGCGACGCATCCTCGACATGCTCGACACCGACACCAAGATCGCCTACCCATCCCGCCGCGGGCCCTGGCTCTACAACTTCTGGCGGGACGCCCAGCATCCGCGCGGCCTCTGGCGGCGCACCACGTTCGCCGAGTACGCCGAGGACGCGCCGGACTGGGACGTGCTGATCGACCTGGACGCGGTGGCCGCCGACGAGGACGAGAACTGGGTGTGGGGCGGCGCGGCGGTGCTGCGCCCGGAACAGTCCCGCGCGCTGATCAGCCTGTCGCGCGGCGGCGCGGACGCGAAGGTCGTCCGCGAGTTCGACATGGAGCGCAGGGTGTTCCTCGATCCGGCCGATGGCGGGTTCTTCCTGCCCGAGGCCAAGTCGGAGATCCGCTGGATCGACATCGACTCGGTGTACGTGGGCACCGACTTCGGCCCTGGCACACTGACCGATTCGGGATATCCGCGCATCGCGAAACGCTGGCGGCGCGGTACCGCGCTGGAGGAGGCGACCACCGTCTTCGAGGGCGAGAGCGGCGATGTCGCGGTCTCGGCGGGTTACGACCGCACGCCGGGTTACGAACGGCACTACGTCGGCCGCGCCACCGACTTCTTCAACGAAGAGGTCTACCTGTTGGAGGACGACGGAGCCCTGCGGCACCTCGACATCCCCACCGACGCGAGTGAGTCCTGGTACAAGGACTGGCTGCTGGTGCGGCTGAAGTCGCCGTGGGAGGTCGGCGGCACGAGTTATCCCGCGGGCGCGCTGCTGGCCATCGACTTCGAGAAGTTCCTCTCCGGCGCACGGGAATTCGAGGTGATCTTCACCCCGGACGCGCACACCTCACTGCACGGCTACGGCTGGACCGAGAACCACCTGCTGCTGGTCACGCTCGAGGACGTGCAGACCAAGCTCTACGTGCTGACGCCGGGATCCGACGGCTGGCGCCGCGAGCCGCTTGCCGATACCCCGCCGATGGCCACCACCAGCGTCCTGAATCTCGACCCGCTGGAGAGCGGCGACGAGTTCATGCTCAACACCAGCGGCTTCACCACCCCGGCGACGCTGCTGGCCAGTGCCGTCGGTGGGCGCACCGAGCGGCTCAAACAGGAACCCGGATTCTTCGACGCCGACGGGGTGGAGACCGAGCAGTTCTTCGCCACATCCGACGACGGCACGCCGGTGCCGTACTTCGTGATCCGCCATCGTGACCGGAAGGACGCGCCGGGGCCGACGGTGATGTCCGGCTACGGCGGTTTCGAAGTGTCCCGAACCCCCGCATACAGCGGCGCGTCCGGCATGGGCTGGTTGGAGCGCGGCGGGACGTGGGTGATGACGAACATCCGTGGCGGCGGCGAGTACGGACCGCAGTGGCACACCTCGGTGCAGAAAGCGAACCGGCACAAGGTGTACGAGGACTTCTCCTCGATCGCGAAAGACCTCGTCGCGCGCGGCATCACCACCGCGGACCAGCTCGGCGCGGTGGGCGGCAGCAACGGCGGACTGCTCATGGGTGTGATGCTGACCCGCTACCCCGAATTGTTCGGCGCCATCGTCTGCCAGGTGCCGCTGCTGGATATGAAGCGCTACCACCTGCTGCTCGCGGGCGCTTCGTGGATGGCCGAGTACGGTGACCCGGACAAACCGGAGGAATGGGAGTACATCGGCAAGTACTCGCCCTACCAGAACGCGCGCGCCGACCGCGCCTACCCGCCGATCCTGCTCACTACCTCGACCAGGGACGACCGGGTGCACCCCGGCCATGCCCGCAAGATGGCCGCCCTGCTCGAGGAGCAGGGCCACGAGTTCTGGTACCACGAGAACATCGAAGGCGGCCACGGCGGCGCGGCCGACAACAAGCAGTCGGCCTTCCAGGCGGCGCTGATCTACGAGTTCTTCACCCAGATGCTGATCGAACGACGCGGCTGACGGATCGGCGCGCAGGAACGCTCAGCGGTCGCGCAACCACTTCTCGATCTGGTCGACGGTGCTGGTGTACTGCCGGATCCAGCCGTTGTGGCCCAGTGGTTCCGGCTGGCGCCAGCGCGTCACCTCCGCGTTGGGCAGCTTCTCCAGCAGATGCTCGGCGGAGCTGGGCGGGGTGAGGTCGTCGCCGGTGATCGTGATGGACAGCACCGGGAGTTTCAGCCGCGCGATGCGCTCCTCGTAGTCGATGTCCGCGCCGACCGGAACGAACCGGCCGGTGCGCGCCAGCCGGGCCCAGTCGGAGATCAGCACCTTGGACTGGCGGCCGAAACCCATCGAGACACGGTCACCGGGCCAGAAGCCGGCCAGGTTGGCCGTCAGCGAGATCGCCGCGGTGCCGACCAGCATGCCCGGACCCGAAAGTCCCCGATAGCCACGGTAATAGGGGGTGCCGGAGGCGACCAGGATCAGCCCGCCGAGCCTGCCACGGACGCGCGCGGCGTACATGACGCCGAGCTGGCCGCCCATGCTGTGACCGAGCAGGTACGGCGTGCTGTCCGGGAACTGCTCGCGGACCACCTCGAAGATCGCCGGGAAGTCCACCGCGACCAGTTCGTGGTAGCCGAAGGTGCTGGCGGAGCTCGGCTTCGGCCTGCTGTCGCCGTTGCCGCGCAGCTCGCCGATGGCCACGTCGAACCCGCGCGCGGCCAGTCCCGAGGCGAACAGTTCGTAGTAGCCCCCCGGAACGCCGAGCCCGGGCACGATCACCAGCACCGGTCGCGGCGTGTCCGGACCCACCGCGTGCCGGTGCGGACCCCCGGCGGGGATCAACCGCACCGGGACCGTTGTGCCGTCCGGCATCTGGATCGGAACTGTTTGCATCCCCGCACGTTACCGCGCTCATCGCGCCTGATCCCGCAGGCCGGGACGCTATGCGCGGACCGCGCCGATGATCACCCTGCTGAGCACCCGGATCACGTCGTCGAGCGGCGGGCGCGGCTCCGCGCCGCTCCACGAGTCGACCACATAGTTGACACCGCCGATGATGGCGAGCATCCGCATTTCGTAGTCGCCCGCGGGTATCTCACCGTGCAGGGCGGCGTCTTCGGCAGCGCCGGCCAGCAGCGAACCCCACTCCCGGCGCACCGCGAGACGGAACTTTTCCACCTTCGGGCCCGCGCCGACCACTTCCACCAGGGCGACGCGTGCCTTGCGCGGATCGGAACCGATGGATTCGACGTAGGCGCGAACCGCGGCGTCGATGACGTCCAGGGCCTTCGCGCCGGACTTCGCGTCCAACGCTTTCTTCACGGCGTCCCGCGACTCCCGGTCGATCTGCTCGTACAGCTCTAGGAGCAGGGACTCGCGCCCGGTGAACTCCTCGTAGAACTGTCGCGAGGAGAGTCCGGCGTCCTTGCATATGGCGCCGACCGAACTGTTGGCGTAGCCGTCCCGCGCGAAGACCGTCAGGCCTGACTCCAGAAAACGCGCACGCCGCTGACGTTGCCGGTCCTCCACGGGTTGCCCGGCATACATTCGACCCGTATTCGCATCCTGTGACATTGGGGCAGACAATACAGAAGGGCCCGAACTCATCGTCACGGATCGGGCCCTTCGTTACAACCCTCGACCAATCTACGGTTAGCCGAAAGTTGGCTGAGCAGTTGCTACCTCATCAAATGGTCGCCGGACAGAAGCCCGGCGACCATAGTAGCTTGCGCACAAGCACTCTTTTCCACGGATCGAGCATTCGGCAACTCCGATCTGGGCCGTAGGAGATTTCTTGTCACTGGCTATTTGCCGGAACAGACGATACCTAGCAGCGTCGCGCTTGCGGGCAATTTTAGAGGGAAACTGTAGAATTTTTTGTTTCATTCCGATTCGTCGGTTACGGCGAGTTCGCCGGCTCCCACCGAACCGCCCAGCAATTCCGGCAGATCGACCACGGAATCGATGACGTGATCCGGCGCGCGGTCGGCCGACGCCAGCACGCCCGGCCGGAATTTGCCGGTGCGCACCAGCACGCCGGTCAACCCGACGTCCTGCGCCGCAAGCACATCCGAGTACAGATCGTCACCGATCATCACGACCTCCGCCGGCTCGAGGCGCATCAGCCCCGCGGCGGTCCGGAAACCGGGGGCCGCGGGCTTGCCCACCACCTCGATGCGGGCATTGCCCGCCGCCTCCAAGCCGGGCAGATACGCCCCCGCGTCGATACGCAATCCGTCCGCGGTCGCCCAGGTCAGTCCGCTGTGCATGGCGACGACGGGCACGCCGTCCAGCATCAGTTCCGCCACTCGACTCAGTGCGGCATGGGTGAATTCCGCTCCCGCACCGCCGATCACGACCACGTCCGGATGTTCCTCGTCGAGCCGGAGACCGGCGAGGTCGGCATCGATGTCGCCGTGGTTGAGCACCCAGACGGCGGCGCCGGGGTAGCGCCCGCGCACGAACTCGGCGGTGAGTCTTGCGGCGGTGACGATCTCGGCGGGTTCGACCTCGATACCCGCGCCGCACAGGCGTTCCGCGATCTCGGCGCAGGTACGCGAAGTGGTGTTGGTCAGAAACGCCCGGCGCAGGCCGCTCTCCCGGATCCGGCGCACCGCTGAGGCGGCGCCCGCGATCTCCCGCCAGGAGGTCACCAGGACGCCGTCGATGTCGTAGAGCACGCCTCGGATCCGGACGCGGTCAGGCATGGCTTCAGCGTACGACCGACCCGATGGCCCGGCATGCCGACTTAGGGTGTTCCCATGATGAAGGCGCTGCTCTACGGACTCGGCACGGCCGTACCGCTGGTCTTGGGCGCTGCCATCGGGTCGCGGTGGCAACTGCCCAAGGCGGTGCTCGCCTCCCTGATGGCCTTCGGCGCGGGCACGATGATCGCGGCGGTGTCCACCGAGCTGTTCGAGCCCGCCTTTCGCCAGAACGCGACGATCGCCGCGATCGCGCTGCTCGCGGGCGCGGGGGTCTACGTGGTGGCCGATCACCTCATCGAGAACAAGCTCGGTCCCCGCGCGCTCGGCTGGGCGCTGATGCTGGGCGCGGTGCTGGACGGCGTCCCGGAGAACACGGCGCTCGGCGTCACACTGACCGGTGGCGGCGGACTGGTGCTGCTGGTGGCAGTGGCCGTGGGCAACGTGCCCGAGGCGATCAGCGGAGCCGCGCTGATGCGCGACCAGCACGGCGTGGCGCGGCACCGCGCCCTCTGGCTGTGGACGGCGACCGGCGCGGTGCTCGTACTGGTCACGATGCTCGGAAACGCGTTGTCGGACAACTTGTCCGAGACCCACATCGGCGCGGTGCAAGCGTTCGCCGGCGGTGCCACGATCGCGGTGCTGGCCGACTCACTGATGCCGGAGGCCTACCGAGAAGGCGGCTGGTGGGTCGGAATGGCCACGGCGGCCGGGTTTCTCGTGGCTTTCATCTTGCGCTGACCGGCGGCGGTCGTCAGCGCCGCGCGCCGCTGATGACCGCGTCCAGCAGGCCGGGGAAGCGCTGATTCAAATCTTCGCGCCGTAGCGCGACCAGCCGATTGCGGCCGGAGACGAACGTCATCGTGACGCCCGCGTCCCGCAGCACCTTCCAGTGGTGCGAGGCGGTGGCCGCCGTGATCTCCACGTCGAACTCTCGGACATTGCAGCTCAACGGTTCCCGTTCCCCGGCGAGCGCGCGCACCAGTTCCAGGCGCACCGGGTCGGCGAGCGCGCTCAGCACGCGGACCAGATCGATGTCGGCGGTACTCGGCTGCGGCAGCGTACGCATCTCCATTCCCCGATCATTTGACAACGATCGAATTGTATCTCACGCTCATCCTATGATGTTTCGACAACCATCAAATAATCTCTACCGGTCGCTGCTCCCGCTCGCCGTGGGCACTTTCGTGCTCGGCACCGACGGCTTCGTGCTCAGCGGCCTGCTTCCGCTGATCGCCGCCGATCTGCACGTCTCCGTGTCCACCGCCGGGCAGCTGACCACGATCTTCGCCTGGACCTACGCCATCGCCGCACCGCTGATCGCGGCGGCGACCGGGTCCTGGGATCGCCGCGTGCTGCTCGGTGGCGGCGCCGCGCTCTTCGTGGTCGGCATGATCGGGCAGGCCGCCGGGGAGAGCTTCGGCGTCATGGCCGCGGCGCGCGTCGTCGCGGCCATCGGGGCGGCGGCCTTCCAGGCCAACGCGTACGCCGTCGCCGGCGTCGTCGCCGATGAAGCCCATCGGGGGCGGGCACTGGCGATCGTGACGGCGGGTATCACGCTGTCCAGCGTCGCGGGCGTGCCGATCGGCATCTTCGCCGAGCGCTGGATCGGCTGGCGCGGCGTGCTGTGGGGCATCGCGCTCGGCGGAGCCATCGCCGCGCTGCTGGTATTGCTACTGCCACGGGTGACCCTGCCGAGCACGGGACTGCGCGCCCGGATCGGCGTGCTGACCCGTCCGCCGGTGCTGCGGGTGCTGATCGTGACGACAACGCAGATCACCGCCGTCTACACCACCATCGTCTACCTGCCCGTGGTGGTCGCGGCATCGGTGCCGCAGAGCATGCTCGCCTGGCTGTTGCTGGCCATGGGCATCGGCCAGGTGATCGGCAACGCGCAGGCCGGGCGTGCGGTCGACCGCTACGGCCCGCAGCGCACGCTGACGGTGGGACTCGCGGGCGCGCTGGTCGGCCTCGCACTGCTCGGCGTGGCCGTCCATGCCGCGTGGGCGGTGTTCGTGGTGCTCGCCATCACCGGACTGTTCGGTTCGGCGATCCTGGTTCCGCAACAGCATCGCCTGTTCGGCATCGCCCATGACGCGCCCACCGTCGCCCTCGGCCTGAACGGATCGGCCATCTACCTCGGCGCGGGAATCGGGTCGATCATCGGTGCGACCGTGCTGGATTCCTCCGGCAGCCAGTGGCTCCCGTGGACCTCCACGCTCATCGCATGCCTCGCCCTCGCCCTCGCGCTCCAGAAGACCCAGTCCCCCACCAGGGCTCCAGTTCCGGCATGAGCTACCCGTCGCCGGGATCGGGCGGGGCACTCGCCATACCGCGTGCCCCGCTACCGGCGACTAAGCGGCAGGGCCGGGGCGGATCGAGTCCAATCGGTCGGCACAGCGAGTCAGCAAGTCCTGCAAGGAGGCTCGCTCGGCGTCGGTGAATTCTTCGGCCAAGGCGCGTTCGACTCGGACGGCGCGGGCGTCCGCGTCGCGCATGACCGCCGCGCCCTTCTCGGTCAACGTGGTCTCCAGGACGTTCTTGTGCCACGGGTGCGGGGTGCGCTCGATGAGCCCGCGGTCCTGCAGATTGCCCAGCACGGTGTTCATCGAGGGCGGGGTGACGCCGCAGAGCCGGGCCAGGGCGGCGGCGGAGATACCGGGATTCTCGGCGAGGAACAGCAGCGCGGCGTATTGGGGCACGGTGACGCCCGCCGGTTTCAACGCGGCGTTCTTGGCCGTGTTGAGGGACTGCTCGGCCCGTTTGAGGTACGAGCCGATCCGTTCGGCGGCGGGCATCGACGTCATAAGCGCATGGTATCCGCACGTCTTCTTGTTTCAGTCTTGACTGATATTAGAGTTCTAACTTAGATTCGAGCAAGATGCTTGATGTGAGCACATTTGCATGCATGATCTCTAAGAGGTAATCGATGCCCCACGCACTACCCCTCCGCCTGCTGTCGAGCCTGGCCGCAGCCAGCGCCTGCCTCCCGCTCGTCGCCTGCGGCACCAGCGACGAACCGAACACTGCCGTCCACACCGCCTACGAACTGCCGGGCGACCGGGCCTACCCCGAGGGCATCGCGGTGGACGCGCGGACGGGAGACAGCTACGTCGGCTCCTACACCACCGGCGCCGTCTATCGCGCGACGCAAAACGCGCACCGAGCCGAGGTCTTCCTGCCCGAAGGCGCGAACAACCACAAGACCGCCAACGGCTTGAAAGTCGACGCGGCCGGACGGCTGTGGGTGACCGACTCGACAACCGGCGTCGCGGTGTACGACATCGCGACCCGCGCGCTGCTCGCCGACTTCACCGTGCCCGGAAGCGAGCCCCGCTTCGTGAACGATCTCGCCATCACCCCGGACGGCACGGCGTATCTGACCGACAGCACACGTGCGCTCGTCTATCGCGTGACACCCGATCAACTGGCCGCCGCCAGAGCGCAGGGTGGGCGAGCCGAACTGACCCCACGGTTCGACCTGCACTCCGCGCTGCCGCCGATCGAGCCGGGCGGCTTCAGCCTCAACGGCATCGTCGCCGATCCGGCAGGCCGCTATCTGCTCACGGTCGACATGCCGCGCGGCGACTTGTACCGCATCGCGTTGACTCCGGACCCGAATCCGATCCGCAAGGTGGCCTTGCGCGGTGGCGATCTGCGTCAGGGCGACGGACTGGAACTGCGCGACGACACCCTGTGGGCCGCGCACAACACGACCAACACCATCAGCCGCTGGACCCTCTCCGACGACGGCGCCACGGCCACGCTCGCGCAGCAACGCACCGACGAAGCCCTGTCCATCCCCACCACCCTGGCCCGCGCCGGTGACCGGATCCTGATCGTCTCCTCCCAATTCGACAAGGGCGGCCCGATGGCCCCCGGCACCCCGAAGACGCCTTTCACCGTCGTCACTCTCGACGGAATCTGACCCGGAACGCCGGAAGCCGGCCCACCTCGCGGTGGACCGGCTTCCGGTTCGAAATGTGTTGCCGGGTGGCCGGACTCAGAAGTCCATGCCGCCCATGCCACCGGTCGGGTCGCCGGCGGGAGCGGCGGCCTTCTCCGGCTTGTCGGCGACAACGGCCTCCGTGGTCAGGAACAGAGCCGCGATCGAGGCCGCGTTCTGCAGCGCCGAACGGGTGACCTTGACCGGGTCGGCGACACCGGCGGCCAGCAGGTCCTCGTACTCGCCCGAGTCGGCGTTCAGGCCGTGACCCGCGGGCAGGTTGGCGACCTTCTCGGCGACCACGCCGGGCTCGAGGCCCGCGTTGAACGCGATCTGCTTCAGCGGAGCCGACAGCGCGACCTTCACGATGTTCGCGCCGGTGGCCTCGTCACCGGTGAGCTTCAGCTCCTCCAGCGCCGGAGCCGACTGCAGCAGGGCCACGCCACCACCGGCGACGATGCCCTCCTCCACGGCGGCCTTCGCGTTGCGGACGGCGTCCTCGATGCGGTGCTTGCGCTCCTTGAGCTCCACCTCGGTGGCCGCGCCCGCCTTGATCACCGCGACACCGCCGGCCAGCTTGGCCAGACGCTCCTGCAGCTTCTCCCGGTCGTAGTCCGAGTCGGAGTTCTCGATCTCGGTACGGATCTGCGCGACCCGGCCCTTGATCGCCTCCGCGTCGCCCGCGCCCTCGACGATGGTGGTCTCGTCCTTGGTGACGACGACCTTGCGCGCCTGGCCGAGCAGCTCGACGCCGGCGTTCTCCAGCGACAGGCCGACCTCTTCGCTGATGACCTCGCCACCGGTCAGGATGGCGATGTCGGCCAGCTGAGCCTTGCGGCGGTCACCGAAGCCGGGAGCCTTCACGGCGACCGACTTGAAGGTGCCGCGGATCTTGTTGACCACCAGGGTGGACAGGGCCTCGCCCTCGACGTCCTCGGCGATGATCAGCAGCGGCTTGCCCGCCTGGATGACCTTCTCCAGCAGCGGCAGCAGGTCCTTGACGGTGGAGACCTTCGAGCCGACCAGCAGGATGTACGGGTCCTCGAGGACCGCTTCCTGACGCTCCGGGTCGGTGACGAAGTAGCCGGAGATGTAGCCCTTGTCGAAGCGCATGCCCTCGGTGAGCTCCAGCTGGAGACCGAAGGTGTTGCTCTCCTCGACGGTGATGACGCCTTCCTTGCCGACCTTGTCCATGGCCTCGGCGATCAGCTCACCGATGGACGCGTCGCCTGCCGAGATACCGGCGGTGGCGGCGATCTGCTCCTTGGTCTCGACCTCCTTGGCGGTGTCGAGCAGCTTGGCGGTGACGGCCTCGACGGCCTTCTCGATGCCGCGCTTCAGGCCCAGCGGGTTCGCGCCGGCCGCGACGTTGCGCAGGCCCTCGCGCACCAGCGCCTGGGCGAGCACGGTCGCGGTGGTGGTGCCGTCGCCCGCGACGTCGTCGGTCTTCTTGGCGACTTCCTTGACCAGCTCGGCGCCGATCTTCTCGTACGGGTCCTCCAGCTCGATCTCCTTGGCGATGGACACACCATCGTTGGTGATCGTGGGGGCGCCCCACTTCTTCTCCAGGACAACGTTGCGACCCTTGGGGCCCAGCGTCACCTTGACCGCGTCGGCGAGGCTGTTCAGACCCCGCTCGAGGCCGCGGCGGGCCTCTTCGTCATACGCAATTGTCTTGGCCATGGCGTTGTTGAGATCCTCCATGTGTATGGCTGACACACAGGACGACCGCCGGTTGGGTCGCCCCAGTTACGCTGGCCAGGTTCGGTGCCCGCGACGGACGACCGAGGGTGTCTAGGGAACCCGGTCTCACCGTCCCGACCTGGCACTCACAGGTCGAGAGTGCCAAAAGCATTTTTAGCACTCAGGGGTGCCGAGTGCAAGGTCCGCGCGGGCTAGGGGCGGTCGTCGACACGGAGCACCAGCGCGACGAACGCGTCGGTACGGCGTTCCTCCGGGGTGCGGGGCTCGCCGTCCTCGACGGTGACGAGCTCGGCGTCGTGCAGCAGCAACTCCGCCTCCACCCGCATGATCGCGCGAATGAACGGCGGGGCGACGTCTGGCGGCAGGTCGCCGTTCACCACGTAGCTGCCGTCCGGTTGGGACTCGGTGGACACATACGAAAGCGCGCGCAGCAGATCTGCGCGCCGTTCCCCCGCTATTAGGTCGGAATCCGTTTCATCCGCCATTGCTATAGCTTAGCCGCCAGTGGTTCACATCTTCGGCCGGACGATTCGCGCCGCCCGGCGCCGACGATGAAAGCGCAGGTCACAACACCCCTCCTGGGGACAGGGTGAACCAGGCACCGCGCCGAGGCGGCCGGGGCGGCGTAGATTCCGGGTGGACCATGATCAACCTCAGCCCGGAAGGGGACGCGGGTGGACGACCTGCCGTTCGATTCGCTCTACCGGCACGGCTTCGCCCGGGTGGCGGTCGCGGTACCCCGGATCCGGGTGGCCGATCCCGCCTACAACGTGGAACAGACCGTCGAGCTGGCCACGCAAGCCGCGGCGGCCGGGGCGGTGCTCACGGTGTTCCCCGAGCTGGGCCTCTCCTCCTACACCGCCGACGACCTGTTCCACCAGGACGCGCTGGACGCGGCGGTGGAGGCGGCGCTCGCCAGGGTGGTCGCGGCGAGTACGGACATCGACACGGTGCTCGTGGTGGGCGCGCCGCTGCGGGTGCACCACCGGTTGTTCAACTGCGCGATCGTGATCTGCCGGGGCATCGTGCTCGGCGTGGCGCCGAAGAGCTACCTGCCGAACTATCGGGAGTTCTACGAGAAGCGTCAGTTCGCGGCGGCGCGGGAGGCGCTGGAGGATCACGTCACCGTCGCCGGGCACCGGGCGCCGTTCGGATCCGACCTGTTGTTCCGCGCGAGCAATCTGGACGAGTTCGTCTTCCACCTGGAGATCTGTGAGGACGGCTGGGTTCCGTTGCCGCCCAGCGGCTTCGCCGCGCTGGCCGGGGCGACCGTGCTGATCAACCTGTCCGCGAGCAACATCGTGATCGGCAAGGCGGACTACCGGCGGTCGCTGTGCACCTCGCATTCGGCGCGCTATCTCGCGGCATACCTGTACTCCGCCGCGGGGACCGGCGAGTCGACCACCGACCTCGCCTGGGACGGCCAGGCACTGATCTGCGAGAACGGCGACCTGCTCGCGGAGGGCGAGCGGTTCTCCGATCATCCCCAGCTGGTCACCGCCGACCTGGACCTGCGCCGCCTCGCCGCGGACCGGCTGCGCACCACCAGCTTCGCCGACAACGTGCACGACCACCGCGACCGGCTGACCTCGCTGCGGCACATCGACGTGCGGCTGCCCGTCCCCGAGGCCCCGGTGGCGCTGGAGCGCGAGCTCGCGCGCTTCCCCTACGTCCCCGCCGACCCCGCCTTGCGCAACGAGCGCTGCGCCGAGGTGCACCACATCCAGGTTGAGGGCTTGAGCACGCGATTGCGCGCCACCGGCACGCAGCGCGTGGTGATCGGGGTCTCCGGCGGCTTGGACTCCACGCAGGCGCTGATCGTGGCGGCCAAGACGATGGACCGGCTCGGCCTGCCCCGGGAGAACGTGCTCGCCTACACCATGCCCGGCTTCGCGACCAGCACCAGGACCAGGACCGACGCGCACCGCCTGATGGCCGCCCTCGGCGTCACGGCGCGCGAGATCGACATCACCCCATCGGCGACGCAGATGCTGCGCGACCTCGGCCATCCGGCCGCCGACGGCGCGCCGGTGTACGACATCACCTACGAGAACGTGCAGGCGGGCGAGCGGACCTCGCACCTGTTCCGGCTGGCCAATATGCACGGTGCGCTGGTGGTCGGCACCGGCGACCTCAGCGAACTCGCGCTGGGCTGGTGCACGTTCGGCGTCGGCGACCACATGGCGCACTACAGCGTGAACGCGTCGGTGCCCAAGACGCTGATCAAGTACCTGATCGCCTGGGCGGTGGACACCGAGCAGTTCGGCGCCGAAGCGAACGAGGTGCTCTCGTCGATCCTGCGCACCGAGATCTCGCCGGAGCTGATTCCGCACGAGGACTCCTCCGCGCCGGCCCAGAGCTCCGAGGCGACCGTCGGCCCGTACGAATTGCAGGACTTCCATCTCTATTACCTGTTGCGCTTCGGCTACCTGCCCAGCCGTATCGCCTACCTGGCCTGGCACGCCTGGTCCGATCCGGCGACCGGCCGCTGGCCCGATCTGGTCCCCGCCGACCAGCGCAACGCCTACGACCTCGCCACCGTCAAGCACTGGCTGGGCGAGTTCCTGCGCCGCTTCGTGCAGACCAGCCAGTTCAAGCGCTCGACGCTGCCGAACGCGCCGAAGGTCGGCTCCGGCGGCTCGCTCTCGCCGCGCGGCGACTGGCGCGCGCCGAGCGACGCGTCCGCGGCTGCCTGGCTGGACGAGCTCGCCCGCAACGTGCCGGATGCCTGACCGGCGCGGTGTCCGGCGCCCCGGATAGGGCCCGACGCACCCCTGCCTATGGTGGCTGCGTGAGTGAGAGATTCGGCTGGGATGCCATCGACGGTGCGTTGCGGCCGCTGTACGGCGACATCGAACCCTTCCATTGGGCCTCCGACCACCCGTGGTCGCTGGGCGGGTCCGACCCTCTCGACGGGATCAGCGCCTACTCCCGCACCGATCCGGTGCCGCACTGGCACTACGTCAGCTATGGGATGACCGAGCTGTACGAGAAGGAATGGGACAACCCGGCGGAGTCCGGCTGGGGCTTCGAGTTCACCTTCCGCTTGGCGCGCGGGCCCGAGGACACCGAACCGCCCGCGTGGCCCGCGAACTTCATGCAGAACCTCGCCCACTACGTCTTCCAGTCCGGCAAGTGGTTCGAACCGGGGCACACCATCAAGACGAACGGGCCGATCGCGGCCGACCACGCGGACTGCACCAATCACGCGGTCTGCTTCACGACGGACCCGGAACTGGGCGCCATCGACAGCCCGCACGGCCGCGTGCTGTTCCTGCAGATCGTCGGGTTGACCATGCGGGAGTACCGCGCGGCGCAAGGCGGGCGCGCCCTCGCACTGCTCGCCGAGCTGGAACCGCGACTACCTTTGTTCGTCACCGACATTCATCGCGAACCGTTGGTTCCCGAGCCGAAACCGCAAGCCCGCTGGCCCCGATGGGGCGGCGGCCTGGCCGGACGAGGGTGATCACGCCGCCCAGGTCGCGTGGTGTGCGACCGGAACGGCCGCGCGTGGTCCGCGGATACCGGCTCCCCGCGTGCGCAGCGCCCGGCGATGGCGCGCCCGCGCGGCGTGCGCGCCCCGCAATCCGTTGACGACGTTGCGAATCTCGTGCGCGGCAACCGATCGCCGGGCCACGCCGATCACCAGCAAGAGCACCGCGAGGGCGAGCGCGGTCCACGCACGAAACTTCCCGTCGCCCATCGGAATCAGGACTTCTCGGTCTTGATAACCGCGAGCAGCTCGCCCAGATGCGCTTCGGCGCTCGCCTTGTCGACGCCGAGATCACTGAGCAGACCGGCGCCGTTCTCCTGTTCCAGCAGCGCCAGCAGCATGTGCTCGGTGCCGATGTAGTTGTGCCCCAGCCGAAGCGCCTCACGGAAGGTGAGTTCCAGGACCTTCTTGGCCTCCGCGCCGAACGGGATCAGCGCGGGGATGTCCCCCTCGGCCTGCGGCAACGACGCGGAAGCGGCGGCGGCGATCACGTCGACGGACACGCCCTGGTGGACGAGTTCGTGCACCGCGAGACCTTGGGGTTCGGTGAGCAACCCCAGCACCATGTGCCCGAGGGAGATCTCCCGATTGCCCGCGGTACGCGCGGCCTCCTGCGCCGCCATCACGACCGCCCGCGCTCGCGGGGTGAAACGGGCGAAGCCCGCGTTCGGGTCCATGGCCGCCGCGGCGGCCGGATCGGGCACCTTGGGCACGAACCGCTTCTGCGCGGCCTGCTTGGTGACGCCCATGCTGGCGCCGATATCGGTCCACGAGGCGCCGGAGCGCCGGGCCTGGTCAACGAAGTGGCCGATCAGGTGGTCGGCCACTTCACCCAGGTGATTCGCCACGACGACGGCATCGGACAGCTGTTCGAGCACATTGTCGGGACGGGCTTTCTTGATGCCGTCGATCAGGTCGTCGAGGCGGAATTGTTCGGTCATGCGTCAACCATAAGTTGACGATGACCCATCGTCAACCGTTAGTTGACGATGCGACTCACGGGCGCGAAGACCAGGCCGCGCCGCGCACGATGCGTTCCTTCACCCACGCGGCCGTGCGCCCGGTCAGCACCGTCCTGGCCGGTGCGTCGTCGGCGCGCACCGCTTGGACGACCCCGTCGCCGCGACCCAGGCTGAGGCACTGGAGCACATAGCGGAACCGCAGCTCCTTCGGCTCACGACCACGCATCAGGGCGACGGCGGAGTCCGCCGCGTGCTTGCCGGTCGGCAGCGCCGTGGCACACGCCATGCGCAGTTCGCGTCCGCCGGGCCCTGCGACCACGGCGGCGTCACCTGCGGCGAAAACGTCCGGGTGCGACACCGAACGCAACGTGGCGTCGGTGAGCACCCGACCGTCGGGATCCACCGCCAGACCGGAGCGGGCGGCGAGGTCGGGCACCCGGAAACCGGTGGTCCACACCGTCGCGGCGGCCGCAACCAGTGAGCCGTCGGCCAAGCGCGGCCCTTCGACTGTCACCTCGATCACCTTGGCGCCGGACCGGATCTCGACTCCGAGTCGCTCGAGCGTCCGCGTGATGTGCGCCTGCGCCCGCGCCGACAGCCAGGCGCCCGGCTCCTCCGATCCGAGCAGCACCACCCGGGACTCCGGATGCGATTCGGCCAGTTCCGCCGCCAGCTCGATGCCGGTGGCTCCGGCGCCGACGATCGCCACCGGTCCGCCCGCCACGGCCAGACCGCGCACGTCTTCCTGCGTGGCGACCGAAAAGGCGTGTTCGGCGACGCCGGGGACGCTCGCGAGATCGGCGACGCTACCAAGGGCGTAGATCAAAGTGTCGTAATCGAGTGCGGGCGCAGTGTCGAGCACCACCCGACGCGCGACCGTATCGATCTCCGTCGCCAGGGCTTGCACGAAGGCGATGCCCTTGCTTTCCAGCGATTCCCGCAGATCCCATGCCGCGATCCGCTGCCCGGCCGCCTGCTGATGCAGCCGTACCCGCTCGACGAAGAACGCGTGCGCGTCCACCACGGTGATCCGAGCGTCCCGCGCCGTGCGAGCGAGCCTGCGGGCCGCCGCCAATCCCGCGTACCCCGCGCCGAGAACGACGATCCGATGCTGTCCGGTCATTGCTGAGGCTCCTTTCGATCGGCCATCAACACTCAGACCGGACAGGGCCCCGATCCCTGACAGGCCGGTGCCGTGAAGCGCGTCACAGCGGACGGCGAAGCCGGTCCGGCATTGTGTCCACCGCGCCCGCCGACCCGCTCGCCCCGGCGAAATAGGCGAGCTTGTCCGGATTCACGATCAACCGCAGCGCGGTGACCGCGCCGTCGGCCACGTCCACCGCGACCACGAGCAGTGGCGCACCGTTCACCCGTGCGACCGCGGCGGGCGCGCCGTTGACCTCCTCCACGACCAGCCGCATGCCGGGCACCTCCCAGCGCATGAGCCCGACGAGGTACCGCGCCACCTGCGCCGCACCTCGCACGGGACGGCGCGCCGCGTTCACCTTGCCGCCGCCGTCGGCCGTCGCGCTCACGTCGGCGGCGAGCATCTGCTCCAGCGACGCGACGTCGCCGTCGCGCGCCGCCTTCAGGAACCGCTCGACCAACTCGCGGGCATGGTCGGGCGTGATACCGAAGCGGGGGCGGTCCTCTCGTACCCGCAGGCCCGCCCTGCGGAAGATCTGCTGCGAGTTCGTCTCGGTGATATCGAGCATGTCGGCGATCTCGCGGTGCGCGTATCCGAACGCCTCGCGCAAGACAAAGACCGCGCGTTCGAGCGGGGTCAGCCGCTCCAGCGCGGTCAGCAGCGCGAGCGAGACCTGTTCGCGCTCCTCGACGGTCTCCAGCGGTCCGAGCTCGCCTCGCGCGGTCGGCACCGGTTCGGGCAGCCACGGCCCGACGTAGCTCTCCCGCCGGGCCCGCGCCGAAACGAGCCAGGTGCGGCACAGATTCACCAGCGCCGTGGTCAGCCAGGCCTCGGCGGAGCGGATACCGCCGCGGTCGGCGCCGTCCCAGCGCAGATAGGTCTCCTGCACCGCGTCCTCGGCCTCACCTGCCGAGCCGAGCATCCGATAGGCGAGCGCGAACAAGCGCGGCCGATGCCCCTCGAATTCCCGCAAACCGTCCGGCTCCATACGCACCTTCCTCCACCCGCCCGACGGACATGACCGTACCGCTCCCAGCGCAGCGCGCGGAGGTGCCGATGCGCCGATCCGGCGACACGGCGCATTGGCACGGCGAAGTGGAAGCGGCCGCTCCGGAAGCCGCCGCTAGAGCTCCGCGCGCGGCGGCCCATCACCGTTCTGGCGTTGCTTCGCCCCAGGTCGGCGCAGCCGCAGCCGGGCCGAGCCGCGGATCGCCGGACGCGGGATGGTCGGACGCGGAATCGCCGGACGACGGATGCCTGGCAGCCGCCGGTCCGCCCGTCGTTGCGCACGCCGCTCAGCGGGTTTGTGCGTCCAGGTCTCCGGACGCGCGGCCACCCAGCGCTGGGAATGCCAGGCGAACGGGATGTGGCCCAGATACAACGCGACCAGCACCAGCAGCAGCACGATCGGATACGTGACCAGCGCCGCGGCGGCGAGCGCGACCAGCACCAGCAGCCCGGCCGCGGCCTGCGGCGCCACCGACACCGATTTCATGGCCAGCGTCGGGATGGTGCTGACGCACAGCGCGGCCGAGAACACCGTCCACGCCGCGACCTCGTAGAAGCCGACCCACCAGCCGTCGCCGAACTGCACGAACAGGGCCACCGGCACCATCGCGATGAGCGCGCCCGCCGGAGCGGGCACACCGACGAAGTACTCCCGCGACCAATCCGGCCGGGTGTCGTCGTCCATCAGGGTGTTGAACCGGGCCAGGCGCAGCACGATGCTGACGGCGAACAGCAGCGCGACGATCCAGCCGACGCTGTTGCTGCTGAGCAGGGTCACGTACAGCACCAACGCGGGGGCGACGCCGAAGGAGATGGCATCCGACAACGAGTCGAGCTCGGCGCCCATCTTCGTGGTTGCGTCGAGCATTCTGGCCAGCCTGCCGTCGAGGGTGTCCAGCACGGCCGCCGCGCCGATCATGGCCAGCGCGATACCGAGTTTGCCGTCGAGGCCGAACTTCACCGCCGACAGCCCGGCGCACAGCGCCAGGATGGTGACGATGCTCGGCAGCAGGCGGACGGACCGCCGCCTGCGCCGCTGGGTGGATACCGCCGCTTCCATCACGCGTCAGCGGATGTGCCGAGCACGGCGAGCACTGTCTCGCCGCCGATGGTGCGCTGGCCGGGCTGCACGAGCAGTTCGGTGCCCGCCGGGAAGTAGGTGTCGACCCGCGAGCCGAAGCGGATCAGGCCGTAGGTGTCGGCGATGGTCAGCACGTCGCCGACCTGGGCGTCGCAGACGATCCGGCGCGCGAGCAGCCCGGCGATCTGCACCACGACGACCTGGTCGCCCTCCGGCGTCAGGAGCACCATGCTGTTGCGCTCGTTCACCGAACTCGCCTCGGGCAGGTCGGCGGAGCGGAACTGGCCGGGCTGGTGCAGCACGGTGCGCACGACGCCGGAGACCGGTGTGCGCTGCACGTGGACGTCCAGCACGGACAGGAAGATGCTCACGCGCGGCAGCGGCGCGTCGCCGAGACCCAGCTCGGCGGGGGGAGCGGCCGTGTCGACCAAGGCGATCTCGCCATCCGCCGGGGCGACCACGACGCCCGGCCGGTTCGGCGGCACGCGACGCGGGTGACGGAAGAAGGTCGCACAGGCCGCGGCGGCGAAGAGTCCGGTGCGCCGCACCCATTTGCGCTTGCCGCCGACCACGGCGACCGCCAAGGGTGCGGCGACGAACGGAAGCCCGGCGGGATGCAACGGAGGGATCGCGTTGCGGACCAGATCGACAACGTGGCCGACTCCGGTGCGTTCAGGCGTGCCGGGCGGGGTGGGACGGCGGGCCACAGGCTCCTCTTTCGTGCTCGATGCAGACGGTTTGCGCCATATCGACGATAGGACCGGCGCAAGCGTTCACACCTTACGGGAAAGGAGCCTGTGGCACGCGGGGTCAGGACCTGACTCGGGCGCCGGTGACCAGTCGAACCAGGAACAACAGGATGATGGCACCGCCCAGACAGGTGAAGAAGCTGAACCAAAGGCCGCCACCCTCGACGTCGACTCCGAGCAGCTTCAGCAGGAACCCACCGAGCAGACCGCCGACCACCCCGACGACAATATTGAGCAAGATGCCCTGTTGGGCGTCCGTCTTCATGAACTTGCTCGCGATCCATCCGGCAAGACCGCCGATGATGATCCATCCGATAATCCCGAGACCGAGCATGGTGTCCTCGCATTCAGTTGGGCCACGCCTCGTGCAGCAGTGGCGTGCTTCGACGTGATACCCACCGATTGTCGGAATACGCGCGGCAGATGAGCGACTTTCAAGCTAATATGAGGAAGCCTCATGTCTGTTCGCCAATGGACAGTGGCTGATGAGGGACCGATTTCGATGCTTCGGGGCACCCCCGGCGGCGTCGCCGCAGGTACATAGGAGACGCAGATGGCTGCTCGAATCGCCCAGACCACCGGCGCTGAGCACACGGCGATCCTCGGGCTCGGCGTTTACCGCCCTGCTCGAGTGGTCACCAACGACGAGGTGGCCGGCCCGATCAACTCCAGCGACGAGTGGATCAGGACCAGGTCGGGAATCAGAACCCGCCGGTTCGCCGACGAGTCGGAGACGATCCAGAGCATGAGCGTCGCGGCCGCGCGCGGCGCGCTGGAATCCTCCGGTATCGCGGTCGACCAAGTCGATTGCGTGATCGTTGCTACATCCACCCACCTGTTGCTGACGCCGGCCGCCGCCCCGCGCATCGCCACCGAACTCGGCATGAACGGCTCCGCCGCCTTCGACGTCTCGGCCGGGTGCGCGGGCTTTTGCCACTCGATCGCGCTGGCGTCGGATCTGGTCCGGGCGGGCACCGCTTCGCACGTCCTCGTGATCGGCGTGGAGAAGCTGACGAACACGGTCAACCCGAAGGACCGTTCCACCGCCTTCCTCTTCGCCGACGGCGCGGGCGCGGTGATCGTCGGCCCCTCCGACGAGCCGGGCATCGGCCCCACCGTATGGGGCTCGGACGGCACCCAGCACCACGCCATCCGGCAGGACAAGGACTGGATGGAGTTCTTCCACGAGATCGACGAGAAGGGCCTGGACGCGGTGCGGCCCTATCTGGCCATGGAGGGCACCGCGGTGTTCCGGTGGGCCGCGCACTCGCTGGAGAAGGTGTGCCGCGACGCCATCGACCGCGCGGGCCTGTCTCCCGAGGACCTGGACGCGATGATCCCGCACCAAGCCAACGGCCGGATCATCGAGATCATGGCCAGGGTGCTGAAGCTGCCCGAGCACTGCGCGCTCGCCAACGACATCGAGGAGGCGGGCAACACCTCGGCCGCCTCGATCCCGCTGGCCATGGAGGCGTTGCTGCGCAAGGGTGAGTCGAAGCCGGGCGACACGGCGCTGCTCATCGCGTTCGGCGCGGGCCTGTCCTACGCCGCTCAGGTCGTGAACCTGCCGAACTGGAAGTAACCGCTCCCACTCGCCGCGGCCGGGTCACGACATCTCGTGCACCGGCCGCGGCGAGCACCGCGCGCGGCGCCCCGCGCTCAGGCGCCGGCTTCGACCGCCGCCTTGACCTTGCCCAGCGTCTCGTTCATGCCGCGCACCAACGCCTCCTCGAACGGGATCTCGCCGCCGAGCGCGGCCTCGATCGCCTTGCGGGAGAACCAGGTGGTTCCGTTGGGCACGTCCCGCCGCTCGATCAGCCGCGTGCCGGACTCGGTCGGCTCCAAGGTGTAGCTCCACACCGTCCGGTTCTCGGTGATCCGGAACGCGAACGCCTGGTTCGGCTCGAACCGCACGATGCGGGACGTGGTCGGCCAGAATTTCTTGCCGTCGCGATTGAGGTTCAACGTCCAGGTGCCCGCCGCGAGCGAGCCGAGCGGCACCATGCGCACGCACTGCGGACTGAACTCCCGCATCCGCTTCAGATCGGAGATCACCGCCCACACCTGCTCCGGGGGCGCGGAGATGTCGATGCTGGCTTCGAGATTTTTCGGCAACGCTGCCTCCGGGATACGAGCGACGGACCGACGACCATCCGTCCGAACGCGATGTGACGAGTCGCGCACATTTTAAACGCGCCGACAGTTGCGTCACATTTTCGCTACTCGCGCACCGGCCGGTGTAATGATCGGCGCACAATAACAGATACATGAAGCACAGACACCGCCTCCAACATTTCGGCGTCCCAACGTGAGGTGAATCGGCCGTGAAACTGCGCTCCCTGCTCCATCGTCGACCGGCGGACCCGGTTCCGCTGCTTCCCGCCATCGAGCCGGTGGACGGACGAAAAGCGCACGGCGCGTCGGTCTTTCCGCCACGTAGTGTTCGCGGGGCCGCGCAAGAAGAACGTCTGGAGCGTCTGCTCACCCCGCGTGAGCTCGATTTCGTCTTGCACCATCGGCTCTGAGCCCTCGGCGAACGCCCACGACAGACCGCGCCGCGAGGCTCCATACTCGACAGGTGACTTCACCCGCTGCCACGAAACCGGCCATCCTGAGCGTCGACGACGACCCGGGCGTCTCCCGGGCGGTCGTCCGCGACCTGCGCCGCCGCTACGGCGCCGATTACCGGATTCTGCGCGCGGAATCGGGTCCGCAGGCCCTGGACGCGCTGCGTGAGATGAAGCTGCGCGGGCAGCCGGTCGCCGTGTTGATCGCCGACTATCGGATGCCGGGCATGGACGGCATCGAATTCCTCGAGCAGGCGATGGACCTGCACCCCTACGCGCGCCGCGTGCTGCTGACCGCCTACGCCGACACCAATGCCGCGATCGACGCGATCAACGTCATCGACCTCGACCACTATCTGCTCAAACCGTGGGACCCGCCGGAGGAGAAGCTCTATCCCGTGCTCGACGGGCTGCTCGACGCCTGGCGCAGCAGCGAGCATCGGCCCGTCACCGAGACCAAGGTGGTCGGCAATCGCTGGTCGCCGCGGTCGTCGCAGGTGCGGGAATTCCTCGCCCGCAACCAGCTCCCCTACCGGTGGTACCTGGCCGACGAGCCCGAGGGCGCGCGCCTGCTGGAAGCGGCGGGCGCCGACCCGGAGCGCTGTCCGGTGGTGATCACTTCCGCGGGCGACGCGCTCGTGCAGCCCACCGACAGCGAACTGGCCCAGAACGTCGGCCTGACCGTCGACCCGGCGGGCGAGTTCTACGACCTGATCGTGGTGGGCGGCGGTCCCGCCGGTCTCGGTGCGGCGGTCTACGGCGCGTCCGAGGGTCTGCGCACCGTGCTCGTGGAGCGGACCGCCACCGGCGGCCAAGCGGGGCAGAGTTCGCGCATCGAGAACTATCTCGGCTTCCCCGACGGTTTGTCCGGGGCGCAGCTGGCCGACCGGGCCCGGCGGCAGGCGGCGAAATTCGGCGCCGAAGTGATCACCACGCGCGAGGTGGTGGGGCTGGAGGTGAACGGGTCCGCGCGCACCGTGCGGTTCGCCGACGGCGGCAGACTGTGCGCGCACACCGTGATCATCGCGACCGGCGTCGACTACCGCCGCCACCCGGCGCCGGGCGTCGACGACTTCACCGGGCGCGGCGTCTACTACGGATCGGCGATGACCGAAGCGTCCGAGTGCGCCGATCACGAGGTCTACATCGTCGGCGGGGCGAACTCCGCCGGTCAGGCCGCGGTGTTCCTGTCTCGCAACGCGCGCACCGTGCACCTGGTGGTCCGGGCCGATTCGCTGGAACAGTCCATGTCGCACTACCTCATCCAGCAGATCGCGCAGATCGCGAACATCGAGGTGCACACCAACACCGAGGTGAGCGCCGCCGACGGTGACGATCACCTCCAGCAGATCGTGCTGCGCAACAACAAGTCCGGCGCCGAGGAGAAGGCCGACGCGGAGCGGCTGTTCCTGTTCATCGGCGCGGCGCCGCAGACCGATTGGCTCGACGGCGTCGTCATTCGTGACGACGCAGGTTACGTGCTCGCCGGGCCCGACCTGATGGTCGAGAGCGCGCGCCCCGCGGGCTGGGAGCTATCCCGGCCACCGCATCACCTCGAAACCAGCGTGCCCGGCGTGTTCGTGGCGGGCGACGTGCACGCCGAGTCGGCCAAGCGCGTCGCCTCCGCCGTCGGCGAGGGCGCCATGGCCGTCATGCTCGTGCACCGCTATCTCGCGTAACCAGGAGGCCGCAGATGACTTCGAACCAGACCGCGGACCGCAGCAGCAGGTCGGTGTGCGACCCCGCCGAGCTGCGCACCCTGTTCCTGTTCGAGAAGCTGAACGACGAGCAGCTGGAATGGCTGTGCGCCGACGGCCGGATCGAGACGATCGAACCCGGTGTCGTCTTCCGCGAAGGCGAACCGGCCACCTGTTTCTACGTGTTGATGGATGGCGAGCTGATCCTCACCAAGCAATCCGGCGGCGCGGAGATCGAATTGGTACGCACCGAGCATCACGGCGCCTACGCGGGCGCTTGGATGTCCTACATCGGCGACAAGGTCGACCAGACCTACAGCGGGACGATGCAGGTGACACGGCCGGCGCGGTTCTTCGTGCTGGACGCCGAGATCTTCGCCAGGATGATGCACGAGTGGTTCCCGATGGCCGTGCACCTGCTCGAAGGCGTGTTCTTCGGCAACCGCAACACCAACGCGCGCATCGGTGAGCGCGAACGACTGCTCGCGCTGGGTTCGCTGTCGGCCGGCCTCACCCACGAGCTCAACAACCCGGCCGCCGCCGCGGTGCGCGCCACCTCGGGCCTGCGCGAGCGGGTCGCGGGCATGCGGCACAAGCTCGCCATGATGGCGGAGGGCAAGTTCGATCCGTCGTCCTTGGGTTCCTTGGTGCGCCTGCAGGAGGAGGCCGCCGCCCAGGTCGCGAAGGCTCCGGAGCTGACGCCGATGGAAGCCGCCGATCGCGAGGACGTGCTCGGCGAATGGCTGGAGGACCACGGGATCGCCGACGGCTGGAACCTCGCGCCGAACTTCGTGCAGGCCGGGTTCGACACCGACTGGCTGGAGCGGGTGGCCGCCACCCTGGACGGCTCGCCGGAGCAGGTGTTCCAAGGGGCCATCCGCTGGCTGAACTACACCATCGAGACCGAGCTGCTGATGAACGAGATCGCCGACTCGACGACGCGCATCTCCGCGCTGGTGGGCGCCGCGAAGCAGTACTCGCAGATGGACCGCGCCCCGTTCCAGGTGGTCGACATCCACGAGCTGCTGGACAGCACCTTGGTGATGCTCAGCCGCAAGATCGGCGACGGCGTGCACGTGGTCAAGGAGTACGACCGGACGCTGCCGGAAGTGCCGTGCTACGCGGCCGAACTCAACCAGGTGTGGACCAATCTCATCGACAACGCGGTGTACGCGATGAACGGTGAGGGCACGCTGACCATTCGCACCAGGAAAGAGAACGACTGCGCGGTCGTGGAGATCGGCGACACCGGGCCTGGCATCGCGCCGGAGGCCCGCAACCGGATCTTCGAGCCGTTCTTCACTACCAAGCCGATGGGCGAGGGCACCGGACTGGGGCTGGACATCTCGTTCCGCATCGTGGTCAAGAAACACAACGGCGACATCAGGGTGGACTCGGAGCCGGGCGACACCAGGTTCACCGTCTGGCTGCCGCTGCACCGCCCAGAACAGGATCGAGCCGGAATCGACACGGAAGGGCAGTCATGACCGAGCAGCTCGCGGGCATCGATCCCGCGGTACCGCCCAGTGGGCCGGGTTGCGCGGAGTGCGAGCAGCACTCCGGCTGGTGGGTGCATCTGCGCCGGTGCGCCCAGTGCGGGCATATCGGCTGCTGTGACACCTCCCCCGCGCAGCACGCCACCGCGCACGCGAAGAGCACCGGTCACCCGTTCATCCAGAGCTTCGAGCCGGGTGAGGACTGGTACTACAACTTCGAAACCGAAGAGATGTTCAGCGGCGGACCGGAATTGGCGCCACCGCACAGTCATCCCGCCGATCAGGGCGTCCCCGGCCCGCGCGAGCGGGTTCCCTCGGATTGGCAGGCACACATCCACTGATGCCGCCGGAACCGGTACGCTGCTGCCGACGCCGGGGCCTCCGGCGCCACGATCCACCCGGGAAAGCATCGGTATGAAACGAACTTCCGCCATCGTCCTGATCGCCGGGACGGTGGGTTTCCTGCTGGCAGGCTGCGGCGGAGGGGACGAGTCCACCGACGCGAACGGATTGCGCCAGGGCTCCGTGACCGCGACCGCGGCCGCCTCGGCCGCCCGCACGACGACCGCTCCCGGCACCGCGACGCCGAGCGGCCCGGCGGATACGGACGCCCCCGCCACGACGAAGCAGCGCGACCCGGCGCTCGGTCCGGCGTCGAGCACCACCTGCGGTGAGTTCCGCAAGCTCGACACCGACGAAGAGAAGGTCCTGATCGAGCAGATCCTGGCGGAGAACCCGGGCGGCCCGTTCGACGGCAGCCCGAACGTCGCGCTCGGCACGGCCAAACTGGTGTGCCTGGCGCCGAGCGTCGCCGACAAGTCGGTCGCGACCGCCGCGGGACTCGTCAAGAAATAGCCGAAAGCGTCGTCGTCCACCATTCCCGGACGGCGGACCGTGACCGAACGCGGGGCCGCGCGGCAGAATGGCACAGTGGCAGAACTGGCACTCACCGCCCGTCTGAACCCTTCGGCCGCCGATGCCCGGCGCGGGGTGGTCCGCCTGCATCCGGAGGCGCTGACCGCGCTGGGGTTGCGGGAATGGGACGGGATCATGCTGGTCGGCTCCCGGCGCACGGCCGCGGTGGTCGGCGTCGCGCGCCAGGGCACGCCCGCCGGGGTAGCCCTGCTCGATGACGTCACGCTGTCCAACGCCGGGCTGCGCGAGGATGCGACGGTGGTGGTCTCCCCCGCGACCGTCTACGGCGCGAGACAGATCACGGTGAGCGGTTCGGTGCACGCCACCCGCACGATCCCGGCCGCGACACTGCGGCAGGCGCTGCTGGGGAAGGTCGTCACCGTCGGTGACGCCGTCTCCCTGCTGCCGCGCGATCTCGGCCCCGACATCAGCTCCACGGCGGCCACCCAGGCACTGTCGCGCACCTTCGGCATCGCCTGGACCACGGAATTGCTCACCGTCACCGGCACCGATCCGCGCGGACCGGTGAGCGTGCAACCGAATACCGCGGTGAGCTGGGGCGCGGGCGCGGTCGCCGCGCGGGACGCCGCCGATCTGGCCTGGGCCGGAACCCCGATCCCGGTGGGCGAGGCCTCGCGGGCCGCCACCGAAGCCGCCGCGTTCGACACGGCCGCGGGTAACAACGGCGCCGCGATGGTCCGGGCCACGGCGGCCGTCGACATGCAGAGCGTCTCGGTCGAAGTCCTGGCGGGCGGGCGCAGCCAGGCCGCGAAGCTCGAGGAGTGGCTCAGCCTGGCGTTGGACGAGCCCGAGCTGTTGCGCACGCTGGGCGCACGACCTCATCTCGGCGTGCTGATCACCGGCCCGGCCGGCGTCGGCAAAGCCACGCTGGCACGTGCGGTCGCGGGATCGCGGCGACTGGTGGAGCTGGACGGCCCCAGCATCGGCGCGGCCGAGAGCGGTGCGCGACTGCGCGAGGTCGCCGAGGCGGTGGCCGATATCGGCTGCGGCAGGGGCGGCGTCCTGCTGATCACCGACATCGACGCGCTGCTGCCCGCCGACCCCGAACCCGTCGCCACACTCATCCTCGACCAGCTGCGCGCCGCGATCGCGGGTCCCTGCGTCGCGTTCCTGGCGACCACCGCGCACCCGGCAGGCGTCGACCAGCGCCTGCGCGCCCCCGACCTGTGCGATCGCGAACTCGCGCTGCCGCTGCCCACCGCGGGCGTGCGCAAGGCGCTGCTGGAGTACCTGCTGCGCCGGGTGCCGACCGCGGAGCTGGAACTCGACGAGATCGCCTCGCGCACACCCGGATTCGTGGTGTCCGATCTGGCGGCGCTGTGCCGGGAGGCGGCGTTGCGCGCGGCGTCGCGGGCCAGAGAGCACGGCGAGCCGCAACTCACCCAATCCGACCTGCTCGGCGCGCTCGAGGTCATCCGGCCGCTGTCACGCTCAGGCATGGAGGAACTCGCCATCGGCAGCCTGAGCCTCGATGACGTCGGCGATATGGCGGAAACCAAGCAGGCGCTCACCGAGGCGGTGCTGTGGCCGCTGAAGCACCCGGACTCTTTCGCCCGCCTCGGCATCGAGCCGCCGCGCGGGGTGCTGCTCTACGGCCCGCCCGGCTGCGGCAAGACCTTCCTGGTGCGCGCGCTGGCCGGTACCGGTCAGCTCAGCGTGCACGCGGTCAAGGGCGCCGAACTGCTGGATCGGTGGGTCGGCTCGTCGGAGCGCGCGGTGCGCGAATTGTTCCAGCGGGCGCGGGATTCCGCACCCTCGCTGATCTTCCTCGATGAGGTGGACGCGCTGGCCCCGCGCCGCGGCCAGAGCGCCGACGCGGGCGTGGGCGATCGGGTGGTCGCGGCACTGCTCACCGAACTCGACGGCGTGGAGCCGCTGCGCGACGTGGTGGTGCTGGGCGCGACCAACCGGCCGGAGCTGATCGATCCGGCGCTGCTGCGCCCGGGCAGGCTCGAACGGCTGGTGTTCGTGCCGCCGCCGGACGCCGCCGCCCGCCGGGAGATCCTGCGCACCGCGGGCCGCGCGGTGCCGCTGGCCGACGATGTCGACCTCGACGCGCTCGCGGAGGAACTGGACGGCTACTCCGCCGCCGACTGCGCCGCGCTGCTGCGCGAGTCCGCGCTCGCGGCGATGCGCCGGGACGTACACGCGGCCGACGTCACCGCCGCCGATGTGCTGGCCGCCAAGACGGTGGTGCGGCCCTCGCTGGATCCGTCGCAGATCGACACACTGCGCCGCTACGCCGACAGCCGCGGGTAGGTCGCGGGCGACCCGCTTCGGACAATCTCCGGCAATCCGGCTCTTGTTGCCTTTTTCGCACCGGAGACATTTTCGGGCGAATCGTCGGCAATCACAAGATCACGTCGCCACCACGGGTATGTTCGACAACCGTGCGCAGGGTCGGCGACATTGTCGACGCGACCACGGCCTTCACCGGAGCCGCGGTCGCGGGCGTGACGCTGTTCCTGCCGGTCACCGTCAACACACAGGGGCAAGCCACGTCGTACCGGATCGCCGGGCTGCTCAACAGCGTGCCGCGCAGCGCGGCACTGGGCGTGATCGCCGCCGTGGCGGTCGCCGTGCTGGTCGCCACCACCTCGCGACCGCTGACCGGGTGGGCGACGGCCACTGCCGCCGCGCTGGCGCAGCTGATCAACCACTTCACCGGACGCCACGTGGCCACGGCCGAGATACTGACCACGCAGAACTACATCGACTCGATCTGCGCCGCCGTGCTGCTCGGCGGGCTCGGCGCGGTGGTGCTGCGCAGACCCTTGCCCGCCGCGGCGTTCGCGGTGGGCGGCGTCGGCTTCTTCGGCTTCGGCGATCTCGCCGGCCTGCTGAACATCAACGCGGATCCGTACGCGGTTCTGGAGACCCCGACGCGCTGGATGATCGGCGTGAGCTTGATCCTGCTGATGATCAGCACCTTGCACAACTGGAAGCGAACCGAGGACGCGAAGGAGCCGCACATGGCGATCGCGCTGCCGGTGACGCCGATCCTCGCCGCCATGGTGCTCGCGCTGGTGGTCCTGGCCGGCACCGAATGGCTGGGCAGGCAGTACAGCAAACTGCCGGGGGAGAGTCACGTGGTCGAGATCGTCATCGTCGTCGCGGCGACGATCGTCAGCGCGACCGCGGCCGCCATGCTGCTGCCCGGCCGCGACGGCACCGGCGTGTACCTGGCCGTGAGCCTGACCGCGGCGGTCGACGCGGTCGGCTACGCGGTGCGGCCCGGCTGGACCGCGCCGGTGCTCATCGCGCTGACCGCGGCCGGACTCGTCATCGGCGCCCGGATGCCATCGACCGCCCTCGCCATCCTGCTGCTGCTGGGCATCACGGTCTTCGCCCTCGTCACCTCGACGTCCGCGAGCACCGTCGCGTTCGCCGTGATCAGCGGGGTCATCGCGTTGACGGCGGGATACTGCTGCGGCACCGCGCGGCCGCACTACGCGCCCAGCGGCGTACTCGCGCTCAGCGCGCTGTATCTGCCGTCGGCGGTCTCGGTGATGCCTGACCGCGTCAAGGACTGGCGCGAGGACGTGGCGGCGCACGACGCGACCCCGGGCGGCACCGCGCTCGCCATCGTCATCGGCAGCGCCGTCGGGCTCGTCATGCTGCGTAAATTACGGCCACGCAGCAGGCCGCAAACAAATGGGCAACCAGAGAGCGAATCATTAGCGGACATATAGCTTCGGTTCGGGCGGATGACGGACACCATACTCAGCCCTTCCACGGAAAAAGCACGCTTTCCGTAGGCTTGTGCCGGACACCCCGCCGCCCCTACCCGACGGAGTGAAGTTTGCTCGCAATCCTGCTCGCTCATGCCGCGGCCGCCCTGGTGGCTCCGCTGTGGGTGCGGGCACTGGGGCGCAACGCATTCTTTCTACTGGCTGTGGTCCCGCTCGGCGGCTTCGCCTGGGTGATCGCGAATTGGTCCGAGCCGCAGCGAGTTCGGCTGACCTGGGCGCCGAGCATCGCCCTGAACATCGATCTGCGCTTCGACACCCTCGCGGCGGTATTGTGCGCGCTCGTACTGGGCATCGGGGCGCTGGTGCTGATCTACTGCGCCCGGTACTTCGAGGACGACGAGCCGCGGCTCGGGGTGTTCGCCGCCGAGCTGGTCGCGTTCGCCGGCGCCATGTTCGGGCTGGTCACCAGCGACAACATGCTTCTGCTCTATGTGTTCTGGGAAGCGACAACGGTGCTGTCGTTCTTGCTGATCGGTCACAACGCCGAGCAGGCGGCCAGCCGAAGGGCCGCGATCCAGGCGCTGCTGGTGACCGGAGCGGGCGGACTGGCGATGCTGACGGGCATCGTCGTGCTCGGCACCGTGAACGGCAGCTATCTGCTGTCGGATCTCCTATCCGGGACCAACCCGAGCGGGACCGCGGTGAATGTCGCGGTGGCCCTGATCCTGGTGGGCGCGCTCACCAAATCCGCCGTAGTGCCCTTGCATTTCTGGCTGCCCGGCGCGATGGCCGCACCGACCCCGGTGAGCGCGTACCTGCATGCCGCGGCGATGGTGAAAGCCGGCGTGTACCTGATCGCGCGCCTGGCACCGGCGTTCGCGCAGAACCCCGTGTGGCATCCGCTGGTGCTGACCCTCGGCCTCGCCTCGATGCTGCTGGCCGGGCTGCGCTCGCTCCAGGTGGTGGATCTGAAACTGGTGCTGGCCTTCGGCACGGTGAGCCAGCTGGGATTCCTGATCGTGCTGGTCGGCATCGGCACACCCGATGCCGCGCTGGCCGGAGTCGCGCTGGTCGTCGCGCACGCGCTGTTCAAGGCGTGCCTGTTCCTGGTGGTCGGGATCATCGACCACGGTGCGGGCACGCGCGATCTGCGCCGCTTGTCCGGGCTCGGCCGTCGGGCTCCCGTGCTGTGCGCCACCGCGGTCCTGGCCGCGCTCAGCATGGCGGGCATACCGCCGCTGCTCGGCTTCGTCGGCAAAGAAAGCGCGCTGAACGCCGTACTGGACGCGGACGTGCTCACCGCGCCCGTACGCGGCGCGGTGTTCACCGGAGTGGTGCTCGGGTCGATGCTGACCGTCGGCTACAGCATCAGGTTCGTCTGGGGCGCTTTCGCGGACAAGGACCGCGAGCCGGAACCCGCGGCAGGCGCCACGCCCGTCGCACACCACCCGAGCGAAGTACCCGTCGCCGAAGATCAGCCGGAAGCCGAGCGTCGTCTCCGCTGGCATCCGCCGGGTGCTCTGTTCCTCGCGGCACCGGTGATCCTCGCCGTCGCGAGCCTCGCGGCCGGTCTCGCCCCGTCCTGGCTCGACGCACGATTGCGCCCCTACGCCGAAACGCTGGCCGCCGTTCCGTTTTCGCATCTGGCGCTGTGGCACGGTTTCGATGCCGCGCTCGCGTCGACACTGTTGATCGTCGCGGTCGGCGTCGTGTTGTGGCGGCTGCGCGGCCGCTTCGCCGAATCGGCGCACCCGCGCCTCGGCAACGCCGACCGCGCCTACGACGCCACGCTGCGCGCGATGGACACCCTCTCGCTGCGGATGACCGGCGCGGTGCAGCGCGGGTCGCTGCCGCTGAGCCAAGCCGCGATCCTGGTCACGCTCATCGTCCTGCCGACCGTCCTGCTCGCCCTCGGCACCCGCACCGGAGTCACGCTGCGGTTGTGGGACTCGCCGCTGCAAGCGGCCATCGGCGCGATCATGGCGGTGAGCGCGCTCGCCGCGACGGTGCTGCGCAACCGGCTCGCGAGCGTGCTGGTCGTCGGGGTGACCGGATACGGCAGCGGCGTGATCTTCGCGCTGCACGGCGCGCCCGACCTCGCGCTGACCCAATTCCTGGTGGAGACGCTCACGCTGGTCATCTTCGTGCTGGTGCTGCGCGCTTTCCCCGCGACGATCGAGCCGAGCCGGACGGCCGCGTTCAAGCTGCGCAGAGCGGTCCTGGCCGTCGGGACCGGGACGATGGTCGCGGTCCTGGCCGGGTTCGCCGTGGCGGCCCGCACCGCCGAACCCATCTGGCTCAGAATTCCCGGTGCCGCCTACGAATTCGGCGGGGGGAAGAACGCCGTCAACGTCCTGCTCGTCGACCTGCGGGCGTGGGACACCCTCGGTGAGATCTCGGTGCTCGTCGTCGCCGCGACGGGGGTGGCCTCTTTGGTGTTCCGCAGCAGGCGCTTCGGCAGCGCGCCGCGCGCGACGGACTCCCCCGACTACGATCCGGAGCTGGTCAGCTGGCTGCCCGCGGGCCGATTGGTGGCCCGGGCCGAACGCTCGATGGTCCTGCAGATCACCACGCGGCTGGTGTTCCCGACCATCATGGTGCTGTCGGTCTACTTCTTCTTCTCCGGCCACAACGCGCCCGGCGGCGGGTTCGCGGGCGGGCTCACCGCTGGGCTCGCGCTGACCCTGCGGTACCTCGCGGGCGGCCGCTACGAATTGGGTGAGGCACTGCCCGTCGACGCGGGCCACATCCTCGGCGCCGGCCTCACCTTGGCCGCGGGCACTGCCGTCTCGTCGCTGCTGCTCGGCGCGCCGCCGCTGTCCTCGGCGATCATCGAGGTTTCGCTGCCGGTGATCGGGCACGTCAAGGTGGTCACCGCGCTGCTGTTCGATCTCGGCGTCTACCTCATCGTGGTCGGCCTGGTGCTGGACGTGCTGCGCAGTCTCGGCGCGCGCCTGGACAGCGAGCTGGCCGACGCCGAGACCCCCTCGGCGAACGGAGGTTCCGCGACGTGACCGCGAATCTGACCCTGCTGGTGGTGATCGGCATCCTCGTCGCGTGCGGGGTATACCTGCTCCTGGAACGCGCCGTGTCGAAGATGCTGCTCGGGCTGATCCTGTTCGGCAACGCGGTGAACCTGCTGATCCTCACCGCGGGCGGCGGTCGCGGCAAACCGCCCATCCGCGGCACGGCCGACACCGAGGAGATGGCCGACCCGCTCGCCCAGGCGATGGTGCTCACCGCCATCGTGATCACCATGGGCATCGCGGCATTCGTGCTCGCCCTCGCCTACCGCGCCTACATGCTCACCACCAGCGACGACGTCGCCAACGACCAAGAGGACGTGGATGTCGCCCGGCGTCGTATCGGAGAGGACCCGGAGACGTGAGCCTTTCACCCGGCCTGCTGCCGGTCCTCACCCCGCTGCCGGTGCTCGTCCCCCTGCTCGGCGCTGCGGCCACGCTGGTGTTCGGGCGCAGGCCGCGCATCCAGAGCGCGGTCAGCGTCGGGGCGCTCACCGCTGTCGTGGTGATCTGCGGGTTGCTGCTGTTCCTGGTCGACCGGGACGGCACCACCGCGTTGCAGGTGGGCGACTGGGCAGCGCCGATCGGCATCACGCTGGTGGTGGACCGGCTGTCGGCGGCGATGCTGCTGGTCTCGTCCATCGTGCTGCTGTCGGTCAACCTCTACGGCGCGGGCCAGAACATCCGCGACGGCGACGAGCGGCAGCCCACCTCGATCTACCGGCCCACGTATCTGGTGCTCACCGCCGGTGTTTCGGCCGCGTTCCTCGCCGGTGACCTGTTCAACCTCTTCGTCGGCTTCGAGATCCTGCTCGCGGCGTCGTTCGTGCTGCTCACCGTGGGCGCGACCACCGAACGCATCCGCGCGGGCGTGGCCTACGTGATGGTCTCGTCGGTCTCGTCGCTGATCTTCCTCGCCGGCATCGGGCTCACCTACGCGGCCACCGGAACGCTGAATCTCGCCCAGCTCGCGGTCCGGTTCGGCGCCGTGCCGGAGGGCACGCGCACGGCGATCTTCGCAGTGCTTCTGGTGGCTTTCGGCATCAAGGCGGCCGTCTTCCCGCTGTCGAACTGGCTGCCCGACTCCTATCCGACCGCCCCGGCGCCGGTCACCGCCGTGTTCGCCGGTCTGCTCACCAAAGTCGGCGTGTACGCGATCATCCGGACCCACTCGCTGTTGTTCCCCGACGGCGGCTTCGACTCGGTGCTGCTGGTGGCGGGCCTGCTCACCATGCTCATCGGCATCCTCGGCGCCATCGCGCAGAGCGACATCCGCCGTTTGCTGTCGTTCACGCTGGTCAGTCACATCGGCTACATGGTGTTCGGCGTCGGCCTCGCCAACGCGGCCGGGCTGTCGGGCGCGGTGTTCTACGTGGCGCACCACATTCTGGTGCAGACCACGCTGTTCCTGGTGGCGGGACTGATCGAGCGGCAAGCCGGATCCACCTCGCTGCGCAGGCTGGGCGGGCTCGCCGCGGCCAGCCCGCTGCTGGCCGTGCTGTTCCTCGTCCCGGCGCTGAATCTCGGTGGGATACCGCCGTTCTCCGGGTTCATCGGCAAGGTCGCGCTGTTGCGGGCCGGCGCCGAACGCGGCAGCGTGCTGGCCTGGGTGCTGGTCGGCGGCGCCGTGCTCACCAGCCTGCTCACGCTTTACACCGTCGCCAGGGTATGGAGCAAAGCGTTCTGGCGGCCCCGCGAGGACGCGCCGGAGGGCCATCTCACCGCGGCCAGGCCGCCGACGCTGATCGAGGAAGCGACCGACGTGCACTACGACGAGCGCACCGATCCCGGCCGCATGCCGCCGCTGATGGTGCTGTCCACCGCGGCCCTGGTGACGGTGGGGCTGTGCCTGACGGTGCTGGCCGGGCCGATCCTCATGATCGCCGACCGCGCCGCGGTGGACCTGCGCGATCCCGGCGTGTACATCGGTGCGGTGCTGGGCGAATCGCCGGGAAGCCCACGATGAGCGCCGAGCGGGGCCCGGTGCGCGACACGACCGTCCGCGTCGGCATCCTCGTATGGCTCACCGTGGTCTGGCTGGCCCTGTGGGGCGATCTGAGCATCGCGAATGTACTGGGCGGGCTGGCGGTCGCCGCGCTGATCATGGTGGCGCTGCCGCTGCCGCGCGTGCCGGTGTCCGGGCGGCTGAACCCGTTTCCCCTGCCCGAGCTGATCCTGGCGAGCGCGTATTACGCGCTGGAGTCGAGTCTTCAGGTCGCCTGGCTCGCGATCCGCCCCAAGCAGACCCCGGTGTCCGGCGTGTTGCGCGTGTACTCCGGCACGAGATCGGATCTGGTGCTGGTGCTGTGGGCCGACCTGCTCAACCTGATCCCCGGCACCATGGTGCTGGAGATCGACCGCAGGCGCTGCGTCGTCTACGTGCACGTTCTCGATGTCGGCAGCGATGCGGCGGTGGACAAGTTCTTCCGGACCACCCGGCGGCTGGAACGCCTGCTGATCGAAACGTTCGAACGCCCGACCGGATGGCCGTACTCCCGGCCGCCCTCTCCCCCGGAGGTGACATCGTGACCGTCGTCGCCGTCCTCGCCGCCGTCATCCTGACCGCGGCGGCACTGATCACCACGTATCGCGTCGTCATGGGGCCGAGCACGCTGGACCGGGTGGTCGGCATCGACTCGCTGATCGCCATCGCCGCCTCCGGGCTGGCCGTCTGGGCGGCCTACAGCGCCGACACCACCGTGGTGCCCGCGATCGTCGCGCTGGCGCTGGTCGGGTTCCTCGGCTCGGCCGCGGTGTCCCGATTCCGAGTGCGGGACGACACATGAACCTCTGGCACGTGCTCGCGGGCACCCTGATCCTGTTCGGCTCGACGCTGGCGCTCACGGCGGCGATCGGGATCGTGCGCTTTCCCGACACGCTGACCCGGATGCACGCCGCCACCAAGCCACAGGTCATCGGGCTGATCCTGGTGCTGGCGGGCGCCGCGATCCAGCTGGGCGGACACGGCAACGTCTGGATGCTGGTGCTGGTCGGGCTGTTCACCCTGCTGACCGCCCCGGTGATCGCCCACCTGATCGGCCGCACCGCCTACCGCGAGCAGCGCCACCGCGACGGCCTGTTGCGCGTGAACGAGATGCGCGACGACGACGTCGATTAGCCGCGTGACCGGCCTCAGCGCGCGACGGGCTCGACCTCGCGGACGGCCTGTTCCGGCTGCCGCGCGGTCGCGAACCACGTCGCGTGGAACGCCGCGGCCAGTCCGGCCAGCAGTCCCAGCACGACCGTGCCCGCGAGCACCGGATACTCGGCCATCGGCACGGCGAGGTACCGGTAGGACAGCAGCAGCGTGGCCAGCACGACCGCGCCTGCGCCGACCAACCGGATCCGGAACCATCCCCAGCCGCGCTCCGGTGCGCGCAGCGCCGATTCGACGGTGAGGCACAGCACCGCGCCCGCGACCAGGTCGACGCCGTAGTGGTAGCCGAAACCGAGGGTGGCGGTGAGGGTGGCCAGCAGCCAGAACGCGCCGCCCCAGCGCAGCCAGCGCGGAGCGGGCTCGCCGTCGCCGTCGCGGCGGGTGTGCAGGAACACCGACAGCGCCCAGGCGGTGTGCATCGAAGGCATGCAGTTGCGTGGAACCGCCGCGTCGAACGGCAGCGGCAGCGGGTTGCGATCGATCGGCGGCACCACCCCCGGCCAGTAGTTGCCCAATTGCAGCCCGTTGCCGTCCGGGCCGTACGCGAACATCGGACCGACCACCGGGAAGAGGACGTACACCAAGGGACCGATCAAGCCGAGCACCAGGAAGGTGCGCACCAGGTAATGCGATGGCCACCGGCCCGACGACACCACTCGGCGCAGCTGCCACACGGCCACGACGATCGCCGCCACGGGCAGCTCGATGTAGACCCAGTGCAGCACCGCGTAGACCACCGGCCCGAGCGTGTCCACCGCCCGCCCGAGCACCCACGACGGATCGCCCAGCGCATGGTCGGCCAGGATCACGTATTCGTCGAGCACCGTCGGTCTGCCGATCACGGTGACGTGCAACCAGACATCGCCCACTTTGGTGGCCAGGACGAGCAGCGCGCCGAGCGCGGCGGCGTGCAGCGCGTCCCGCCGTTCGGTTCCGGACCAGCGCAGCCAGGCCACCAGCGCCAAGCCGGTCAGCACGATCACGGGGCCGTTCCCGATCGCGAACGGCTCTCCCGCCAGCAAGCGGACACCGGCCCACGCCACATCGATGGCAGCCGCGACACCCACCGCGACCAGCCTGCGACGGGCCGAAATACCCACCAGCGCAAGGACCAGTCCGGCCCACGGCACCGACATCGATTTCGGTGTGCCGATGTAGTCCCGCCCCAAGCTCTCCAGGGGGCCTTCGAATCCCTGCCAGATGGCTACGCCCTGCAACACGATCAGCAGGACCGGCACCGCGGCCACCGCCGCGACGACCCGGATCCGAGTCCGCGGTACGCGACGGCGCGAGACCGCGCTTCCTGCTCTGGAACCCGGGTATTCGACAAGCATCCGACCATAGTAAACGTGGGGTGAACGTCATCCCCCTGGCCAGCTGAACAGCAACCGACCTATACGCGGCCGATCGCTACTGTTTCAGCTCCTCGACCAGCGCGTCCACCACCGCGACCAGATCTCCCTGCGACGCTGCGGCAACCCGGCGCTGCCGCTGGTAGGAGGCTCCCCGCTTGGGGATCTCGGCGACCAGGGCGAGTTCGTCCGCGCAGCCCAGCCGCGCCGCCGTCGGCTCCAGCCGGTTCAGCAGATCCGCCAGGTCGTCGGTGACCAACCGCTCGTTGCTGTCGGCGTCGGTGATGATGATCGCATCCAGCCCGTAACGTGCGGCGCGCCACTTGTTCTCCTGCACGTGCCACGGCGGCAGGGTGGGCAGTTCCTCGCCGTTCTCGACGCGGCGGTCGAGGTCGACGATGAGGCAATGGATGAGCGCGGCCATCGCGGCGAGCTCGGCGCGCGTGGAGATCCCGTCGCACACCCGGACCTCGATGGTGCCCCACTTCGGCGCCGGGCGGATGTCCCAGTGCATGCCCCCGAGCTGCGTGAAGACACCGGTCTTGATCTGATCGTGCACGAAATGCTCGAACTGGGTCCAGTTCTCGAACTGGAACGGCAGGCCCGCGGTCGGCAACTGCTGGAACATGAGCGTCCGGTTGCTCGCGTAGCCGGTGTCCGATCCCGACCACATCGGCGAGCCCGCCGACAGCGCGAGCAGATGCGGATACGACAGCAGCAACGAGTTGAGGATCGGAAAAACCTTGTCGCGGTGAGAGACTCCGACGTGCACGTGCACGCCCCAGATCATCATCTGGCGACCCCACCACTGGGTGCGCTCGATCAGCTCGTCGTAGTGCTCCGATCGGGTCAGCTGCTGGGCCGACCATTGCGCGAACGGATGGGTGCCCGCGCAGAACAAGTCGACACCGAGCTGCTCGGCCGCACGGCGCACCGTGTTCATCGTGCCGGTGAGGTCCTCCACCGCCGCGCCGACGGTCTCGTGCACCCCGGTGACGAGTTCGACGGTGTTGCGCAGCAATTCCTTGGTGACCTGGGGTGTGCCGTCGTGGGCACGGAGCTCACCGAGTGAATCGAATACCGCCGCGGCGGTATTCGACAGGTCGCGGGTCACCTTGTCGACCAAGGCGATCTCCCATTCGACCCCGATGGTGGGCCGGGGCGAACCATCGAAGGGAACGTGTTCGATTCCTGCCCCGGCCATATGCCACCGCGCTATTGGATCACGCCACAAGCGACACGGCCGCCCGCGTCGCCCGTCGCTAGGGTCGTCTCATCGGGACCCGCGACGCCATCGGCACGGGAGTAACGGTTGGGAATGTTGCCGAAGTTGTCGGCGTCGGCGTGGATGATGAGGGCCTTGCCCTTCACGTCGTCCAGCGTCACCGCGTCGGTGGTGGTGATCAGCTTGGCGACGCCGTCGCCGCGCACCTCGAGCGAGGTCAGATCGCCGCTGGCCGGATGCGCGTTGGCGCTGCCGACCTGCAGGTGACCACCGGCGGACAGGAAGTCGCCCGCCGGGCCGCCGGTCGGCGCGACGGAGTTCGGCTCGCACTTGCCGACCTGGTGCACGTGCAGGCCGTGGAAGCCGGGGCGCAGGCCGTGCGCCTCGACGGTGAGCTGCAGGTGGTTGCCGTCCTTGGCGAAGTTCGCGGTGCCGACCGAGGCGCCCGAGGGGTCCTTCAGCTGCACGTTCACGCCCTGCTCGGCGTTCGGCGAGCCACCGTGCTCGGTGCTCGACTGCCCGGCCGGAGCGGGCGACCCGCTCCACACCGGCGGGGTCGTTCCCTGGACGTCACTCGACTCCTGGCTGTTCGAGCATGCGGCGAGGCCGAAGACCGCGACCGCGAGCACCGGGGTCACAGTCCGCCAGGACGGGCGTCGAGTTGTGGACGGGGCCATCGGGGAACTCCTTTACGAGTACCGAGTTTACGAGTAAGGGCGGGTGGACACGTTCGTTACCGGACAAGATGATGCCACGCCGTCCCGCCGTGCCCCCGACAGGGCGGCGCGCCCTCACGCGTGTTCGCTGGTCCGGGCGTGCGACCAGCGGCCACATATGGGTCAGTTACCCGTGACGATCACCGTTACACCCGGCGCGGTATCCCCGATCGCACTCGACTTCGGTGCCACCGACGCGCCGAGCTGGTCCGCGATGGCCTGCGCGGCCTCCTTGTCGCCGGACGAATCGCCGTAGTACACCGTGGTTTTGGCGATGTTCGAGCCCGGGTAGTTGCCCGTTTCCGCGATCGTCCAGCCGCTCGCCTCCAGCTGGCCTGCCGTTTTCGCCGCGAGTCCGGCCACCATGCTGTTGTTGAGCACGCGCACCGGGACCGAACGCGCCGCCGTGGTGGTGGTCGACGCGGCGGCACTGGTCGGCGTCACGGTCGCCACCGCGGTGGACGAGGTCGGCGCCTTGGGCGCGGTGGTGCTCGCCGGGACCTGCGGCGCGGCGCTCGCGCTCGAGGTCGGCGATGCGCTGGTCCCCGAGGCGTCGGTGTCGGCGTCGGAACTCGACAGCGACATCGCCCCGAGACCGGCGAAGACGATGGCCAACGCGATCAGCACCATCGCCAGGGCACGCAACGGTGGCCCACCGGAGGTGGGGTTCGGGTAGCTCACCTTCGCGAGCCTAGTCGCACGGGACGGGTCCGGGTCCGCATCGCCGGGTCAGACCTGGAATCCGAGCCGCCGCGCCGCGCGCGCCTTCTGCCTGCTCGCTCGCAGCCTGCGCAGCCGCTTGACCAGCATCGGGTCGGCCGCCAGCGCCTCCTGCCGATCGACCACCGCGTTCAGCACCTGGTAGTACCGGGTCGGCGACATGGCGAACAGCTCGCGGATCGCCTCTTCCTTGGCCCCGGCGTACTTCCACCACTGCCGCTCGAAGGCCAGGATGTCGAGTTCGCGACGGCTCAGTCCGTCACCGTCGGCCTGTTCGGCCGAAGCGTGCTCCGTCGTGCCATCTTCGCTCGCGGAAGGGCCGTTGTGGGTCGCGGAAAGATTCCGTGCCGCTGCGCCGTCCATCTCGCTCCTCGCCGAGTGACCACCAGACGAAAATGGTGCTTGTACGTCGCGGAACATTCAACCACGCGGGCGAGGAATCGCCGGGCCCGCAGCGCGGCGTGTTCCCTACCGGCCGGTAGTCGCGGTCTCCACTTCGGCACCCGGGAAGCTGTGACGTGGCGCCCACGGCAATAATTGGCCCATGGCAATCCTCCCGATCGTGATCGTCGGCGACCCGGTTCTGCACAACCCGACCGAGCGGGTCACTCGATCGCCGGAGGAATTGGCTCCGCTCATCGCGGACATGTACGAAACGCTCGACGCCGCGCACGGCGTCGGGCTCGCCGCCAACCAGGTCGGCGTTCCGCTTCGCCTGTTCGTCTACGACTGCCCCGACCTCGGTGCGGACGGCACCGCGACCCGACGACGCGGGGTGGTGGTCAATCCGGTGCTGGAGACCTCGGAGATCCCGGAGACCATGCCCGACCCGGACGACGACGAGGAAGGCTGTCTGTCGGTGCCCGGGGAGCAGTTCCCCACCGGTCGCGCCGAATGGGCGAAGGTGACCGGCACCGACGAGAACGGCGAGCCGGTGGAGGTGGAGGGCAAGGGCTTCTTCGCCCGCATGCTCCAGCACGAGGTCGGGCATCTGGACGGGTTCCTCTACGTGGACGTGCTGATCGGACGGAACGCGCGGGCCGCCAAGAAGGCGATCAAACGCAACGGCTGGGGCACACCGGGTCTGAGCTGGCTGCCCGGCACCGACCCCGACCCGTTCGTGCATGACGACTGACCCCGCCGCCGGCCTGCCCGATATCCCGCTCGGCCGCCGCGTGGTGCTGCGCTATCAGCTGCCCGCGGGTTATCCACAACCGCTGACCGACGTGATCGGCGAACTCGTCTCCCTGGACCCGCCGACCGTGCGCGGCGTGGGCGGCGAGCTCGTCTCGGTGGCGCCGGAGCGCGTGGTCGCGCTGAAAGCCGTCGGGCCGAGGCCGATTCGCATCAGAGAGATCCGCGCGCTGGAGGCCGCGGCCGCCTATGGCTGGCCGGGCGTCGAACACGCGTGGATCGACGGCTGGCTGGCGCGCGCGGGCAACGGATACACCGGGCGCGCGAATTCCGCTGTGCCGCTGGGCAGCTCCGAGGGACCCGCCACCGTGTCGGCGGATACGCTGCACCGGATCGGCGAGTGGTACACCGCGCAGGGCCTGCCTGTGCAGCTCGCGCTGCCCGATCGGCTGGCCCCGGTGCCGCCCGGCTGGCACAGCTGGCGAGAGACGGCCATGCTGGCTCTCGATATCGACAATTTCGTGCTGCCCCAAGGCCCTTCGATGGTGCGGATCGCGCCCGCTCCCGACGCCGACTGGCTGGAGACGCACCGCTACGACGGCGAGGAACCCGGCGCGCGGACGATTCCCGCGCCCGATCCCGAGGTGCTGACCGCGGTCCTGAACGGTGAACTCGGCTTCGCCTCGCTCGGCCTGCCGCGTCCCATCGCGATCGGCCGCGGCGCACTCACCACCGCCCCGGACGGACGCCGCTGGATCGGCCTCACCTGCGTGGCCGTGGCCGCCGCGCACCGCAGGCACGGGCTCGGCTCGCTGGTCTGCGCCGAACTGATCCGCTGGGGCCGCGACCGCGGCGCGACGCACGCCTATCTCCAGGTGGAAGCCACCAACGAGCCGGCCCGCGCGATGTACCGCGAACTGGGCTTCATCGAACACCACACCTATCGCTACGCCGCGCCGGAACCGCTCGCCGGGCCCGGCGGCCTGCGGTAGAACAGACCTGTCACCCCCGAAGGAAGGCCGCAGTGCGTCTCGCCACCTGGAATGTCAACTCCATTCGCTCCCGGCTCGACCGCGTCGCGGACTGGCTCGACCGCCAGGACATCGACGTGCTGGCCATCCAGGAGACCAAGTGCCGCGACGACCAGTTCCCGTTCGAGCGCTTCGACGAACTGGGCTACGAAGTCGCCCACCTGGGGATCAACCAGTGGAATGGGGTGGCGATCGTCTCCCGCGTCGGTCTCTCCGACGTCGAGCTCGCCTTTCCCGGCCAGCCCGGCTTCGACAAGGACGCGGGTGAGTCGCTGATCAGCACGCCGGTCGTCGAGTCCCGCGCGATCGGGGCGACCTGTGGCGGCGTGCGGGTGTGGAGCCTGTACGTGCCCAACGGCCGTATGCTGGGCGACCCGCACTACGCCTACAAACTGGAATGGCTTGCCGCGCTGCGTGACAACGGCGCGCGCTGGCTGGCCGACGACCCGCAGGCCAAGATCGCGCTGGTGGGCGACTGGAACATCGCGCCGACCGACGACGATGTGTGGTCCGTGGAGTACTTCGCCGAGAAGACGCACACGTCGCAGCCGGAGCGCGATGCCTTCCAGGCCGTCGTGGACGCCGGATTCGCGGATGTCATGCGTCCGTTCGCGCCAGGACCGGGCGTCTACACCTACTGGGACTACACCCAGCTGCGCTTCCCGCGAAAAGAGGGGATGCGCATCGATTTCATCCTCGCCTCTCCCGCGCTCGCCGCCACCGTATCGGACGCGACGGTCGATCGTGAGGCGCGAAAGGGCAAGGGCGCCAGCGACCACGCCCCGGTGATCGCCGAGTTCGCCGACGAACCCGGGCGCTCATGACCCGCCCGGCGCAGCCGCCTTTCCCCCGCCGCAGCAGCGGTAACCGGGCCACCGGCGGCAGGCTGGGCGGTATGGGCGCCGACCCGGCCGTGCGGCAACGGCAGCGCGCACAGCATCTCGGCCCGGAGCGCCGCCGTCCGCAGGTGCTCGACACCGCGCTCGCCATCGCCGTGGAGAACGGCATCGCCGCGGTCACCATGGCCGCCATCGCGGAGCGGATGAAGGTGACCAGGCCGGTGGTCTACGCCTGCTTCGCCGATCGCGTCGAGCTGATCGAGGCGCTGATTCAGCGCGAGGAGGGCTACCTGGTCAGCGGCGTGCTCGAGGTGATGAAGCCACGGGACGTCGACGCCGACGAAACCGTGTTCGTCCAGGGATTCCGCGCCCTGCTGACGAAGGCCGCGAGCCGGCCGGACGCCTGGCGGCTGGTCTACGGCAATCCCGACCCCGCCGTCGCGAATTCCTTCGGGCGCGGGCGCGCGCTCGTCATCGAGCGCTGTACCAAACTCCTGCGCCCGACGCTGCGCGCCTGGGGCACGGCGGACGCCGAGCACAAGTTGCCGGTGCTGGTGGAGCAGTGGGTGTCCGCGGGCGAGGCCGCCGTACGCGCGCTGCTCGCGGACCAGGACGGCTGGACACCGGCGGATCTCGGCGCGTTCGTCGGGGCCGCGGTCTACCGAGCCATGCGAAACGCCTGATCGGGGATTCGGCCGCACTACGATGGTGATCAACTACCCGACCACCGGCTGGCGGAGGAACGGTCATGGCGTTCTATCGGCAAGTGGGTGCGGTACCGCCGAAGCGGCACACCCAGCATCGTGACGAGCAGGGGCGGCTCTACTACGAGGAGCTGATGGGCGAGGAGGGCTTCTCCGGCGACTCCTCCCTGCTCTATCACCGTGGCCTGCCGCCGGCACTGGTCGATTCGACGGTCTGGGAGCTGCCCGATCAGCGGACCACGCCGAACCATCCGCTGCGTCATCGCCATCTGCGCCTGCACACGCTGTTCCCCGGCGACACCCCGGCGGAGACCGATCCGGTGACCGGGCGCCGCTTGCTGCTGGGCAACGCGGACGTGCGCATCTCCTATGTGGTCGCGAAAGGCGGTTCGCCGCTGTACCGCAACGCGATCGGCGACGAGCTGGTCTATGTGGAGTCGGGCGCGGCGGTGGTGGAGACCGTGTTCGGCGCGCTGCCCGCACGGCAGGGCGATCAGGTGCTCATCCCGCGTGCCACCACACACCGCTGGCGGCCCACCGGACCGGAACCTTTGCGGGCGTACGCGATCGAAGCGACAGGTCACATCACGCCGCCCAAGCGCTATCTGTCGAAGTTCGGCCAGCTGCTCGAAAACGCCCCGTATTGCGAGCGCGACCTGCACGGACCCACCGAGACCATCAGTGCGCCCGGCACCGAAGTGGAAGTGCTGGTCAAGCACCGCCCCGGCGGCCAGGTCGTCGGCACGCGGATGGTCTACGCCGCGCACCCGTTCGACGTGGTCGGCTGGGACGGCTGCCTGTATCCGTTCACCTTCAATATCGCCGACTTCGAACCGATCACCGGCCGTATCCATCAGCCGCCGCCGGTCCATCAGGCGTTCGAGGGCGGCAACTTCGTCGTCTGCAATTTCGTTCCGCGCAAAGTGGACTACCACCCGCTGTCGATCCCGGTGCCGTACTACCACTCCAACGTCGATTCCGACGAGGTCATGTTCTATTGCGGCGGCAATTACGAAGCGCGCAAAGGCTCCGGAATCACGCAAGGCTCGGTGTCGGTGCACCCCGGCGGTTACGCACACGGTCCACAGCCCGGCGCGTACGAGAACAGCATCGGCATCGAGTACTTCGACGAGCTGGCCGTCATGGTGGACACCTTTCGCCCGCTGGAGCTCGGCGAAGGCGCGCTGGCCTGCGAGGACCCGACCTATGCGTGGAGCTGGTCGGGGCGGGGCCCCGCGTGAGGACCGAGGTGGAGGTAGCGCCGGAGTCGCTGTTCGGTCCGGACAACCTGCCCTACGGGGTGTTCGCGCCGACCGGAGAAGGCCCCCGCGTGGGGGTGCGGCTCGGCGAACATGTCATCGATTTGGCTGTGCTGCTCGATGATTCGGTTTTCGCCGAACCGAGCCTGAACGCCTTCCTTGCGCAGGGCCCCGTGCGCTGGCGGACGGTGCGCGACCGGATTCGTGCGGCGGTCGACGGCGAACTGGACCACGCCGCGGTGCATCGGCTGTCCGACGTGGTGTTGCGGCTGCCCGTGCGTGTCGGCGATTACGTGGACTTCTACGCCAGCATCGACCACGCGACGAACCTCGGCCGCCTGTTCCGGCCGGACGGCGACCCGCTGCTGCCGAATTGGCGCCATCTGCCGGTCGGTTATCACGGGCGGGCGGGCACCGTGGTGGTGTCCGGCACCGATGTGGCACGCCCCTGTGGGCAGCGCGGAACAGACTCCGGCGCACCGGATTTCGGCCCGTCGCGGCGGCTGGACATCGAAGCCGAGCTCGGATTCGTGATCGGCGTCGGCTCGCGGCTCGGCGTACCGGTGGAGATCGATGAGTTCGCCGACCGGGTCTTCGGCGTCGCGCTGGTCAACGATTGGTCCGCCCGCGACATCCAGGCCTGGGAGTACCAGCCGCTCGGCCCGTTCCTCGGCAAGTCGTTCGCGACCTCGATATCGCCGTGGATCACGCCGCTGGCTGCCTTGGAGTCGGCGCGGATACCGCTGCCCGAGCAGTCACCCGCGCCCCTGCCCTACCTGCTCGGCACCGAGCACTGGGGCCTGGACATCGAACTCACCGTGACGTGGAACGGACAACCGGTCACTTACCCGCCCTACTCCCGGATGTACTGGTCACCGGCGCAGATGCTGGCTCATCTCACCGCGAACGGCGCATCGACGCGCACCGGGGACCTGTACGCCTCTGGCACCATCTCCGGTCCCGAACCCGGCCAGCGCGGATCGTTCATCGAGTTGTCCTGGGGCGGCAGCAGGCCGGTATCGGTCAACGATCAGCAACGCACTTTCCTCGAGGACGGCGACGCGGTGACGATCACGGCATCGGCCCCGGGCCCGGGTTCGGCCAGGATCGGATTGGGCGAGGTCACCGGCCGGATCCTGCCGGCACACCCGCGCTGAACGCGTTCGGTCTCGTCCCACCGGATACCGGGTTCGACGACAGCCGCGCTTGAGAACGGCGTTCTCCGGGTACGCCGCTACCCGAGCGCCTCGATCTCCGCTGCCCGGCCGGACCGCGGAGTTCACGGCCGCACCCATCCTCCGGACAAGGAGCGAGGTCATGACCGATCGCCCGGCCGCTCAACACCGTCGCCCCGATGGCGTCGACGACGGCACCGTCGCCGCCACCGGCAAACTCTCGGAGGCCCTGGAGATCGTCGAACGCGCACGCGGCCACCTGTACTCCTTCCACCAACTGACCGGCGGGGCCGATCTGGCGCTCGACATAGCGGTGGAGCTGTTCCGCGCGGCGGGTCACGCGCACATCGCCGATCGGATCTCCGCCGAGTTGATCGGGCGCAACGTGTTGGCCGGACGCTGGACATTCCAGATCATCGAGGAATACGACGACGGTTACTACGACCTGTTCCGCGACATCGAGCGCGCCGCCCGCGACGAACTGCTCGACGGCCGCCGCCACATCTACGAGGCCGAGATGAAAGAAGCTCGCCGCACCCACGGCGCCCCGGGACATTCGGCCACCCCGCAGCCGGCGGAAGACGCCTGATCCCAACGCCGCTGCCTGCGTCTTCACTCGATCAGCCGAATCGCCGGGCAGACGCTCGGCGGGTCCGGGTATGGTCGGGCGGGAAAATTTCACAAACCAACGGGGGCTCGCACCAGCGGGCTGAGAGGACGGCTAGCCGAGAGGCGTCAGGGCCGTCGACCGTATGAACCTGACCGGGTAATGCCGGCGTAGGGAGGAAAAATGGCACGCGCCGCTGCGTCCGACGGCGGATCCGCACCCGTCGACAGCGTCACCACCGGCCCCATCGAGGGCAGCGTCAAGCACTATCTCGAGGTCGATGACCTGCGCATTCCGGTGCGCCGGATCAATCTGACCAATGGCGAGCACTTCGACGTCTACGACACGTCGGGCCCGTACACCGACGAGTCGGCGACGATCGATCTCGAAGGCGGTCTACCGAAACTGCGCGACACGTGGACCAGACCCGAGGGGAAGGGCCCGCGTACTCAGCTCGCCTGGGCCCGCGAGGGCCTAGTCACGCCGGAGATGCGTTTCATTGCCGCGCGGGAAGGCGTCTCGCCGGAATCGGTGCGGGAAGAGGTCGCCGCGGGCCGCGCGGTGATCCCGGCCAACCACAAGCATCCGGAGCTCGAGCCGACCATCATCGGCAAGAAGTTCCTGGTCAAGATCAATGCGAACATCGGCAACTCGGCCGTGTCCTCCTCGATCGCGGAGGAGGTGGAGAAGATGGTGTGGGCCACCCGCTGGGGCGCGGACACCATCATGGACCTGTCCACCGGCAAGAACATCCACGAGACCCGCGAGTGGATTCTGCGCAACTCCCCCGTCCCGGTCGGCACCGTGCCGATCTACCAGGCGCTGGAGAAGGTGAACGGCGACCCGACCGCGCTGACCTGGGAAATCTACCGGGACACCGTGATCGAGCAGTGCGAACAGGGCGTCGACTACATGACCGTCCACGCGGGCGTGCTGCTGCGCTACATTCCGCTGACCGCCAAGCGGGTGACCGGCATCGTCTCGCGCGGCGGATCCATCATGGCGGCCTGGTGCCTCGCGCATCACCAGGAATCGTTCCTCTACACGCACTTCGCGGAGCTCTGCGAGATCCTGGCCCGCTACGACGTCACGTTCTCCCTCGGTGACGGCCTGCGGCCCGGCTCCATCGCCGACGCCAACGACGAGGCGCAGTTCGCGGAACTGCGCACCCTTGGCGAACTGACCAAGATCGCGAAATCCCATGGCGTGCAGGTGATGATCGAGGGTCCGGGGCACGTGCCCATGCACAAGATCGTGGAGAACGTGCGGCTCGAGGAGGAGCTGTGCGAGGAGGCTCCGTTCTACACCCTCGGCCCGCTCGCCACCGACATCGCCCCCGCCTACGACCACATCACCTCCGCGATCGGCGCCGCCATCATCGCGCAGGCGGGCACCGCCATGCTCTGCTACGTCACGCCGAAGGAACACCTCGGCCTGCCCAACCGCGACGACGTGAAGGTCGGCGTGATCACCTACAAGATCGCCGCACACGCCGCCGACCTGGCCAAGGGCCATCCGCACGCACAGCAGCGCGACGACGCGCTGTCCCAGGCCCGCTTCGAATTCCGCTGGCGCGACCAGTTCGCGCTGTCCCTCGATCCGGACACCGCGCGCGAATACCACGACGAGACCCTGCCCGCCGAACCCGCCAAGACCGCACACTTCTGCTCCATGTGCGGCCCCAAGTTCTGCTCGATGCGGATCTCCGCGGACGTGCGCGAATACGCCGAGCGCCAGGGCTTGAACGACGCGGAGGCACTGCAGGCGGGCATGGCGGAGAAGTCCGCCGAGTTCGCCAGCCACGGCAACGCCGTCTACCTGCCCGTGGTCTCGTAGTCACCGCCCCGCCCGCCGCATCGCGACGATGCGGCGGGCGGTGGGACGACAAAAGCCGGCTGAATTTTCGACGCTGGATCTCATCTGCTCAGAAGTTCCAGGTAGAGACGTTCGCATGGCAAGCACTATCGGGCTGGCGAGGATTGGGGCCGAGTAGCGCGCCTAGAGTCGACGCGTCGTCGGACCCCTAGCGCTGCTGGTGTCTGTAAGCCTGGCGTCGCCCTTGCACTTATAAGTGCAAGCGCCTACGGTAAGTAGTACCTGCGAGAGCAGAAAGGAGTTCGAGTCGATGAGTCCGTCACTGATTCACGACGAGAAAGCGGTCGTGTCGATCACCGCAAGCGAAATCGAGCAGGCTCGGGCGTTCCAGGCCCACGTCGAGCAGGCTCGCGGCGTCGCGTCGGATGATGCAGAGGAGACCATTACTGTCGGTCTCCGAAGTGGGGACTCCGTGGAGATGCCCGCCCAGCTGACGGCGCTGATCTCTCAGATTCTCGACTTCATCAGCCGTGGTTGCACCGTGACTGTCGGCAGTGTCCCGAACGAGGTGACCACCACCGTCGCCGCAAAGATGCTGAGCATCTCACGTCCGACACTGATGAAGCTGGTCAACGAAGGCACGTTGCCCGCGCACAAGGTCGGCTCGCACACTCGACTTTTCAGCAGGGATGTTCTCGCGCACAGGGAATCCCAGCGGGCTGCGCAGCGTCAGGCTTTCGATGACCTGCGCGCTCTCGAAGACGAACTCGGCGTAGTCGACTGACTGCTCACGATGCCTGTTTGATCCGGTAAGTGGTGCCCCGTCCGCTTGTACCATGTCCGTCATGGTCAGCGGGTGGGGTACGAATGTGCTTGTCGATGCGAACGTCTTGTACTCCCGTACGCTCCGGGATTGGCTCGCACTGCTCTATCTCGAGCCGGACAATGAGATGTTCGAGGTCATGTGGACTGACGACATCATGGCGGAGTTCCATTACCACCTGAGGAAAAACAACCCGCTGCTGGATGACGCCCAGGTCGGAGGCATTCGCCGCAGACTCGAGCACACGTTCGAGACGGGCCACATAACCGGCTACACGATCGATAAGTCGGCGACTTACCCCGACGTGGGCGATGCCCACGTCCACTGCGCGGCGGTTTACGCCGCCATCGACATCCTGCTCACCGACAACGATAAGCACTTCACTCAGATGGATGAGCTTCCCTACGAGATCTACACAGCCGATGAATTCTTCGAGCTTGTCGATGACTCGGCCCCCCATATGGTTCGAGCCGTCACCGCGAAGCAACTCGTCTACCACGTTCGCAATAGCGATACCAGCAGCGCCGCACTCCCCGAACGACTGAAGGCGGCTGGAGCGCCCGCTTTCGCAGAGCGCGTCCGAAAGCATCTGCTGACACTTGATATCAACGCTCTTCTGCGCGAACCGGACTTGTAAAGTACAACGCCTGATACTCCGGTAGGCACCGGTTGGCGTGCGGGTGCGGCATGGAATCGTCGAACTACCTGGCGGTCAATAGGACTGGAGTTCGATGAGCGTGCCCTCCGGGTCGCGCAGGTGGGCGGTGCGCAGTCCGGGGCCCCACTGCGGGCGGTCGGTTGGGCCCGCGACAACGGTCGCGCCGTGGTCGGCGCACAGCTTCGCGCCCGCGTCGACGTCGGGCACTCGGCAGACGAACATCACCGTGTCCTGCGACGGTGCGGCAGGCAGCGTAGACGTGCCGATGACCTCCGCCATCGCGGCGCGATCGAAGAGCACTAGTACGCCTTGGTCCGCCACGTCCCAGTTCGCGTATGGACCGGCGGCGGTTCCCTTGACGAGGGTCGCCCCGATCAGCTCGGGTAGCACCGCCGCGTAGAACCCGAAGCATTCGGCGAAGCGGGTGACGAGGAGTCTCGGATGTAGCGCGTCCACGGTGATCTCCGATTAGTTGGTGCTGACCTATTGTAGGTTCGCTCCTACAATAGGCCCATGGGTACCGGACGCGCACTCCCACCGAGCCTGCTCGGCCTCGACATCTACCTCCTGTCGCGGGTCGGCAAGGCCGCGCGCACCGGGTTCGCCGACCGCCTCGCCGCGCGCGGCCTGCGCCTGTGGCACATGGCGATCCTCGCGGCGCTCGCCGATTTCGGCCCGCACGCCCAGCGGGACTTGGCCGAGCGCCTGGCCATCCACCCCAGCGACGTGGCCAAGATCGTCGACGAACTCGAAGCCGCCGGTAGGGTGGAACGGGCGCGGGACGAGCGCGACCGTCGCCGCATCACCGTGCGCCTCACCCGGACCGGCCGTACCGCGTTGCGTTCCCTCGATCGCGAAGCCGGTCGGGTCGGCGACGAGATCCTCGCCCCGCTCGACCCCGCGGAACGAGAGCAGCTGCATGCGATGCTCGAACGCCTCTTCGCGCATGCGCACCCGGGGTCACGCACCGAGTGATCGCCTCCGCGCGAGGCGAGCGATCTGATCACCCCGCCCTCGTCGCAGAGCTAGTCGGAAGCGCGGGCCACGGCCGTGCCGAGCAGCAGCGTCGCTACCAGATTCCACCGTCACCGACCGCACGACGGCTCGAACTCTGCCCACTGCCGATGCGCCGACAAACTGTTCAGAGCACCGTCTGTTCGATCAGGCGGCGGGCCGCGCGATCGGTGCGCTCGACCTCGCCGGTGATCAGCCGGTCTTGCAGAATTCCGCGCAGACCCGAAATCAACAGTGTGGCGACAATTTCCGGGTCATCAATGGAATCGATGACGCGCAGCCCGTCGGCCAGCGCCGAGACGAAGATCGCGATGGCCGAGTTGGCGTAATCGGCATACGGACTGCGCGGCGCACAGGCCGCGCCGAGCACCTGAAGCATCACCCTGACGCTGGTGCGGCCGTCGCCCGAGGCGTTCGCGGTCCAGAAATCCCACAGCCGGTCGCGCAGTTCCGCAGCGTCACCGATGTCGGCGAACATCGCCGCGATGTCGGGGCGCTGCGTCGCCAGCGCTTGGACCAGCAATTCCTCCTTGGTCGTGAAGTAGTAGATCAGCATGCGGGAGCTGGTGCCGAGTTCGGCGGCCAGCGGGCGCAGCGACAGGTCCGCGAGACCGTGATCGGCGATGTAGCTCACGACGGCGGCGAGCAGTTCTGCGCGTTTGGCGTGGTCGAGGGGGCGGGCCATGGGTTGACTGTAGCGATCGGTACAGGTATGCATGACATCGTGACTGTAACAATCGCTTCAGAAACTCGGAATTCGGTCGTGGTCACCGGATACGCGGCGACCACGTCGCTGGCCGACGACATGGATACGACCTGGTCCGGTTTGCTGGCGGGGCACAGCGGGATCGGCGCGTTGGATGACGATTTCGTGGCCGAGTACGACCTGCCGGTCCGCATCGGCGGCAAGTTGAAGTCACAGCCCAGCGGGGAACTGTCCCGGGTCGAACAGCGCAGGCATTCCTACGTCGAACAGATGGCGCTGGTGCTCGGCCGCCGGGTCTGGCGCGCGGCGGGCGCGCCCGAGGTGGACGGCGACCGCTTGGCGGTGGCGATCGGCACCGGGCTCGGCGGTGGTGACGCGCTGATCTCCGCGGTCGACGCGATGCGCGCGGGCGGCTACCGCAAGGTGTCGCCGATGTCGGTGCCGATGGTGATGCCGAACGGTCCCGCCGCCACCGTCGGGCTCGAAATCGGTGCCAGAGCAGGAGTTTTCGCTCCGGTCTCGGCATGTTCGTCGGGTTCGGAGGCGATCGCGCACGCCTGGCGGCTGATCACCACCGGCGAGGCGGACGTAGTGGTGGCGGGCGGGGTCGAAGGACACATCGACGCCGTGCCCATCGCGAGCTTCGCCATGATGCGCGCCATGAGCACCCGCAACGACGAACCGGAACGCGCGTCCCGCCCGTTCGACCGGGACCGCGACGGGTTCGTCTTCGGCGAGGCGGGCGCGCTGCTGGTGCTCGAATCGGAGCGGCACGCACGCGCGCGCGGCGCGACCGTGCACGGGCGGGTGCTCGGCGCGGGCATCACCTCCGACGCCTATCACATCGTCGCCTCCGAGCCGGAAGGGCTCGGCGCTGCCCGCGCGATGCGTAAGGCCATCGAAACCGCGGGACTGCGGGCTTCGGATATCCAGCATGTGAACGCCCACGCCACGTCGACCTCCATCGGCGACGCCTCGGAAGCCAACGCGATCACCTCCGTCGCGCCCGACGCCTCGGTCTACGCTCCGAAATCCGCGCTGGGTCACTCGATCGGGGCGGTCGGCGCGTTGGAATCGCTCGTCACCATGCTCACCCTGCGGGATCAGGTCGTCCCGCCGACGTTGAACCTCGACAACCTCGATCCGGAGATCGATCTCGACGTCGTCGCGGGCGCGCCACGGACTCAACACGTCGATTTCGCACTGAACAACTCGTTCGGTTTCGGCGGGCACAACGTCGCGCTCGCGTTCGGCCGGGTCTGATCCCGAGCCCGTTCCGGGGCGGGTTACCGTCGTTGTGCAAGCGACCGATCGGCCCGAAGGATGGACAGCGCCGTGAGCGAGCGTCAGCGAAGCAACCGAGGACACCGTGCGCGGGCGCGCACTGAGCCGAGCGCGGGCGAGGCACGGTCATGACTGACGCCTTCTACCTACCCGATCCCGATCGGCCGGACCGATTCATCTCGACCGAGCTCACCCGTGGCCCCTGGTCGCCGGACGCCCAGCACGCCGGTCCACCGTCGGCGCTGCTCGGGCACGTGATCGAGCGGTGCGAGCCACGGCCCGGGTTCCAGGTCGGCCGGGTCGCCGTCGAGATCCTCGGCCCGGTGCCGTTGGAACCGCTCACCGCGCAGGCGCGCGTCGCGCGTCCCGGTCGCAGCGTCGAACTCATCGAGGCGACACTGTCGACCGAGCGCGGGCCGGTGATGCGGGCGAATGCCTGGCGATTCAAGCTGGCCGAACCGGAATTGCCGCTGCCGGAACGCTTCTTGCCGACGGGTTCGCGCCCCGGCCCGGAGCACGCGGACGCGCCCGAGCCGTTCCCGTCCACCCAGCCGATCGGGTTCCACACGGCCATCGATTACCGCTTCGTCAGCGGATCCTTCTCCGAACCAGGCCCGGCGATCTGCTGGATCAGGATCAAGCACCCGATCGTCGCGGGCACCGATCCGAGCCCGCTGGAGCGCACCCTCGCGGCCGCGGATTCCGGCAACGGCGTGAGCGCGGTCCTGGACTGGTCGAAGTACCTTTTCATCAACACCGACCTGACGGTCACCCTGTACCGCCAGCCGGCGGGCGAATGGGTCTGCCTCGACGCCGTCACCTACCCCCAACCCCATGGCATAGGTATGGCGGAATCAGCGCTCTACGACGAAAAGGGTCCCTTGGGCCGCAGCACGCAAACCCTCTTCCTCGGCAACCGATAACCGAGGCAGACCCACTCGGCGTTCGTCACCGCCGCGTTCACGGACGGGTCTGGATCTGCTGGATTGCCCAATCTTGTGGTCGTAGCTTCGACGCGACTGACAGCCGTCAGGGCGAGAGGTCGGCAGCTACACGAGTACGCCGACGCGGCGGCTCAGGTTCCGCACGTCGCGGCTCATCCCCGTCGGCGGGTGCTGCACCAGGTCGTGGATCATCTCCCGCGCGAACCCGTTGTATCGAATGGTCTCCGGCGCTGTCTGCTCCGACCTCTCCAGCATCGCGAACACCGCTGCGGACTCCCGCCGCTGCGCATGTGCCCGTGCGACCTCGATGTAGTGGCGGCTACGGCGCGGCACCGACACGATCGTCTCCGCATCCACATTCCCCGCCGCACGAAGAGCCTCTGCCGAACGCCGCAGCTCCACACCGAGCGTCGTCGCATGGGCCGTCATCGCGGGCATGGAAAACGATGACTGCACATGCCGATACTCTCGACCCAGATTGCGGGCCATCGCGTCGGCCGACTCCCAATGCGCCCACGCCTCCCCATAGCGGCCGCGGCGACCGTGCACATACGCGGCTTCGGCTTCGAGAGCACCTGCGATCCCCCGCCAATCATCCGGTGTCTCATCCCTGCTCAGATAGGGCTCCAACTGGCCCAGCGCATCGCGGATCAGGTCGAGCGCTTCCTCCCAGCGGCCGGAGTCCCGCAGCGCCTGCGCCATCGCCCATGTGCTGCACGCGATCACATACGGATCATCGGCTTCAAAGCCCTCGTTCATGGCGCGGTCGGCGACCAGCCAGACCAGTTCGGGCGCAGGCTGATAAGCGACGTAGAAGTCCGCGAGCTGATACACACCTGCGAGCACACGACGCGCTTCTCTACGACCCGCCCCTGGAATGCGCGCCGCCTGCTGCGCGTCGCGGATAAGGCCGGGCAGCAGCGCCCCCAACTGGGTGCGGTGGTCGGGGCTACTGTGGCGAATCTTCCACGCCTGAGCCAATCGGATCGCCAGGTGCTCGACACTGGCCGGGCGTGGGCTCGATGTCATCCGGTAGTCGGTGAGTGCGCGACGCACCTCGGCGAGCGCTTCATGTTGCGCACCGGCGAAGACCGCCACCGACACCGCATGTCCGTTGCCGGTCAACTCGGCTAGGTCCTTCACCTCGAGAGCTTGCGCGATTCGCAGCAACATCGGCAGCTTCGGAGGTTGAAGGCGACCTGCCTCAACAGCTTTGATCCACTCTGCCGACCGGCCGACAAGTCCGGCCAGGACAGGCCGCGACATGCCCGCACGCTCACGCAGGGCCTTGATCCGCTTACCGACAGGTGCTTCATCCCAGGGGTCCTGCATGGCGCCCTCCTACGCGACGTGCCCGTGTGAGTAAAGAGTATCGGACCAAATGCGAACGGATGGTATGAAATGTACCCGGCCCCGTCTGGCGCATACCTACCGTAAGTCGCAGCACTCGATATCGGGTCCACGACCACGACACCGGACTCCAGGTCGTAAACGGTTCAACCGAAAGCCACCCGCACTGAGTGCCTATTCGATTCGACAGAACAAACGCGCAAGGGGGTATCAGATGTCCGCGGATATTTCAGCGGTTTTGATTATGGTTGCCGCCGTCGTGGGCGGATTCATTCTCTTGTTTTGGGTGCTGCCATGGATGATCGACCATCGGCCCCAGGAGCCCGATCACGCCGCACCATCCATTCCCTACCTTATGGATGAAGCCCACTTGGTCATGCAAGACCACCTCGACTGCGACGCCACCTCATGCGAGGCGCGGGCGCACGCCGTTCGCGTACTGCGTGAGGCGGGGCGCATGGTGCCCGCGAGGGACGACCGATGATTGCCCGGCGGGTTACCTGGGGAGCGGATCTACTTGCGGGCGTCTCGAGCACCGCATGGGTGGCGATGACATGAGCGAACCCATCGGGATGATGCAGTCGCACATCGACGGCTCGATGTACATCGTGGGCCCGGATGGAATGCCATACACCGCTGAGGAGTACCTCGACCTGCTCAGGGAAGCGAACGATCGGTCACCGGAGCATCTTCAGCGCATCGCCGACGCAATCCGGGAATGGGCAGGTCTATCGAATGACACTCGGTGAAGCGAGCCCACGGAAAGGTCGAGATCTGTCGCATCGACTAGCCGTTGCCAATCCGGGCAGATAAATTGCAGGCCATGCAGCAGTCCGAAAGTAATGTCGTCCAGCGCTAGGAGGTCGCTCCGGTATGACAGCGAGTCTAATCGAATTACTCGGAATCGCTCGTTCGGCGGTTGAGCGGGGGGCTGAACTTCTCCACACCGCCGATCGAGGAACCATCCACACCAAGGGCGATCGCGACTACGTAACCGGCCTGGACCATCGAATCCAAGATGACATCAGGCGGTATCTGGCCGACGCGACAGCCGAGTGCGGGTTTCTCGGTGAGGAACTGGATGACAGGTCGCCCGCACACAAGGCGCGGTATATGTGGGTTCTGGATCCGATCGACGGAACGTCCAACTTCATTCACGGACTGCCGCTCTGCGCTGTATCGCTGGCTCTGGTTCACGACGGCGAACCGGTGATCGGAGTTATCGGCGCACCGTTCCTCGGCTTGGAGTATCACGCCGCCGCTGGGCGGGGCGCGTGGAGCAATGGCAAACCGATCAGAGTGAGCAGCACCGAAACGCTCAGCCAGGCAATTGTTTCCATCGGTGATTATGCGGTCGGGCAGGAGGCGATGCCGGAGAACGAGCGCCGCATCGCTCTCACCGCCGCGCTGGCGGCAACTGTCGAGCGGGTACGAATGTTCGGATCCGCCGCCCTCGATCTGGTGTGGGTTGCCGAGGGGCGGACCGACGCCTGCGTCATGCTGTCCAACAAGCCTTGGGACACGGCGGCCGGCGTGCTCATCGCCCGGGAGGCGGGCGCTGTTGTCCTCGACTCGAGCTCTCGCCGCCACAGCCTCGACTCTCCGGACACGATCGCCGTCTCACCCGCCATCGCCGACGAACTCATGAGCTTGGTCAACGAATCGATCTATTGATCTTGGGGACAGGATCATCCCGGCTTGCCACCGGCGGTCGAAATCAGGTTGCTCACGGACGGGTCGAGATCTGTTGTACGGCCCAGCCGTTGCCGTCCGGGTCGGTGAAGAAGAAGAATCCGACGTTGTCCAAGGGGTCGGGCATGGGGGTCGGGTTTTCGCCGAGGACTTGGATTTCGGTGAGCTCGACGCCGCGGGAAGTCAGTTCCTCATGGGCTTTGCGCAGGTCGTTGACTACCAACTGGAGGCCTTGTTGGGATCCGGGGCGCATGTCCGGCACCGCGCCCTTGCCGATCACGATCGAGCAGCCCGAGCCGGGCGGGGTGAGCTGCACTATGCGCACCTCCTCGGCGATCTTCGTGTCATGGTCGACGGCGAAGCCCAGTTGCTCCGCGTAGAACCGCTTGGCTCGGTCGATGTCCGACACGGGCACGATCACGACCTCGAGTGTCCAGTTCACGGCACTTCCTTTCGGCGGACTGCGGTATTCGTACCAGTGCGGACCGGTTCACCCCGGGAAATTCATCGCCGTGCCCACCGCCAGGAGAACTCGTCCGGCGCGGGCGGTGGGCCGGGGAGTTCGCCGTCGGAGCTCAGTCCGGCGACGAGCATCGCGAGCACGCGGCGGCGCAACTGGACGGTGCGCTCGGGGTCGGGCACCGCGACCGCCGCGCAGGATTCCAGGATCAGGCCGAGGTCCTGCGGGGTGACGTCGGGACGCAGCTTGCCGGTGGCGTGGGCGCGGCGCACGAGCTCCTCGGTCGCCTCGCCGGAGCGCAGGACGTCGGGGAGGATCGATTCGTCGGGAGTGAACGTGCCCGCGAGGTGCACGGCGAGGGAATGCACGTCCGCGTCCACCACGCGCTCCAAGAAGCCGACGAGTCCGCGCCATCCGTCCGAATCCTCCAGCGCCGCTTCGGCCTCCTTGTTGTATCGGCGCAGACCGTCATGGCAGAGCGTGCGCAGCAGCACTTCCTTGCTCGGATAGCGGCGGTAGAGCGCGCTGATCCCGACGCCCGCGCGTTCGGCGACGGCGGAGATCGGGGCCGTCGCGTCGGCGAGGAAGACCACGCGGGCGGCCTCCAGGATCAAGCCGTCGTTGCGGGCCGCCTGCGCCTTGCGGCCGGGCAGACCCTTCTGAGCTGGGGCGTCGGATGTTCTCGGCATGAATTCAGCGTAGCACTTGAAACGGAATGATCCGTTCTGTTACGGTTGGAACAGAACAGAGCATTCCGTTTCACTAGGAGCAGGACATGACCGCGATCACCCCCTTCCGCATCGACATCGCCCAGGCCGAGCTGGACGATCTGTGCGACCGGCTCGCACGTACCCGGTGGGCTCAGCAGATCCCAGGCTCGGGCGACACCTACGGGGTGAGCGTCGAGCGCGTCCGTCACCTGGTCGATTACTGGCGCGACGGGTTCGACTGGCGCGCGGTCGAGAACGCGCTGAACGCCTACCCGCAGTTCACCACCGAGATCGACGGTCAGAACATCCATTTCCTGCACGTGAAATCCGCACAGGAGGACGCGTTCCCGCTGATCCTCACGCACGGCTGGCCCGGCACTTTCGTCGAGTTCGTCGGCGTCATCGAGCCGCTCACCACGGCCGGATTCGATCTGGTGATCCCTTCGGTACCGGGATACGGCTTCTCCGGCCCCACCACCGAGGCGGGCTGGAACGACGCTCGCATCGCCCGCGCCTGGGCCGAGTTGATGCGGCGGCTCGGCTACGCCCGCTACGGCGCGGTGGGCAACGACGGCGGATCGCAGATCTCGCCGGAACTCGGGCGGGTGGCTCCGGAGAACGTCGTCGGCGTGCACGTCGCGCAGGTGTACTCGTTCCCGTCCGGCGACCCGGCCGAACTGGCCGATCTCGACGAGGACGAGCAGCGGTCGCTGGCCACCCTGGACTGGTTCGTGAAGAACAAGATGGGCTTCAACGTGCTGCAATCCCAGCAGCCGCAGACGCTGGCGCACGCGATCACGGATTCGCCCGCCGGATTGGTCGGCTGGAACGGCCAACTGCTCGGCCCGGATCTGGACGACGACTTCGTGCTGACCAATATCGCGATCCACTGGCTCACCGGCACCGCGGGCTCGGCGATCCGGCACTACTTCGAGAAGGACAAGGCCGAGCACCCCACCGCGCCGACCACGGTTCCGCTCGCGCTGTGCGGCTCCTCCGGCGATTTCCACGGCATCCGGCGCTTCGCCGAGCGCGATCACAACATCGTCTCGTGGCGCACGCACGATGTGTTCACCCATTACCTGCACCATGTGGCGCCCGCGCTCATGACGGAGGAGATCACGGAGTTCTTCGCGAAGCTGCGCTGAGACAGTCGCTTATGGCATCGAGAGTCGCGGCCATGGTTCGTCTCGATTCCCGCTGATGTACTGGATTCATCAACAGCACAACAGCTTTCGAACAAGGAGAGAAACCATGCGAATCGCGGTCTTCGGAGCCACCGGTACCGTCGGGCGTCTCGTCGTCGAGCGGGCGCTGCGGGAGGGCCACGAGGTGACGGCCTTCACCCGCAGCGCCGCGAGCGTCACGCAGCGGCACGAGCGGCTGCGCGTCGTGGAAGGCGATGTGCTGGACACCGATTCGGTGCAACGCGCGGTGGAGGGACAGGAGGCGGTGCTGATCTCGCTCGGCAACGGCCGCAAGGGCGTGGTCCGGGCGGGCGGCACCAAAGCGATCATCGACGCGATGCGGCGCACGGGCGTGAAACGGCTGATCTGCCAGACGACGCTCGGCGTGGGCGACAGCAAGGGCAACCTGAACTTCCTGTGGAAGTACGTGATGTTCGGCTTGCTGCTGCGCCCGGCCTACGCCGACCACGTCGAGCAGGAGAAGTACGTCATGGCCAGCGACCTGGATTGGACGATCGTGCGGCCGAGCGCGTTCACCGACGGACCGGCCACCGGTGGCTACCGGCGCGGGTTCCGGGCGGACGAGCCCGGACTCACCCTGAAAATCTCCCGCGCCGACATCGCCGACTTCATGATCGAGCAACTGACCGACCCCACCTACCTGCACCAGGCGCCCGGTATCTCGAACTGAGCGCGTGATGCGGCGGCACAGAGACGTGTGGGTCGACGCAGCGCTCACATGTGCTCGTGCAGTTCATCCCAGGCCGGGAGAGGATCTGGATACTCGGCCCAAGCGCCAGGGCCCGCGGCGAACTCCGCGTCGGTGAGCAGGGCTTCGTCCAACAACGCGCGCACCTTCGCGCAATCCAGCTTCACCCCGATGAACACGATCTCCTGCCCTGGCGGCACCTCCAGCGACGACCACCAGGCGGCGGGTTCGAACACCAGGTTCGGTCCCGCTTGCGACCACACGGCGGCCAGCGTCGAGCGGCTCGCGATCCAGCAGAATCCTTTGCTGCGCAACAGGCCGCGCAACCGCTCCAGCGCATCGGCCAGACGCAGCGGATGGAACGGCCGGTCGGCGGTGTAGGTGAGGCTGCGGATGCCGTACTCCTCGGTCTCCGGCGTGTGGCCGCCTGCGAGTTCCTCCGCCCACCCCTCGGCCGCCGCGGCGACCAGCGGGTTGTAGCGGCCGGTGTCGAGCACCTCGCGCAGGTCGACCACACCGTTAGTGGTCCGCAGCACGTGAGCGCGCGGATTGAGCCTGCGCACCGTGGCCTCCACCGCACCCGCCGCCGCGACGCCCACCAGGTCGGTCTTGTTGACGAGCACGACGTCGGCGAACTCGACCTGATCCACCAGGAGGTCGGCGATGGTGCGCGCGTCGCCCTCCCCCGCTTCCAGATTCCGCTCGGCCAGCGCTTGGCCGCGCGCCACTTCCGCGAGGAAGGTCGAGGCATCGACCACGGTCACCATGGTGTCCAGCCGGGCGATGTCGCCGAGCCGGAACCCGTCCTCGAACTCCCAGTCGAAGGTCGCGGCCACAGGCATCGGCTCGGAGATGCCGGTGGACTCGATCACCAGCTGATCGAACCGTCCTTCCCGCGCGAGCCGGGCCACCGCCTCGATCAGGTCCTCGCGCAGGGTGCAGCAGATGCAGCCGTTGGTCAGTTCGACCAGCTTCTCTTCGGTGCGGTCGAGGTGGCCTTGGCCCGCGACCAGCGCGGCGTCGATGTTCACCTCACTCATGTCGTTGACGATGACCGCGACCCGGCGGCCCTCCCGGTTGGCGAGGATGTGGTTGAGCAGCGTCGTCTTGCCCGCACCGAGGAAGCCGGACAGCACGGTGACGGGAAGCAGGTCGGAGTCCATGAAGTTAATGATAACGATTTTCATTTTATGTGTACGGGCGGGTCCGGTTGCCCGTAGCGGGAGAACGACGTCGCCGTAGGGTTTGGGTCGTGAAATTGCTGCCATTGCCCGCCGAGGGGCAGACCCCCGTCCGGGCGCTCACCATTGCCGGTACCGATTCCGGCGGAGGCGCCGGAATCCAAGCCGATACCCGCACCATGGCGCTGTGCGGCGTGCACGCCCTGGTCGCGGTCGCAGCGGTGACCGTGCAGAACACGGTGGGCGTCAGCGGTTTCCACGAGATTCCGCCGCAGGTCGTGGCCGCTCAGGTGCGCTCGGTCGCCGGGGATATCGGCGTCGGCGCCGCGAAGACCGGCATGCTGGCCTCGACCGCGATCATCGAGGCGGTCGCGGAAGTGTGCCGGGAGGTCGGCATCGGCCGCGATGGCGAGATTCCGCTGGTCGTCGATCCGGTGGCGGCCTCGATGCACGGCGACCCACTGCTGCACGCCGAAGCGCTGGACGCGCTGCGCAACACCCTGATTCCGCTCGCGACCGTGGTGACGCCGAACCTGGACGAGGTCCGCCTGCTCACGGGCATCGAGGTAGCGGACGACGATTCGGCGCGGCGCGCGGCCGAGGCGCTGCACAAGCTGGGACCGCGGTGGGCGATCGTCAAGGGCGGGCACCTGCGTTCCTCCGAATACAGCGCCGACCTGCTGTTCGACGGCGAGCAATTCCTCGAATTCACCGCGCCGCGCATCGCGACCGGCAACGACCACGGCGGCGGCGACACGCTGGCCGCCGCGATCGCCTGTGCGCTCGCCCACGGCTATCCGGTGCCCGAAGCGGTCGAGTTCGCCAAGGAGTGGACCTACCGCTGCTTGGCCGCGTCCTACGATCTCGGCGCTGGCCATGGGCCGGTGTCCCCGCTGTGGCGGTTGCACCGGAGCTGATCGGCGCCATTTCTTGTCGGTGGGCGCTGCGATACTGAAGACGTCGCCGACACGGATGGCTTCAACGGCGAGGCGATCGGAACAACGACGTTCGGCGTGGACGCGGCACGACCTCGGCGCCCGGCCCGGGGGGCGCTCCGGTCACAACGTGGAAAAGGCGAGGTGCAGCGGACGATCGGCCGCGATGGCGATGCCGTGCAGCCGAGCGCTCGCCGCCACCAGCGCGAAGATGGTCTCGCTCAGATAGTCGGCGAACTGCTCGGCCGTCATGGCGGGCGGCTCCAGCCGGTTCACTCCCAGCCACCAATCGGTGGCCGAGGCCACCGCGCCGAAAATCGAATAGATCACCAGCTGCACGTTTTCGACCCGCACCGACTCGTCGTCCACGACGCCTGCGAACAGCTCGGCGGCGCGCCGGGCGGACTGCCTGGCCGATTGCAGCGCGCGATCGGCGTCGTCGGACCGTTGCGTGAAGTGGCTGTGCAGCATGAACCGGAAGACGTTCGGCTGCCGCGACACCACCAGCACGTATTCGGACGCGGCGCGGCGCACCAGGTCACCGGCCGAGTCGCCGGTGAGGTCGAAGCTGGTCATGACCTGTTCCCAGAGCAGGTCGCGGACCCGGTCCACGATCGCGTTGTAGAGGTCGGTCTTGTCCTCGAAATGGCGATACAGCTTCGGCTTAGCCGCGCCCGCCTCCTTGGCGATGTCGCCCATGCTGACGGCGGGGCCGAATTTGTCGAGGGCGCGGAACGCCGCGTCCACGAACTCCTCGCGCACCTTTCTGCGATGCTCGCGCCAGCGCTCGGTGCGGGCGTCCACGCGTTTCGGCGGCTGGTCGTCTTCCGTCCGGCCGCGCAGCATCACGAATCCGGATGCTACCTGCACCGAGCAGCCCCGATAACCGGGCGTCCGCCGGGCATCCACCCGGCGATCCCGAGCTACCAGGAACCTCACAGCTGAGGCCCAGCCCGGTGGCAGTGTGGCCGTCGAGTCTGGTTCGCATGACCGAGACTTCCACCGTCGCGGCGACGGAACGGACCGAGACCACGGGCGCGCCCGTGCTGGACGTGGTGATACCCGTCTACAACGAAGAGACCGACCTCGGCGTGTGCGTACGCAGACTGCACGCCCACCTGCGCGAGGGGTTCCCGTTCCCGGCGCGCATCACGGTCGCCGACAACGCGAGCACCGACGCCACGCTCCAGGTCGCCCAGCTGCTCGCGGAGGAACTGGACGATGTGCGCGTCGTCCATCTGTCCGCCAAGGGGCGCGGTCGGGCGCTGCGCGCGGTGTGGGAACACTCGGACGCGCAGGTGGTCGCCTACATGGACGTCGACCTGTCCACCGACCTGAACGCCTTGCTCCCGCTGGTCGCGCCGCTGATCACCGGGCATTCCGACCTGGCCATCGGCACCCGGCTCGACGCCGCGTCCCGCGTGGTGCGCGGACCCAAGCGCGAGATCATCTCGCGCTGCTACAACCTGCTGCTGAAGGCCTCGCTGCGCGCGCACTTCTCCGACGCGCAGTGCGGCTTCAAGGCGATGCGCACCGAGGTGGCGCGCCGCCTGCTACCGCTGGTGCACGACGGGGAATGGTTCTTCGACACCGAATTGCTGGTGCTCGCCGAGCGGGCGGGTCTGCGGATTCACGAGGTCCCGGTGGACTGGATCGATGACCCGGACAGCCGCGTCGACATCATCGACACCGCCCGCAAGGACCTGCTCGGCATCTGGCGGCTTGGTCGGGCGCTGGCGACCGGCGCGCTGCCGCTGGAGGAACTGCGCCGCTCGGTGGGCCGGGAACCGCTGGTGCCCGGGGTGCCGCTGGGCATGGTGGGTCAGCTGGTGCGGTTCGCGATCGTCGGTGTGTTGAGCACGCTGGCCTACCTGCTGCTCTACGTGGCGCTGCAACCATTGACCGGCGCGCAAGTGGCGAACTTCGCCGCCCTGCTGATCACGGCGGTGGGCAACACGGCGGCCAACCGTGCCTTCACCTTCGGCGTGCGCGGCTCGAACGGGGCCGTGTCGCACCAGTTCCAGGGTTTGGTGATCTTCGGCATCGGGCTGGCGCTCACCAGCGGTTCGTTGTTCGCGCTGCATCGGTGGGCGCCGGACTCCTCGGTGCATCTGGAACTGTTCGTCCTGGTGGTGGCGAATCTGGTGGCGACGCTGCTGCGGTTCGTCGGGCTGCGCTGGGTGTTCCGCGACAGCGGAGGCGATCGTGCGTCGAACGCATCGGGGCTCGCCGCGGAGGTTCGTCGATGACGGCGACTCTGACGACGCAACCGGTCGCGGCCCAACCGCGGCCTCGGACCAGAAGGAACTGGGAGTATCCGGCGCTGGCGGCGCTGCTGCTCGGCACGGCGGTGACCTATCTGTGCAACCTGAGCGCCAATGGGTGGGCGAATTCGTTCTATTCCGCCGCGGTGCAGGCGGGCTCGGTGTCGTGGAAGGCGTTCTTCTTCGGGTCCTCCGACGCGGCCAACTCGATCACCGTGGACAAGCCACCCGCCTCGCTGTGGTTGATGGAGCTATCGGTGCGGGCCTTCGGCCTCAACAGCTGGAGCATCCTGGTGCCGGAGGTGCTGCTCGGCGTGGCGAGCGTGGCACTGCTGTGGGCGACGGTGCGCAGGCCGTTCGGGCCCGCGGCCGGATTGCTCGCCGGGTTGGCGCTGGCGGTGACGCCGGTCGCGGCGTTGATGTTCCGCTTCAACAATCCCGAAGCGCTCTTGGTGTTCTTGATGATCGCCGCCGCCTGGGCGATGACCCGGGCGGTGGAGGACGGCCGCTGGCGTTGGCTGGTGCTGACCGGCGCGCTGATCGGATTCGGCTTTCTCACCAAGCAATTGCAGGTGCTGCTGGTGGTTCCGGCGCTCGCGCTGACTTATCTGCTCGCGGGGCCGCCGAAGCTCGGCAAGCGCATCCTGCAACTCTTCGCGGCCGGGGCCGCGATGGTGGTGGCCGCGGGCTGGTGGCTGCTCGCGGTGGAGTTGTGGCCCGCCTCGTCCCGTCCGTGGATCGGCGGCTCGCACGAGAACTCCATCCTGGAACTCACCCTCGGCTACAACGGGCTCGGCCGGCTCAACGGCAACGAGCGCGGCAGCGTCGTACCGGGCGGCGGTGAGCTGCCGCCGGGCGGCAACGGCATGTGGGGGGAAACCGGCGTCACGCGGATGTTCGAACCGGCACAGGGCGGTCAGATCGCGTGGTTGATCCCCGCCGCGCTGGTCGCGCTGGTCGTCGGAATCCTCTTGCGCGGCAGAGCGGCTCGCACCGACCGGCAGCGCGCTTCGCTTGTCCTCTGGGGCGGATGGCTCCTGGCGACCGGGCTGGTGTTCAGCTTCATGGCGGGCATCTTCCACCAGTACTACACCGTCGCCCTGGCTCCGGCCATCGCCGCGCTGGTCGGCGCGGGGGCGGTCCTGGCGTGGCGGGGGCGGCATCGGCTGTGGGTGCGACTGGCGTCGGCACTCGCGGTGGGTCTCACCACGGCGACCGCCTGGATGCTGTTGTCGCGCAGTCCGGAATGGCAGTCGTGGCTGCGCTGGACGGTGCTGGTCGTCGGCGTGCTCGCGACACTCGCCGTGCTCGTTCCCGCGCCGCGCAAGCTGGCCGTCGTGTCGGCGCTGGCGGTCGCGTTCACTTTCCTGGCCGGGCCCGTGGCCTATGCCGTCGATACCATCGCGACGCCACACGCCGGTTCGATTCCTTCGGCGGGGCCGAACGTCGCGATGCGCGGGCGGCCACCGCGGGGCGAAGGCATGCCCGGCATGGGTCGCCGTATGCAGAACGGAACGAGCACGGGCCGCGACGGCACCGCGCAAGCACCGGGTGGCACACCGCCGGACGGAGGTTCGCCGAGTCCGCAGGGCACGGACGGCCGAATTCCACAGCCGGGCAGCCGACTTCCGGGTTCTGGACCGCAGGGCAACGCACCCGGCGGCCGGACACCGAGCGGCGGACGCCAGGGCACCACGCCCAACGGGCAGGCCCCCGGCGGCGCGGGTACACCGCCCGGCTTCCCGCCCGACGGGCAAGCTCCCGACGGCGCGGGTACACCGCCGGGTTTCCCGTCCGGCACCACGCCGCAAGGCACCGCGCCCGGCGGGCAGGCACCGGACGGCACGGTGTTCCCGCAGGGAACGGGCGGTATGCCCGGAGACGGCGGTCCTGGTCCCAATGGCGGCGGTGGGATGGGCGGCCTCCTCGGGGCGAGCGAACCGAGCGCGCAGATCGTGTCCCTGCTCGAGCAGAACGGCGGCGACTACACCTGGGTGGCCGCGGCCATCGGCTCGAACAGCGCCGCGGGCTTGCAGTTGGCCACCGAACTTCCGGTGATGCCGATCGGCGGCTTCAACGGCAGTGACCCCTCGCCGACGCTGGAGCAGTTCCAGCAGTATGTCGCCGAAGGGAAGATCCACTACTTCGTCGGCGGCGGCCGTGGCGGGCCCGGTTCATCCAGCTCCTCCCCCAGTGCGCAGATCACGCAGTGGGTCGAGGAGAACTTCACCGCCATCCAGGTGGACGGGGTCGCCTTGTACGACCTGACCGCCACCCACTGAAACCACGCGATGCGGCCCTGTCGCCCTGCATCCCTCGGGGCCGCATCGCCTTCCAGTGTTCAGCGCATTCCCCTGCACTCGCTGAACACCGCATCCGCACCGGCGTCATACCTCGGCGCCGGTGCGGACCGCGTTTTCGACGTCTTCGCGTGGCTACCGGACGGACTCGATCCATTCGGCGAACGTCGGGCCTGCGAGCTTGGCGTGCGGGCCGGGGAGAAGTCCACCGTTTTCGTACACCTCACGATCGGGATTGTCCTGGTCGCTCACCTCGACGACGTGTGCGGGCGCGCCGCGGCGGGCGGCAAGCAGGGTTGCGGCACCGGCCATCGTTTCCGGTTGCGGGCCCGCGATTTCCGGGAAAGGAGCCGCGGTGATCTCGGGAGCGAGCGCGAGGTGGACGAGTTCCTCGGCGACGGTACGCGCGGCGACCAACTGGGTGCGCATCTCGGCCACGTAGGCGGTGTCCCCCTGGGTGCCCCACCCCATCATCAGCTCGACCAGTTCGTGGAACTGCGCCGCACGCAGGATCTGCACCGGCAGCGGCCCTTCCAGCAGCGCTCGCTCGTGGGCCAGCTTGGCCGCGTTGTATCCGGCGGTGGTGCCGTCGATGCCGATGATCGACGCCACCACCAGACGCTCGACCCCTGCCTTCTGTCCCGCTTCGTGCAGATTGCGCGCGGTCGCGGTGAAGAAGGCCGTCGCCACCTCCCGGTCCGGGGACGGCGTGCTGGAAACGTCGATCACGACGCGCACACCATCCAGCGCATCGACCAGGCCCCGCCCGGTCTCGATGTCGACACCGTCGGCCCGGGAGAAGGCGACCACCTCGTGCCCCTGCTCGTTCAGCACATCCACCACGTGCCTGCCCAGCCGCCCTGTCGCGCCCGCTACCGCGATCTTCGTGCCCTTCGTCATGGTCCTCACTCCTTGTGTCGCTGCGTCGTTTCGCGTTCACAGGAAGGACGACGCGACGCCGGCGAGTGTGACATCGACGAAGGCGCTCGGAGTTGGCACCGGCGCAGGCTATTCGAGCGTCAGGTCTTGGCACACCGCAAAACTCCAGCGATGATGATCGGATGCGTGACAGCGCACGTTCCGGAGCGGGAACCCGGAGCGCATCAGGTCACGTGTCCACCGCGAACATTCAGGGAAACAGTTGAACGCTTTCACGAAGCTGGCCGTGACGGTGGTCAGCGCACTGGTCGCAACCGCGCTCACCGTCGGATTCGCCGCCACCGCGTCGGCCGCGCCCGTCGACCGCACCGAACCGATCGCCGCGGCGACCATCGAGGCCCCGCAGGTGACCTACATCAAGGCGTGCCTGCCGCCCGGCGACACGATCGAACTGCGCACGGGAATCGGCGCGGCGATCGGCGCCGCCATCGGCGCGCTGGTCGGCCTGCCCGTCTTCTTCGTCGGCGCGATCCCCGGCGCGATCATCGTCGGCCTGATCGGCGCCGCCATCGGGGCCTCCTCCTACGCCATCGATTCCGGGCGCCTCGAGCAGCAAGGGTTGTGCTGATCGGTCACAGCGCATGAGCGCGCCGAGTTCGGAAGAGCCCTAAGCGAATTCGTTGAACATCAGGGGCGCGAGTTGTCTATCGCGCCCCTACCGATCCACGCGATCACATGCACCGGGACATCGGGACCCGGTAAGCATCGCTTCCCGCACAGGGAGGCCAAAAGTGACACACGTTACATTTCCCAATGGTAATACTACTTTCGTAGTAGCCGTATCGTTAGACGAGCTCACGGTTTCAGCGTTGCCCTCGGGACCGCGCCGATCATGTTGTCCGGCACCGGTTCCGCCGATCGATCGTCATCTGATGAAGGAAAGTTCATGGCAACTGTCGCACCGGCGACAACTGTCGTTGTCGCGCAGGCGACGGAACTATCGACCGCGCGTAGCCGACCGCCACGAGCCGCGCTCGCCCTGGGCGCGGCCATCGTGTTCACCGCGATCTCCCTGGCGGCCTGGCTGCTGTTCTTGCGGCCGAACTGGGAAATGTACTGGCACCAAATAGATCTGCAGGTCTACATGTGGGGCGGCAAGGCCGCCGCCCTGCACCCGGGCCAGTTGTACGCCGCCCGCGGCCCGATGTTCCTGCCGTTTCTCTATCCCGTCTTCGCCGCGTGGATCTGCGCCGAATTGGCGCGGTTCCCGATCAACTACATCGGCACCGGCATCGTGGTCACGACGCTGATCTCCCTGTATGTCAGCGTGTGGTGCACCGCTGTACTGATGCGGTATCGGCGTGGGCTCGGCATGCTGGCGATGACGCTTGCCGTGGGCAGCGCCGCGCTCTGGCTCGAGCCGGTGCAGCAGACCTTCCGCTTCGGGCAGATCAGCATGATCCTGATGGCGATGGTCCTTGGCGACCTCGCCATGCCGAAACACCGCCGGAGTCGCGGCATCCTCATCGGTATCGCCACCGGCATCAAACTGACGCCCGCGGTGTTCGTCGTCTATCTGGTGATCACCCGCCAATTCAAGGCCGCCGCCGTCGCGATGGGCGCGTTCGCGGCCACGGTCGCGGTCGGTCTCTGGTATCGGCCGACCGAGGCGATCCAGTTCTGGACCTCGACCGTGGCGTCGCAGAACCGGATCGGCTTCGCATACGTGCAGAATCAGTCGCTCAACGGTGTGCTCGGCCGCCTGCAATGGACCACGTGGGACAGCCACGTGGTGTGGCTCTTCGGCGCCGGCGGGCTCGGGCTGGCCGGGTTGGCCGCGGCGCGAATCGCCTACCAGCGGGGAGACGAGATGCTCGGCGCCCTGCTCGCCGCCGGTGTAACGCTGCTGTGCTCACCGATCTCCTGGACCCACTACTGGGTGTGGGCGGTGCCCGCGCTCGTCTGGGCCGTGCACGCACTGTCCCGCCGATCGTGGACAGCCGGCATCACCGTGCCCGGCGCGATCGCGTTGTTCGCCTTCGCGTGGCCGATGCAAGTCGACTCGATCGGAACATGGGATCAGACGCTGCCGCTGCTTCCGCAAGGCCTGATCTGGTTCGTACCCCAGACCAACGGCCGAGAATTCCACTGGACCGTCGTGCAATTCCTGGTCGGCAACTCCTACGCTCTGCTCACTCTCGCCGCCATGGTCGCCGCGATAGTCCTGCTGCTGAGTGCGCCGAGACCGCCGATCGCGGACTCCCGATCAGCGAGGAGCGTGCAAAGCGGCGTGTAGCGTGGCCGCCCATTGCTCGACTATGCGCTTGCGGCGGGCCGAGTCGTCGGTGAGGACGTCGGCCAACCCCAGGCCGCGGGCCATGTCCAAGGTCGCCTGGACCAGGTGATGGGTGACCGGATCGGAGTCGTCCACGCCGAGAGCCTCGATCGCGCGACGATGCGACGCGCGGCCGAAGCGGGCTTCCAGCGGGACGATGCGTTCGCGCAGCACCGGGTCGGCGGCGGCGTGCGTCCACACCTGCAACGCGGCTTTGAACAGCGGACTGGTGTACGACTCGACCAGCCCCGCCACCACCGCCTCCGTACGGCCGACGCCGTCGCCCAGCTCCCCCAGCGACGACGCCTCTTGCACCGCCTGCCCGCTGCGCGTGTCGAACATGAACTCCAGCGCGGCGGTGATCAGATCCTCCCTGGTGGGAAAGTGATGCTGCGCCGCGCCACGCGACACCCCGGCCCGTTCGGCGACGACCGCGACCGTCGCGGCCGCCCAGCCCATCTCGGCCAGACAGTCGATGGTCGCCTCGAGCAGGCGCTGCCGGGTGGCTCGGCTGCGGTCCTGCTTGGGTTCGTGGGGTGTCGCCATGGTCGTTATTCTGCCCAGCTCGGCGGGCGGCGCTGCAAAAAGGCCAGCATGCCCTCGTGCACTTCGGGGGTGCCGAAGAAGCTCGCCGAACGCCGCGCGAGCTCCTCGGCGGAGGCGTCGAACTCCGCGAGGATGCCCGCGTTGACCAACCGCTTGGCCTCGGCCAGCCCCTGCGGGGAGCCCTTGCGCACTTCCCCGCACAGCCGCGCCACCTCGGCGGCCGGGTCGTCGGCGGTCACCGTGACCAGGCCGATCTGCTCGGCGACGGCGGCGTCGAACTTCTCGCCGGTGAGGTAGTACCGGCTGGCCGCGCGCGGATCGAGCCTGGGCAGCAGGGTCAGCGAGATCATGAACGGCGCCAGCCCGATCCGCACCTCGGTGAGCGCGAAACTGCTGCCCGGTCCGGCCACGACGATGTCGCAACCGGCCACGATGCCCATGCCGCCCGCCCGCACGTTGCCGTCGATCCGCGCGATCACCGGCTTCGGGATCTCCACCAGCCTGCGCAGCACGCCGATCATGACCCGGGTGCGCTCGTCGGCGGCCACGGCCGGATCGGCGTCGCTCGCCTCGCTCAGATCGGCGCCAGCGCAGAACGTGTTGCCGGTGTGCGCGAGCACGACGACGCGCACCTTCTCGTCGTCGGCGGCGTCGTCGAGTCCGCGCAGCAGCTCGGCGACCAGCTTGGACGACAGGGCGTTGCGGTTGTGCGGCGAGTCGAAGGTGAGCGTCGCCACGCCGCCGCTCACCTCGTAGCGGACGAACGGAGCCGTCTCGGTCATGCGCGACCTCTCAGTACGACTTCGGCAGGCCCAGCGAGTACTGGGCGACGAAGTTCAAGACCATTTCCCGGCTCACCGGCGCGATGCGGCCGATGCGAGCGGCGGCGAGCATGGCGGCCAGTCCGACGTCCTTGGTCAGGCCGGAGCCGCCGTGGGTCTGGACGGCCTGGTCGAGCGCCTTGATGCTGGCTTCCGCCGCCGCGTATTTCGCCATGTTGGCGGCCTCGGCGGCGCCCATCTCGTCGCCCGCGTCGTAGAGGGTCGCGGCCTTCTGCATCATCAGCTTCGCCAGCTCCACTTCGACCTTCACCTGCGCCAGCGGATGCGAGATGCCCTGGTGCGCACCGATCGGCGTCTTCCACACCGTGCGCTCCTTGGCGTATTCCACCGCGCGTTCGATGGCGTAGCGACCCATGCCGACGGCCATCGCGGCGCCCATGATCCGCTCCGGGTTCAGGCCCGCGAACAACTGCATCAACGCCGCGTCCTCCTTGCCGACCAGCGCGGTGGACGGCAGCCGGACGTCGTCGAGGAACAGGTTGTACTGGTGATCGGGCTCGATGATGTCCATCTCCTGCGCCGTCTTGGTGAAGCCTTCGGCGTCGGTCGGCACGATGAACAGGGCGGGCTTGAGCTTGCCGGTCTTGTGGTCGGAGGTGCGGGCCACGATCAGCACGGCCTCGGCCTGGTCAACGCCGGAGATGAAAATCTTGCGGCCGTTGAGAATCCAGTCGTCACCGTCGCGGCGCGCGGTGGTGGTGATCTGGTGGGAGTTGGAGCCCGCGTCCGGCTCGGTGATGCCGAACACCATCTTTCCGGAGCCGTCGGCGAGTTTGGGCAGCCATTCCTGCTTCTGCTCGTCGGTGCCGTACTTGGTGATGATGGTGCCGCAGATGGCCGGGGACACCACCATCAGCAGCAGGCCCGCGCCCTGCGCGGACAGCTCCTCCATCACCAGCGACAGCTCGTACATGCCCGCGCCGCCGCCACCGTATTCCTCCGGCAGGTTCACGCCGAGGAACCCGAGTTTGCCCGCCTCCTGCCACAATTCGTCCAGCGGCTCGCTCTTGCGCGCCTTCGGCAGCACGTAGTCGCGGTAGTTGTACTTCGTGGCCAGCGCGGCGACGGCGGCCCGCAGCGCCTTCTGCTCGTCGGTTTCGATGAACGTCATCAGCTCTCCTGAGTTTCTACGGGTTCGACGACCGCGAGCACGGCGCCGACGTCGACCTGCTGGCCGACGGTGACGTTGACGGCGCTGAGCACGCCCGCGGCGGGCGCGGCGATGGTGTGCTCCATCTTCATCGCCTCCAGCCACAGGATCGGCTGGCCCTGTTCGACGTGGTTGCCGACCTCCGCGCCGAGCCGGATCACGCTGCCCGGCATGGGCGCGAGCAGAGAACCGATGGCCACCTGGTCGGCCGGATCGCTGAAACGCGGCAGCCTGCGCAGAGCCACCGGGCCGAGCGGCGAGTCGACGTAGACCTGGTCGCCGTAGCGGGCGATCTCGAACTGCCTACGCACCGGGCCGCGCTCACCCGGAACCGACAGCACGACGCGATCGGGAGCCGACTCGACGAGAGCGAGACCGTCGTGACCGTCCACGGTGACGGCGGTCCGGCCGAACCGGTAACCCACCTCGTGCGTTCCGGTAGCGCGGCTTTCGTAGGACTTGCGCTGTGACTGCGAGGGGAGATTGCGCCACCCGCTGGGCAGCCCGCCGCCCACCCGCGCGCTGCCCCGGTTGGCGGCGGCGTCGGCGAGCGCGGCGGCCACGATGGACAGCGCCTCGTCGGACTCCGACGCCAGCGGCGCGGCCAGGGCGGCCAGCCCATGCGTCGTGAAGAACGCGGTGTCGGTGTCACCCGCCAGGAACGCCGGATGACGCAGCACGCGCACCAGCAGGTCGCGGTTGGTGACCAGGCCGTGGATCTTCGCGCGGTGGAGCGCCGAAGCCAGCAATCGTGCTGCCTCGCCGCGCGTTTCGGCGTAGGAGATGACTTTGGCCAACATCGGGTCGTAGTGCACGCCGACCACCGAGCCGTCCACCACGCCTGTGTCGAGCCGCACGCCCGGGCGGTCCAGCAGGGCGAACTCGATGAGCACCGACGGGATATCGATCCGGTGCACGGTGCCGCTCTGCGGCTGCCAGTCGTGCGCCGGATCTTCGGCGTAGAGCCGGACCTCGATCGAATGCCCGTGCATGGCAGGCGGTTCTGCGGGCAACACGCCGCCCGCGGCGACGTCCAGTTGCAGGCGCACCAGATCCAGCCCGGTGGTGCACTCGGTGACCGGATGCTCCACTTGCAGGCGGGTGTTCATCTCCAGGAAGAAGAACTCGCCCTGCTCGTCGGCGAGGAACTCGACGGTGCCCGCGCCGGTGTAGCCGATCGCGCCCGCCGCCAGCCGCGCCGCCTCGAACAGCCGCGCCCGCATGCCCTCGGTGCGCTCCACCAGCGGCGACGGAGCCTCCTCGATCACCTTCTGGTGGCGGCGCTGGATCGAGCACTCACGCTCGCCGACCGCCCAGATGGTGCCGTGCGTGTCAGCCATCACCTGGACTTCGATGTGCCTGCCGGTCTCGAGGTAGCGCTCGCAGAAGACCGTCGGATCGCCGAAGGCGGATTCCGCCTCGCGCCGGGCGGCCTCGATCTGCGAAGTCAGGTCGGCCAGCTCGCGAACCACGCGCATGCCGCGCCCGCCGCCACCGGCGGACGCCTTGATCAGCACCGGCAGGTGCGCCTCGGTGACCTCGGCCGGGTCCAGTTCGGCGAGCACCGGCACGCCCGCGGCGTCCATCATCTTCTTCGCGGCGACCTTCGAGCCCATCTGCTCGATCGCCTCGACAGGCGGCCCGATCCAGACCAGCCCGGCGTCGAGCACGGCCTTGGCGAATTCGGCGTTCTCGGAGAGGAATCCGTATCCAGGATGGATGGCATCGGCGCCAGCGGCGACCGCGGCCTCGATGATCAGCTCACCGCGCAGATAGGTCTCCGCGGGCGTGTTGCCGGGCAGGCGCACCGCGGCGTCCGCCTCGGTGACATGCGGCGCGGCGGCATCCGCGTCGGAGTACACCGCGACGGTGCCGAGACCCATCCTGCGGCAGGTCGCGAAGACCCGGCGGGCGATTTCGCCACGGTTGGCGACAAGGACATTCGTGAGCCCACCCGTCACCCGGCCGCCGCCCTTCATCGAATCGCTCTGCGATGCAGTCATCGTCGGCCTCACATTCGGAAGACGCCGAAGCCGTCGGCGCCTTTGATCGGGGCGTTGTGAATGGCCGACAGGGACATTCCCAACACGGTGCGGGTGTCGCGCGGGTCGATGACGCCGTCGTCGTAGAGCCGCCCGGACATGAACATCGCCAGCGATTCGGCCTCGATCTGCGCCTCCACCATGGCGCGCATCCCGGCGTCGGCCTCCTCGTCGAACGGCAGGCCCTTCGCCTCGGCGGCGGCCCGGCCGACGATCGAGATGACGCCCGCCAGCTGCGCACCGCCCATGACGGCGGATTTCGCACTGGGCCAGGCGAAAACGAAGCGCGGGTCATAGGCCCGGCCGCACATGCCGTAGTGGCCCGCGCCGTAGGACGCGCCCATCAGCACCGAGATGTGCGGCACCTTCGAATTGGAGACCGCGTTGATCATCATCGCGCCGTGCTTGATGATGCCCTTCTGCTCGTACTCCTTGCCGACCATGTAGCCGGTGGTGTTGTGCAGGAACAGCAGCGGGGTGTTCGACTTGTTGGCCAGCTGGATGAACTGGGTGGCCTTCTGCGATTCCTCGGAGAACAGCACACCGCGCGCGTTGGCCAGGATGCCGACCGGGTAACCGTGCAGCTCGGCCCATCCGGTGACCAGGCTGCTGCCGTAGAGCGGCTTGAACTCGTCGAAATCCGAGCCGTCCACGATGCGGGCGATCACCTCGCGCGGATCGAACGGGATCTTCAGATCCGACGGCACGATGCCGAGCAGATCCTCCGGGTCGTAGAGCGGTTCGATCACCTCGGCGCGCGGGGCGGGCCCCTGCTTGCGCCAGTTCAGCCGCTTGACGATGGAGCGGCCGATGCGGATCGCGTCCTGCTCGTCCACGGCGTAGTAATCCGCCAGGCCGGAGATCCGCGCGTGCATGTCCGCGCCGCCTAGGGATTCGTCGTCGGATTCCTCACCGGTGGCCATCTTGACCAGCGGCGGACCGCCGAGGAACACCTTCGAGCGCTCCTTGATCATCACCACGTGATCGGACATACCGGGGATGTACGCGCCGCCCGCGGTGGAGTTGCCGAACACCAGCGCGATGGTCGGGATGCCCGCCGCCGACGCCTGGGTGAGGTCGCGGAACATCCGGCCGCCGGGGACGAAGACCTCCTTCTGCGTCGGCAGGTCCGCGCCGCCGGATTCCACCAGCGAGATCACCGGCAGCCGGTTCTCCCGCACGATGTCGTTGATCCGCAACGTCTTGCGCAGCGTCCACGGGTTCGAGGTGCCGCCGCGCACGGTCGGATCGGGCGCGACGATCATGCACTCGACACCCTCCACGATGCCGATGCCCGCGATGGTGCTGCCGCCGACGTGGAATTCGCTGCCCCAGCCCGCCAGCGGGCACAACTCCAGGAACGGCGAGTCCTCGTCGACGAGCAGTTCGATGCGCTCGCGCGCGGTCAGCTTGCCGCGCTTGCGATGCCGCGCCAGTTTGTCCGGCCCACCGCCCGCGATGGCCTTGGCGAACTCCGCGTCGACCTCGGCGAGCTTGGCCGTCATCGCCTCCGCGGCCGCCTCGTACTCGGGCGCGGCGGTGTCCAAGGTGCTGCGCAGAATGGTCATGACTGGTACCCCAATCGCTTCGCCGCCAGTCCGGTCAGTATTTCGGTAGTGCCGCCGCCGATCCCGAGGATGCGCATATCCCGATACTGGCGCTCGATCTCGGATTCGCGCATATAACCGAGGCCGCCGAACAACTGGACGGCCTGGTTGGCCACCCACTCGCCCGCTTCCACCGCGGTGTTCTTCGCGAAACACACCTCGGCGATCAGGTCGGTCTCGCCTTCGGCGCTGCGCTGCACCACATCCCGGGTGTAGACGCGGGCCACATCGATCCGACGCGCCATCTCGGTGACCGTGTTCTGCACCGCCTGCCTGCTGATCAGCGGGCGGCCGAAGGTCTCGCGATTGCGCACCCACTCCAGCGTCAGTTCCAGGCAACGCTGCGCGCTGGAATACGCCTGCACCGCCAGCCCGACGCGCTCGCTGACGAACGCGCCCGCGATCTGGTAGAAGCCGGAGTTCTCCGGGCCGACCAGGTTCTCCACCGGCACCCGGACGTCGACGTAGGACAGTTCGGCGGTGTCGGAGGCCAGCCAGCCCATCTTGTCCAGCTTGCGGCTGACCGTGAAGCCCGGCGTGTCCTTGTCGACGATGAGCAGCGAGATGCCGCCGGAGCCAGGCCCGCCGGTGCGCACCGCGGTGACCACGAAGTCGGCGCGGACGCCGGAGGTGATGTAGGTCTTGGCGCCGTTGATGATGTAGTGGTCGCCGTCGCGGCGCGCGGTGGTGGTGAGGTGCCCGACGTCGGAGCCGCCGCCGGGCTCGGTGATCGCGAGCGATCCGATCTTCTCGCCCGCCAGCGTCGGCTTCACCCAGCGCTCGATCTGGTCGGCGTTGTCCGAGGCGATGATGTGCGGCACGGAGATGCCGCAGGTGAACAGGGAGGCGAACAACCCGCCGGACGCACCGGCCTGGTGCATCTCCTCGCAGACGATCATCGCGTCAACGCCGTCGCCGCCGGAACCACCCGCGGATTCCGGGAACTGCACGCCGAGCAGGCCGAGCGCGCCCGCCTTCTTGTGCAGCTCGCGCGGGATCTCACCGGCGCGCTCCCAGCCGTCCAGGTACGGCAGGATCTCGCGTTCCACGAATCCGCGCACCGTGGATCGCAATTCGCGTCGTTCCGGCGTTTCCCAGAGTTTCGTCATGCGGTGTCCTTTCTCGCATGGCCGGGGGCCCTGCGTGGTGACGCGAGCTGCCGCCTCCGGGCCTGACCGGTCATGCGAAAAGCTCCACTGGAATGTCGAGGTGACGAGACCGCAGCCATTCGCCGAGTCCCTTGGCCTGCGGGTCGAAGCGGGCCTGATAGGCCACGCCCTGGCCGAGCAGGCCTTCGATGATGAAGTTCAGCGCCCGCAGATTGGGCAGCACATGCCGGGTGACGGTCAGCGAAGCCGCTTCCGGGAGTAGTTCTTTGATGCGCTCCACGGTGAGCGTGTGCACCAGCCAGCGCCATTGCTCGTCGGTGCGCACCCACACACCGATATTCGCGTCACCGCCTTTGTCACCGCTGCGTGCCAGCGCGACGGTTCCCAGCGGCACGCGGCGCGTTTCCCCGGCGGGCAGCGGTTCCGGAGCGGGCGGCTCGTCGACGGCGGCGAGTTCGGCCGTCTCCGTCGCCGGGGCGATCTCGACGCGGGCGCCGTCGGGCAGCACCGCCGTGTGCGGCACTTCGGCGGCGTCGACGAACCCGGGCGTGAACACGCCGTAAGGAGAACCGTTGCCCGGCAAGGTGGTGAAGCTGCACCCCGGATAGCTGGCCAGCGCCAGCTCCACCGCGACGTTGGAGAACGCGCGCCCGACCTTGTTCGGGTCCGGATCGCGCACCACGCAGCGCAGCAGTGCGCTGGCCTGCTCCTCGGTGTCGGCGTCCGGGCGGTCCAGGCGGGCCAAGGTCCAGGTCAGCTCGGACGGTCGGCTCGGCAGCCAGGACTCCAGTTGCCGTTGCGCCAGTTCCGCTTTCGCTTCGATGTCCAGACCGGTGAGCACGAATTCCATCTCGTTGCGGAAGCCGCCGATGGTGTTCAGCGAGACCTTGAGCCGGGGCGGCGGGGCCTCACCGGTGACGCCGCTGATCCGCACCCGGTCCGGGCCGTCCTGGTCGAGCCGGATGGTGTCCAGGCGGGAGGTGACGTCGGGCCCGGCGTAGCGCGCCCCCTGGATCTCGTACATGAGCTGGGCCTCGACCGTGTCGACGGTGACCGCGCCGCCGGTGACCGCGTGTTTGGTGATGACGCTGCCGCCGTCGGCGCGGATCTCCGCGATCGGGAAACCCGGCCTGCCCAGATCGGCGAGCTCGGTGAAGAAGGCGTAGTTGCCGCCGGTGGCCTGGGTGCCGCACTCGATGACGTGCCCGGCCACAACCGCGCCGGCCAGGCGGTCGTAATCCGTTCGGCCCCAGCCGAAGTGCGCGGCGGCGGGGCCGACGATCACCGAAGCGTCGGTGACCCGGCCGGTGACCACGATGTCCGCGCCCGCGTTCAGGCATTCGACGATGCCCCACGCGCCGAGGTAGGCGTTGGCGGTCAGCGGCGCGCCGAAGCCGAGGTCACCGGCGCGCGCGAGGAGGTCGTCGCCCTCGACGTGCGCGATCTTGGCCTCCAGTCCGAGGTCGGCGGCAACCTTGCGCAGACGCTGCGCCAGACCGGCCGGGTTCAGGCCGCCCGCGTTCGCCACGATGCGCACGTTGCGTTCGAGCGCCAGCCCGAGGCAGTCCTCGATCTGCTTGACGAAGGTCTTGGCATAGCCGAGGTCCGGGTCCTTCATCCGGTCCCGGCCGAGAATCAGCATGGTGAGTTCGGCGAGATAATCGCCGGTGAGGACGTCGAGCTGTCCCCCTTCCAGCATCTCGCGCATGGCGCCGAGCCGGTCGCCGTAGAAGCCGGAACAGTTGCCGATCCGGAGCACGTCCGGGTCGGCGGCCAGCATACTCATCAGCGGGAATGCCTCCTGTACGGCGAACCGTCAGGATGAGCCGCATGCCGCACCCGTGAAGTCCGCGTTCCGCGACCAGCATCACACCGGGGCCAGAAAAAAGCAAGCATGCGTGCTTGTTAATTGCCGCCCCGCCGCCCCGGCCACCGGGAGACCGAGTGGGCTGGAGCAAGATGGCACCGTGTCCAGCGACGTCACCGTGATCGTTCTGTTCGCCCTGGCGGGCTTCCTGCTCGGCGGCGTTTACACCACCTGGAGGACGGCCCGGCCGCTGTCCATCGCGCTCGCCGTCTGCGCCGCCCTCGCGGCGGGCGGCGCGCTGGCCTGGTGGCTCGGATAGATCGAGCGGAGAGGCAGCCGCTCAGCCCCTCGACAACCGGAAGATTCGCAGGTCCTCAGGGACACCGTTGAGTGGCGCCGCGAAGAAGCTGCGGCGATACGGCTTGGCCGCCAAGCCCAGCTCCGCCAGCGTCTCCGGCCGCAGCCCCTGGAGCGTGGCCTCCGACAGCATGGTGTTGCCGTTGCCGCCCGCCTCCATGACCCGGGCCGCGATGGTGACGTCCACCCCGAGCCAGTCGCCCCCGATCTCACGCGGGGAACCGGTGTGCAAACCGATCCGCATCTGCGGGGTATAGCCGCGCACCTGCACGTCGGCCAGGTTGCGCTTGGCGGTCACGGCGGCGCGCACCGCCCGGTCGGCCGAGGGGAACACCGCCATGACCCCGTCGCCCATGCGCTTGACCACGTGGCCGCCCCGCTCGGCGATCGGCGGCTCGATGGCCTTGGCCACCTTGCGCAGCAGTTCCAGGGTGGCCTCGTCACCGGCCGACAGCGACCAGCGCGAGAAGGCCACCAGATCGGTGAACATGACAGTTACTTCTTGGCTACCTTTACCGCGTCCCATCCGCTCCAGGGCGGCCTGCCAGACCTGCAAGGCGCCGAAGCCGATCTCCCGCGCGGCGCTCGGTGCGTCGCCGACCAGTTTGTCCGCCGCGCGCGCGACCGCTCGCGCCCCGCCGGGCCCGGAAACCGACAGCGGGTCGCCGAAAGCGGGATCACCCGGCAGCTGCTGCCGCGCCTTGCGCAGCACGCCGATCAGATCCGCCCGCTGATTCGCCGCGTTCACCAGCGCGGATATCTGGGCACGCCGTAACCCGCCGGAACGGCGGGGAGCATCGCCCGGATCGGACGGCTCCAACGGAATGACCACCTCGGGCGGTACCCCTCCCTCGGCCTCCGGCCCCGACCCCGGCTCGGCGCCGCCGGAAGGTGTTTCATGCACGCCCCGAGGGTATCTCAGCCGATCCGACGTCGGCAGGTTACCGATCATCACCATGTGCCACCTCCGCTGCGAACCTCAGCGAGCACACCGTCGGGCCCGACATTGGATAACGAGCTGGTTGCTGCACCGAGGCTACTCGGGCGAGAAGGGGTCTCGGAACCGGCAAGGGGCATAGTTTCCTCGATGTTCACACGCACGATCGGCCCGGCGCGAGGGTTCGCACCGGGCCGATCAGGGCACCGTCCGCCGGGCAGTGACGGGCGGTGGGGGGAGCGCCGGACCTCCCGACAAGGTCGGCGCACCGTCAACCCGAGTGGCGAGGGAAGGCGACTCGGGTCGTCAAGGGAGCTCGTCTCAAGCGTCGCGCTGGTTCACCACGACCAGCGACGCGCCGAAGACGATCGCGACGAAGACGGTGAAGTAGAGCAGGCTGCCCCAGGGTCCCCAGTGCCAGTTGGCCGTGGACGGGGAGGCGCTCATGAAATGGTTCGCGTTCGCGAACGGCAGGAACGGGGTGACATTGCGCCCGAAGCTGCCGAACGCACCGAGCAATCCCTCGATGAGCAGCGGCCACAGCACGATCAGCGAGATCGCGGCGGCGGATTGCCGCACCAGCACGCCGACGCCGACCGCGAGGACGACGCACAGGAACGCGTAGATCGGGATGGAGTAGACCTCGCGCCAGTCGGCCGCGCTGGACAGCGTGAGCGCCGCGCCCGCGTCCGGCCCGCTGATCGCTTTCGCCACCACGTAGGCGACGAACGCCAAGGCGATGGTCAGCAGCGCGCCGTACACGCTGACCAGCCCGGCCTTGGTCAGGATGACCTTGGCCCGGTGCGGCGTCGCTTGGAACGTCGTCCGGATGATGCCGAAGCGGTATTCGCTGGTCACGGTCAGGGTAGCCATGATCATCAGGACCATCACGCCGAAACCGCTGATCCCGGCCACCGCGGTGGAGACCGTCAGGTCGATCGCGCCTTCCGTGCCGTAGGACGCGCGCGCCACCGAGGCGAGCAAGGCGGCCATGCCCAGCGCGAGGGCGACGACGATCGCCGAGCACCACCAGGGCGACCTGGTCGAGGTGAGCTTGATTCGTTCCGCTGCCAGCACGCCCATCAGAGCGCACCTCCCATCACCTGATCGAAGCCTTCGCCGTGGTACTCCACCGCGCCGCCGGTCATCCGCATGAACGCCTCTTCCAGCGACGCGCGCTGCGGGGCCAGCTCGAACAGCGTGATGCTGTTCTCGCCCGCGAGCTTGCCCACCGCGTCACTGGAGACGCCCGCCACCATGAGCGCGGGGCCGTCGGCACTCGCGCCGTCCTCCCTGACGGTCATGCCGTTGGAGGTGAGCACGCTGCGCAGCTGGTCGAGCTGCGGGCTGCGCACCCGGACCGTCTGCTCCGAGGCGCGTTCGATGAACTCCTGGGTGGTGGAATCCGAGATCAGCTTGCCGCGCCCGATCACAACCAGGTGCTCGGCGGTCTGCGCCATCTCCGACAGCAGATGACTGGAGACCAGCACCGTGCGGCCCTCGGCGGCCAGCCGCTGCATGAAGCGGCGGATCCACAGGATGCCCTCCGGATCGAGGCCGTTCACCGGTTCGTCGAACAGCAGCACCTCCGGGTCGCCCAGCAGCGCGCCGGCCAGGCCGAGCCGCTGCGACATGCCGAGCGAGAAGCCGCCCGCCGACTTGCCCGCAACCTCGGACAGGCCGACCAGCCGCAGCACCTCCTCCACCCGGGACTTGGCGATGTCGTTGGAGGCGGCCATCCACTCCAGATGAGCCCGCGCCGACCGGTTCGGATGCACCCACTTGGCGTCCAGCAGCGCGCCGACGGTGCGCAGCGGATGGTCCAGCTCGTGGTATGGCCTGCCTTTGATCAAGGCGGTGCCCGCGGTGGGCTTGTCCAAGCCGAGGATCATGCGCATGGTGGTCGATTTACCCGCGCCGTTCGGTCCGAGGAACCCCGTTACCTGCCCGGGGCGAACGGTGAAGGTCAGATCCTGCACCGCTACGGTCTGCCCGTAGTGCTTGGTGAGGCCTTTCAGCTCGATCATGCCGCCCAGCATTCCGCAAATCGCGGGCGCGCGCGTCGGTAATTAGTGCCGAGTTGGATCATCCTCGAGGATGAGGACGGGAAACAGGATCCCTTAAGGGTCGAGGCCGAAGTCTCAACGGCCGAGTAGTTCGGCGACGTGCAGCAGCGGAGCGATGTAACCGGGGATCGCACTCGGATCGCGCAGCGCCGCCGATGTTCGGAGCGGCAGGATCACAGGCGTTTACACCGCGAGGGCGAACACGGCGGCGAGCGCGGCGGCCGCGTCGAGCAGGGCGCGAGATCGAGCCGCGATGCTCGCGTCCCGAGCCGCCAGCGCCGCCTCGACGTCATCGGATCGGTGGCCGCGCGGCAGGTCGGACATCAAGGTCTTCAGCGTGTCGACGCGGTATCCCGCTCTGCGGAGCTGATGGACGATCCGGGCATCCCGGACCTGGATGGGAGAGTACTGCCGCGTGCGCTGCGTGGTCGCGCGATCCGGGACGACGAGTCCCTCCGCGTCCCAATGCCGCAGTGTCGACGGGCGCACGCCCAGCGCGGCAGCGAGTTCGGCGACGCTCATCGCATCCGAAGGGCGCGCGTCGGCGATCGGCTCGGCGGAGATCACCTCCGCCGCCCGCTTGGCGAGTGCCAGATCGGTGCGTTCCCGGTCCAGCCGGGCATGTGCCGCGTCGAGCAGAGCCAGTACCTGAGGTACCGGTCCCTCGTGGACGGCGCGAACGATGCGCTTGGCCTCGACGGGGCCGACGCCCGCCGCCAGCGCTCGATAGGCGAGTGCGGAACGCACATGCACCTCGCCGTACCTGCGGTAGCCGGTCGCAGTGCGTATCGCCGTCGGCAGCACACCGTCGCGTTCGAGGTTGCGGATCTGCTGCACGGAGTACCCGACCCGCAGCGCCACATCGGCCGTGCGCATCGTGGAGTTGCGACTTGTCACGCTATTTGCCATGCGTCTCCTGCTCGAAGTCTCCACAAGCACCTTAATGAAACGCTGGAATACGTGACCATCGACGAGATCATCGGCTTCGTCTCCACCCTCGACGGAGTCCTCACCCTCAGCCCCGGCCCCGGCGACGGCTCACCGGAGATCAGCTGGGGCGATACCTTCTTCTACTACTCACCGGACGGGGTGATACCGAAGGCGACCCAGCCCTTCGCGACGATCGTGACGAAGAACTATCCCGCCGACGAAAGTTCGGACTTGGACCGCCCAGATGCGTTCCGCGTCAACATCGCCGCCGGAAAAGAAGCCTTCACCCACTGGACCGGCCACACTCCCCGCGAACGATCCACCCCCGACAATCCGAGCGCAACCGATACGGTGATCCCCCACCCGGTCTACGCATCCGCCGCCTGGCTGGCAGTCATCAACCCCGGCCCCCGAACCACCGCGCCCACCCGCACCCTCCTCCGCACCGCCTACGACCTCGCCCGCTCCCGCCACGAGCGCCGCTGAGGCGCCGCGAGTGGCACATGGTTGCGGCGAAGTGCGAGAAGACCTTCGACCATGTGCCACTCGCGGGAATGGTTGACATGGAGCGCGCTCCAGCACCTAGCGTCGGGGCCGACGAATTCGAGTGCAGGAGGTAGCAGCATGAACGAGGTTCCGACCCGGCAGCTCGGTGGGCTGACGGTTTCCGCGCAGGGCCTGGGGTGCATGGGTATGAGTCACGGCTACGGCGCCGCGGACGACGAGCAGTCGATCGCGACGCTGCACCATGCCCTCGACTTGGGGGTCACCTTGTTGGACACCGCTGACTTCTACGGCGCGGGGCACAACGAGGAGCTGATCGGGCGGGCCGTCGCAGGGCGGCGAGACGAGGTGGTGCTCGCCACGAAATTCGGCTTCGCCAACCGTTTGGGCGAGCCCACTCATATCCGTGGCGACGCGGCCTACGTGCGACAGGCATGCGACGCATCGCTGCGCAGGCTGGGCGTCGACCACATCGACCTCTACTACCTGCACCGGGTGGACCCGCAGGTGCCGATCGAGGAGACCGTCGGCGCGATGGCCGAACTGGTACAGGCCGGGAAGGTCCGGCACCTCGGGCTGTCGGAGGCGGGCGCGGACACCATTCGCCGCGCACACGCGGTGCACCCGATCGCCGCGTTGCAGAGCGAGTGGTCATTGTGGACGCGCGATCTGGAGGCGGAGATTCTCCCGGTCTGCCGTGAACTCGGCATCGGCCTGGTCCCCTTCTCGCCGCTCGGGCGCGGATTCCTGACCGGACGGTACAACTCGGTGGAAGGCCTGGCGGACAACGACGTGCGGCGCAGCCAGCCTCGCTTCGCCGACGGCAACCTCGAACGGAACCTGGCGATCGTCGCCGAGCTGAACGAGCTGGCCGCGGCGAAAGGTGTCACCGCGGGCCAGCTCGCGTTGGCCTGGGTGCAGCACCGGGGCGAGGACGTGGTGCCGATTCCCGGCACCCGACGGCAGCGGTACCTGGAGGAGAACCTCGCAGCGCTGACCATCGAGCTGTCCGCCGACGACATCGCCGCCATCGAGGCCGCCGCCCCGCCGGAGCAAGTGGCGGGCGACCGCTACGACGCGACGAACCTCACCTTCGTCAACGGCTGAGGCCCGAACCCAGCGCGCCCTCGCCCCACCGAGAGATGGCAGGCACCTGCTAGACCCGCTTCCGTCAACGGCTGGATCCGGGGGCGACTGGGCCGCCATCGTTCGCCGACGGAGTGAGGGCCGAGCACGCGATTCCGAAAGCCGTCATCGACGTCCCGAGCCTCTGGACTCGAGCCCGACGCTCACAGCCCCGGGGACGATGCCTGGGCCCAGAAGCGCTTCGGGATGCGCCCGGCCAAGCGCGCGGTGTATCCGGCGCGCACCGCGTCCGCCATCGCCGCGGCCATCAACTCGGGGCGTTTCGCCCTGGTGACGGCGGTGGCCAGCAACACCGCGGAGCAGCCGAGTTCCATGGCGAGGGCGGCGTCGCTCGCGGTGCCGATGCCCGCGTCCAGGATGACCGGCACCTTCGCGTCGGCGACGATCATCTCGATGTTGTGCGGGTTGCCGATGCCGAGGCCGGTGCCGATGGGCGCGCCCAGCGGCATCACCGCCACGCAACCCGTCTCCTCCAGACGGCGAGCCAGGACCGGGTCGTCGTTGGTGTAGGGCAACACGACGAAGCCGTCGTCGACGAGTTGTTCCGCGGCGGTGAGCAGTTCGACGGGGTCCGGCAGCAGGGTGCGCTCGTCGGCGACCACCTCGAGCTTCACCCAGTTGGTGTCAAGCGCCTCACGCGCCAGCTGCGCGGTGAGCACCGCCTCGGCCGCGGTGCGACAGCCCGCCGTGTTCGGCAGCGGCGCGATGTCCAGACGTTTCAGCAGGTCGAGCACACCAGTGCCGCCCGCGGCGTCGATGCGCCGCATGGCCACGGTGGTCAACTCGGTGCCGGAGGCGATCAGCGCTTCCTCCAGCACGGCGAGGTTCTCCGCGCCGCCGGTGCCCATGATCAGGCGGGAACCGAACTCCCGGTCCGCGATCCGCAGCGGGGCGTCGGCCCGCGCGGATGCCGTCGCAGCCTCAGCCACCTTGAACCGCCGTCAGCACCTCGATCTGCCAGCCGCGCCCGACCGGTTCGTCCCAGCGCGACTTGGGGAACACGGCTCCGTCCACCGCGAGCGCGACACCCCGGCACGGCAGTCCGAGGCGCTCCAGCAACTCGCGCACGGTGAGCGGCTCGGCGAACTCGTGCTCGTCGCCGTTCACCGTGACACCGATGGGGACGGATGACAGCGTCATCGAATTCCTCCTACAGTCGTCGAAAAGCGTTGCGGGTCGGCTACTTCCGCTTCGGGCAGCATTGCCCCGCCGAGCAGGCTCGCCACCGCGTCCACCGTGAGCGGCAGGGTCAGCATGCCGTTGCGGCCGTGCCCGGTGGCCGCGACGATGCGGTCGGTGAGCCGGCCGATCAGCGGCAGGTTGTCCGGGCTGCCCGGCCGGGAACCGGCGCTCGCTTCGGCCAGTTCGTATTCGCCGATGCCGGGGAACACCGCCTCCGCGTCGGCGATCAGGTCGCGGACGCCGGCGACGGTGACCGCGGTGTCGAAACCCGCCTCGTACTGCGTGGCGCCGACGACGATTCCGTCGGCGCGCGGCACCAGGTAGACCGCGCGCCCGTGCACTCTGGCTCGGATCACCCGGCGCGGCGCGGGCGCGACGCCGGGCCGTTGCCGCAGGCGCAGGATCTCGCCCTTCACCGGGCGAACCGGCAGCTCCGGCCACAATGCCGCCGACGCGGCTCCCGCGGCGAGCACGACTTGGTCGTGCGGAAGTTCCGTCAGCGAGTCTACGGACTCGGCGCGCACCACGACGCCGGCCGCCTCGGCGGCTCGCCGCAGCGCGGCGACCAGCTTGCGGTTGTCGAGCGCGGGTTCTGCGGGTGCGAGCAGCGCGGCGCGCACCGTCCTGGCCAGGCCGGGTTCCCGCTCACGCACTCCAGCGCGGTCCAGCAGGCGCAGCTCGTGCCCGCGTCCGCCGACCCAATCGGCCACGGTGCGCAGGTCGGCCACGTCGGCCGCGTCCAGCGCGACGGTCATGGTCTCGTCCGCCACGAAAACCGAGACGCCGGTCGCGTCCGCCAGCCGGGCGGCGAATTCCGGCCAGCGGGCCAGCGACGCTGCGCCGAATTCGAGCACCCGATCCTCGCCGGGCCAGCCTTCCGACAGCGGTGCGAGCATGCCCCCGGCCACCCAGGAGGCCCCGGTGGCGACAGCCGGATCGAACAGGGTGGCCGACCAACCGGCCTCGGCGGCCCGCCAGGCCACGGCGAGCCCCACGGCGCCGCCACCGACGACGGCCAGAGTCCGCATCCGATCCACCTGCCTCCTGTTTCGCATCCCACGGTAGCGCGGCTACGGTCGAAGGCGTGCAACCCTCCCACCCCAATCGACCCGCCTCGCCGCGGGAGCGTCTGACGAACGCGCGGCTGTACCTGTGCACCGACGCTCGCCGGGAGAAGGGCGATCTGGCCAAGTTCGCCGAGGCCGCGTTCGCAGGCGGAGTCGACATCATCCAGCTCAGGGACAAAGGATCACCGGGCGAGGCCGAGTTCGGCCCGCTGGAGGCCAGGGCCGAGCTCGGCGCGCTGGCCGAACTGAAGGCCGCCGCGCGCAGGCACGGCGGGCTGGTCGCGGTGAACGACCGCGCCGACATCGCCCTCGCCGCCACCGCCGACGTGCTGCACCTCGGCCAAGGCGACCTGCCGCCCTGGTACGCGCGCCGAATCCTCGGGCCCGACGTGGTGATCGGACGATCCACGCACAATCGCGCGCAGGCCGGGCTCGCCGCGATCGATGAGCACATCGATTACTTCTGCACCGGCCCCATCTGGGCGACCCCGACCAAACCCGGCAGGCAGGCGGCGGGCCCCGAACTGGTTCGCTCCACCGCGGACGCCCATCCCACCCGGCCCTGGTTCGCGATCGGCGGGATCAACGCCGAGAACCTGGCGCAGGTGCTGGAAGCCGGGGCGAAGCGGGTCGTCGTGGTGCGCGCGATCACCGAGGCACGCGATCCGGAAGCCGCGGCGCGTGAGCTGAAAACGGCGCTACTGGCGAACGCGTGAGCGCCGCGGTCAGGAAAGCACCTGTCCGCGGGTGAACGAAAGCGCGGTCTCCACCGCCGTGTTCCCGTTCGACGCGGGCTCCGCGGCCTGCACGCTCGGCTCGTCGACGATCCTGGCGTAGTCGCCCGGACCGGCAGGATCCGAATGCAGCCAAACGAAACCGAGGTCGGCGAGGTCGAGCGTGCGCGGCAGGGCGGCGGCGACGGCTCGATCGTCGCCGAGTTCGGCGAGCAGCACCCGCGCCGGTGCGGCGCGCAGAGTGGGCCAGGACGCGGCGAAACCGGGATGCAGCGGGCGGGCGTCGACGTCGTCCTCGGGAACCCAGGCCAATTCGGTGCTCTCGCGGTTGCCGGTGGTCGGCAGCGTCATCACCGCGTCGGCGACGACCGTGGTGTAGGTCCAGCCGCTCAGGGCCGACGCTGTCACCCGCTCGCCGCGCACCCGGACGTCGGCCGGATCGATGCCCGCCTCTTCCCACGCCTCGCGGACCGCCGCGTGCACGGGCGTCTCGTGACTGTCCCGCGCGCCGCCGGGCAACGCCCAGGTCCCGCCTTGATGACTCCACGGCGCGCGGTGTTGCAGCAGCACCGCCGAACCGCCATCGGCCAGCGGAGCGCGCAGCAGCAGTCCGGCGGCGCCGAAGCGCCCCCAGTGCCGCAATCCGTCCGGGCCACGCGACCAACCGTCACCGTCACCACGCATGTCGTACCCATCCTCGTCCAGCCGCGGGCAGCGCCTCACCGCCGTCTCCTCCCAATCGGGGGTGTTTCACACGCCGCGGCGCCCGTACGACCACAATAAACTCCGCACCAACACGCACGGATCGATCGGATATCCGGTCCAGCCGTCGAGAAATCCGCGTACGCGGCCCAAACTGGGGAGGTGGACATGGCTAGCTCCGAGCCGACGACGGCCGAACTCCGGCCGTCCGCGCCCGAGCCCGCCGGTCGGGACGATCCGGGCGGCCTGAGCGTCGCGGTGGTGCGCGAACGTCTCGACCTGACCAATCTGCGTTCGTTCGCCAATTCCTCACCGGGACGGCTGATCGCGCTCGGGCTGCTGCTCATCGGGTTGTGCCTGGCCGCGGGCTCGATGACCGCCGCGACGGTCGGTGACCGACAGCAGGGTTTGGATGTGTTGCTGCGCGACACCGAACCGGACGCGCATTCCGCGCTCCGGCTCTACACTTCGCTGTCGATCGCCGACGCAGCGGCGAGCACCGCCTTCATCTCCGGCGGGCTGGAGCCGCAGGCGGTGCGGGATCGCTACACGCAGGCACTGGGCGAAGCGTCGGCGGAATTGGTCACCCAATCCGACGCGGCGGCCGATCCGGATGCGCGGCTGCGCACCGGCATAGTCACCGGCCTGCCGGTGTACTCCGGTCTGGTGGAAACCGCACGGACGAACAATCGCAGCGGATATCCGGTCGGCGCCGCGTATTTGAGCGAGGCCTCCAACCAGATGCAGACGACGCTGCTACCTATGGCCGAGGAACTGCACAATCATCGCTCGGCGGCGGTGACCGCCGCGCAGCGCAACCACGTGCGCCCGCCGTGGTCCGCGATCGGCCTGCTGCTGCTCACCCTCGGCGTGCTGGTCTGGGTCCAGCGCGATCTGGCGCGACGCTGGCGGCGGGTGCTCAACCCGGGACTGGTGCTCGCGTCGGCGGCCATGCTGATCCTGCTCGCGTGGACGGTGATCGCGGGCTCGGTGTCGGCGGCGGCGATGATCAGCGCTCGCGACGACGGCGCGGTGCCCTCCTCCCGGTTGACCGAGAGCCGCATCCTGGTGCAGCAGGCCCGCGCCGCGGAGACCTTGAAATTGGTGCGCCGCGACGCGACCGGCGACTACGACCGCACCTACGACGCGGACATCGAACGGCTGGCCGATCTGATCGGCAAGTATCCCGGCTCCGCGCCCGCGGCGAAAGAGATGCGCAATGCCGTGCCTGCCCTGGCGCGCTGGCGAGTGGCGCACCAGCGCATGAACGACGCGCTGGCGAAGGGCGATTTCAACAGCGCGGCCGTGGTGGCGACCGGACCCGGCTCGGCGGACGTCACCGTGCAGGTGGAGGCGCTGGACCGTTCGCTGGAGCAAGGCATCGCCGCCACCAGGGACACGCTGCGCGACAGGATCTCCCATGCGGCCCGCACCCTGGACTTCCTGGGCACGGGCGCGATGGTGCTCGGCATACTGGCGGCAGGCTATGTCGGACTGGGCATCTGGCCCCGGCTTCGGGAGTACCGATGAGATCCGCGCGCGGCATTCTGGTGGCCACCCTCGTCGTAGTGACGCTGGCGAGCGGCTGTGCGAGCGATTCCGGCGCGCCGGTGTCGGGCAAGACGCCGAAGTACACCGATCCCCCGTTGCCTGCCAAGGCCGTTCCGGTGCTCACCGATTCGCCGGTCCCGCCGTCGCCGGGCACGTCGCGGTGCGGAGACCCGACCGCGAGCCTGCGTCCGACCGGAGCGGGCGCTGCCGCGCGCGGCGCGGCGATCGACGCGATCCGGGCGCGCGGCAGGCTGCTCGTCGGATTGGACACCGGCAGCAATCTGTTCAGCTACCGTGACCCGATCTCCGGCGCCATCGTCGGTTTCGACGCCGACATCGCCAGGGAAGTGGCCCGCGATCTGCTCGGCAGCCCGGATCTGATCGAGTTCCGCAGCCTCGGCTCCGCCGAGCGGGAGACGGCGTTGCAGAACCGCACCGTCGACCTGGTCGCCAAGACCATGACGATCAACTGCGAGCGCCGCGAGAAGGTCACGTTCTCCACCGTCTATCTGCGCGCCAACCAGCGGGTGCTCGCGGTGAAGAACTCCGGGATCCGCAGCCTGGCCGATCTGGCGGGCCGGCGGGTGTGCATCGTCTCGGGCACCACGTCGCTGGAGCACATGCGCCGCGACCAGCCCGCCGCGACCATCCTCACCGTGCCGAGCTGGGCCGACTGTCTGGTCGTGCTGCAACAGCGCCAGGTCGACGCGGTGAGCACCGACGACGCCGTGCTCGCAGGCCTGGCCGCGCAGGACCCGTACACCGAGCTGGTCGGCGGCAGCATCAGCGAGGAGCCGTACGGCATCGGCATCACCAAGGGCAACGACGACCTGGTCCGCTTCGTCAACGGCACACTGGAACGCATCCGCAACGACGGCACCTGGGTCGGGCTTTACCAGAAATATCTCACCGTTCTCGGCCCCGTACCCGCTCCACCCGCCCCTACGTATCAGGACTGACGGGTCGATGAGCACACGGCAGGTCCCCGAGCCCGACCCGGACGAGAACGCCGCGGTAGGGCCCGGCCCGGCCGCTGTGTTCGAGGCTGGATCCAGCGCGGCCGGGCGGCAGCAGAACGCGGCGGCGGCGAAACCGTCGCGTGGAGACCACGCGGACCCGCGACAACTGGGGGCACACGCCACGGGAACGGGGCGGCGCGCGGGTGTGGGCGAGCCGGAAACGGTTGCGGCCGAAGAAATCGAGCACACCACGTATACGCCGATCGGTCGTGCGGCGACCTCGTTCGGCCCAGTCGCGTTGAACCGCGTCGAGGACATTGATCCCCCCGATGAGGCGCAGACCCCACGGAACCCTGCCGTGCGCGACGCCGAGGAATCGGCCTCGTCCACCGACGACACACCGGACCGCACCGGTGCGGAGCAACATGGGCCGCCCACGCGGGACAACCCACCGGACACGGAACGCGAACCATCGCCCGCGGATGCGGAACAGTCGGCGGAAGAGGCGGATTCGGACGCGACCCGATTGCAGGTGAACCGCCCGGAAACGGCATCGAGCACGGCCGCGTGGCTACGCGACCCCGCCGAAAGGCAAGAGACACCGGAACCGGGCGGAACCCAGGGCACGGCGGCGTACGCGGCGACATCGGATCAGACGCGACGCACGGATTCCGAACCCGCGTCGGCTCCGCAGCGCACCTCCGGACGCAGCGTGCGCACCGCGCGCACCCGGCCTGCGGTGCGGCGGCTCGGCGCCGGGCTGGTGCCGATCCCGACGGTGACGCCCGCGGATCCCCGCGACGCCGTGCTCACCAACGCGGTCGTCTCCGAAGGCAGGCGATTCTGCTGGCGCTGCGGCAAACCGGTCGGCCGGGCGACGGCGACCCGGCCCGCGACCACGGCGGGCACCTGCGCGACCTGCGAGGCGCCCTTCGACTTCCGCCCCACGCTGTACCCGGGCGACATGGTGGCGGGACAGTACGAGATCCAGGGCTGCATCGCGCACGGCGGACTCGGCTGGATCTATCTGGCGATCGATCGCAATGTCAGCGACCGCTGGGTCGTGCTGAAGGGCCTGCTGCACGCCGGTGACGCCGAAGCGCAGGCGGTCGCCATGGCCGAACGCCAATTCCTCGCCGAGGTGGCGCACCCCAGCATCGTCAAGATCTACAACTTCGTCGAGCACACCGGCGCGGACGGCACACCCGTCGGCTACATCGTCATGGAGTACGTCGGCGGCCGGTCGCTGCGCGACATCCTCGACTCCTACGAACGCCCGAAGCGCATGCCGGTCACCGAGGCGATCGCCTACCTGCTCGAGATCCTGCCCGCGCTGGACTACCTGCACTCGACCGGCCTGACCTACAACGACCTCAAGCCCGACAACGTGATGGTCACCGACGATCAGGTCAAACTGATCGATCTCGGGGCCGTCGCCACCATCGAAGCGTACGGAAACCTTTACGGCACCAGAGGGTTCCAGGCGCCGGAGATCGCGCGTACGGGCCCGACCGTCGCCTCCGACGTCTACACCGTGGGGCGCACGCTGGCCGTGCTCACCTTGAACATGCCTTCGGAGCACGGACGGTACCTCGACGGCCTGCCCGACCCCGCCGACCAGCCGGTGCTGGCTCGCTACCAGTGTTTCCATCGTCTGCTGCTGTGCGCCACCGACCCGGACCCGCAACGCCGCTTTCCCTCCGCCCGTGCGATGTCCGCCCAGATGTCGGGCGTGCTGCGGGAGATCCTCGCGCTGGAGACCGAGACCGAACACCCGCAGTTGTCCACCGTCTTCACGCCGCCGCGGTCCAGTTTCGGCACCGAGGAATTGATCAGTCAAACCGACGCCTACACCGACGGCCGCCCCCGCAGCAGCCTGCTCGACGCCCCCGATGTGGTGGCGGCGTTGCCGATTCCGCTGCTGGATCCGGCCGACCCGGCCGCGCCCCTGCTCTCGGCAGCCGTGCATCCCGAGCCCGCCCACGCGCTGGAGGCGCTGCGGCACGCACGTGAGCGAGCCGAAGCCGATCCCGGCAACGCCCCGGAGACGCTCGAGCTGGAACTCACCCTCGCCGAGGCGCGCGTGCGGCTCGATCTGCGCGAATCCGCCACGGTGCTTGACTTGCTGGCGCGGCTGCCCGAACGGGAGTGGCGGGTGAGCTGGTTTCGGGGCATGGCCGAATTGCTCGACCGGGAGTACGAGCGCGCCTTCACCGACTTCGACGAGGTCTTCCGGGTGCTCCCCGGCGAACTCGCCCCCCAGCTGGCGCTCGCCGCAACGGCCGAACTCATACTCCAGCATTGGGATTCGCCGGACCCCGAACAGTGGCGCAGCTATGCCGAGCAGGCGTACGAGACCGTCTGGCGCACCGACCGCACCGTGGTGAGCGCCGCCTTCGGGCTGGCCAGGCAGCTGGCGGCGGACGAGCGGGTGGCCGAGGCCGTGCAGGCGCTGGACGCCGTGCCCGCCGCGTCACGGCATTTCACCACCGCGCGGATGACGGCGGTGCTGCTGATGCTCACCGCCGCGCCGATAGCCGATCTCGACGAGGCCACCCTGCACATCTCGGCGTCTCGGATGCTGAGCCTGCCCGCGGGCGAGAGTCGCGCGGTGCAGATGCGGGTGCTGGTGCTCGGCGCGGCCCTCGCGTGGCTCCAGGCGGGCAACACGCCGAAGCGTCCCGATGCCACACTGTTCGGCGCGCCGTTCACCGAACGCGAACTCCGCGCGGGCGCCGAGACGGGCCTGCGCTCGCTGGCTCGTGGAGCGCCCAACCGCAGGCATCGCTACGCGCTCGTCGACCTGGCCAACCTCATTCGCGCGAAGACCTGGATCTAGCCGTCGACCACGTGCCGCGCGGCGCGGGCGATGGCCAGTTCCTCGTTGGTCGGCACCACGAGCACCGCGACCGGTGCGCCGGGCGGGGAGATACGCCGCGCGGCACGGTTTTCCGCGGTGTTGGCCGCGGGATCCACCTCGATGCCGAACGCGCCGAGACCGGCCAGGGCGTCGGCCCGCACCTGTGGGCTGTTCTCGCCGACTCCTCCGGTGAAGGTGATCGCGTCGACGCCGCCCAGGTCGATCAGGTACGCGCCGAGGTAGCGCCGCAGCCGATGGATGTACACGTCGTAGGCCAACCGCGCGGCCTCGTCCCCGCCGTCGATGAGACGGCGCAGTTCGCGGAAGTCGTTCACGCCGGACAGGCCCTTGATCCCGGAATCCCGGTTGAGCAGCGTGTCGATCGCATCGATGTCCAGGTGCGCCGACCGCGCCAGATGCGCCACGATGCCGGGATCGAGATCACCGGACCTGGTGCCCATCACCAGGCCTTCCAGCGGCGTGAGGCCCATGCTGGTATCGATCGGACGACCGCCACGGATGGCCGACGCCGACGCGCCGTTGCCGAGGTGGAAGACGATCTGGTTCAGCTCGGCGGGGTCACGCCCGAGGAAGTCGGCCGCGCAGCCGGACACGTATTCGTGCGAGGTGCCGTGGAAGCCGTACTTCCGAATACCGTGCGCGGCCGCCACTTTGGCGTCGATGGCGTAGGTCTTCGCGGCGGCGGGCAAGCCGTGGAAGAACGCCGTGTCGAACACCGCGACCTGCGGCACGCCCGGCAACAGCGCCCGCGCGCTCTCGATCCCGGCGACGTTGGCCGGATTGTGCAGCGGCGCCAGCGCGGCTAGTTCGCTGATCGCGGCCACCACGTCGTCGTCGATCAGGGTGGGCCGGTAGAACACCTCGCCGCCGTGCACCACCCGGTGCCCGACCGCCCGCACTCCTTCGCGTACCAAGTCGTGGCCCGTCGCGGCGAACGTGTCGAAGATCAGTCGCAGCCCGGCGGCGTGGTCGGCGATCCGCTCGCGGCGCTCGGTGGTCGAGCCGTCGGCGCTATGCTCGATCCCACCTTCGTCCTCGCCGATCCGCTCGACCACGCCCGAGGCCGCGACCATGCCCGAATCCGGGTCCACCAGCTGGTATTTGATGGACGAGGAGCCGGAATTGATCACCAGCACCATGCCCTCGGCCGTCTTGCTCATCACGCCTCCCGTGTCCCGCGGTCGCGTCGCACTCGCTCGGCAACCACGATCACCACGCGCTTGTTCCGCGACGCGCCCGCGCCGCGACGGCGAACGCACCCATCAGCTGTCCTGCGCCTGGATGGCGGTGATCGCCACGGTGTTGACGATGTCGGCCACCAGCGCGCCGCGCGACAGGTCGTTGACCGGCTTGCGCAGACCTTGCAGCACCGGGCCGATCGCGATCGCGCCCGCGCTGCGCTGCACCGCCTTGTAGGTGTTGTTGCCGGTATTGAGGTCGGGAAACACGAACACCGTGGCGCGCCCGGCGACTTCCGAATCGGGCAGCTTGGCGTCGGCGACGGTCGGTTCGATCGCGGCGTCGTATTGGATCGGCCCCTCCACCGGCAACTTCGGTGCGCGCTCGCGCGCCAGCTTCGTCGCGACGCGCACCTTGTCCACGTCCGCCCCGCTACCGGATTCGCCGGTGGAGTACGACAGCATCGCGACCCGGGGCTCGATGCCGAAGCGGTCGGCGGTCGCCGCGGACGAGATCGCGATATCGGCCAGCTGCTCCGCGGTCGGATCCGGCACGACCGCGCAATCGCCGTACGCGAGCACCCGGTCGGCCAGGCACATCAGGAACACGCTGGAGACGGTGGAGACGCCTTCCACCGTTTTGATGATCTCCAGCGACGGGCGGATGGTGTGCGCCGTGGTGTGCGCCGCGCCGGAGACCATGCCGTCGGCGATCCCCTTGTACACCATCATGGTGCCGAAATACGAGATGTCGGCGACGGTTTCGCGGGCGCGCTCCAGCGTGATGCCCTTGTGTTTGCGCAGTTCGGCGTATTCGGCGGCGAACTCGTCCAGGTAGCCGGAGTTGCGTGGGTCGAGCACCTGCGCGGCGGAGATGTCCACCCCGAGTTCGGCGGCGCGGGCGCGCACCGCCGTCTCCTCGCCGAGGATGACCAGATCGGCGATCTTGCGCTGCAACACCCGTCCGGCCGCGCGCAGGATACGGTCGTCGTCGCCCTCCGGCAGCACGATGCGTTTGCGATCGGCTCGCGCGCGCTCGATGAGCTGGTATTCGAACATCTGCGGCGTGACCACCGGACTGTGCGGAACGTCGATGCGTCGCAACAGCTCCGCGGCGTCCACGTGTTCCTCCATCAGAGCCAGAGCGGTGTTCACCTTGCGTGGGTTGCCCGCGGACATGCGGCCGCGGCTGCGGTACGCGGCGCCCGCCGTGTCGTAGGTGCCGAGCTCGGTGGTGAGGATCGGCAACTTGGGTTTCAGGCCGGTCATGAGCCGCGCCACCGCGGGATGCGGCAGCAGGCCGCCGTTCATGATGATGCCCGACAGCGACGGAAAGCCCTCGGCCTCGTGCGCGTTCACGACGCTCAGCAGTACGTCGGACCGATCGCCCGGCGCGATCACCACCACGCCCTCGGTCAGCCGTTCCAGGATGTGCTCGGCGGTCATGCCGCCGACCATGACCTTCAGCGCCTCGCGGTGCAGCAATTCCGGATCACCGCTGTACATCTCGCCGTCGATGGCGGCGCACAGCTCGGCCATGGTGGGGGCGATCAGCAAGGGGACCTCGGGCAGTGTCCAGGACGGGACGTCGAACCCGCCGAGCGCCGCGCTCACCTCGTCCAGCCGCTGCGGGTCGCAGCGATTGGCGATGATGGCGACCAGCTGCGCGTGCTCGTGCGCCAGCTCCGACGCGCACAGTTCGGCCAGCTGCTTCACCTCGTCCGGAGTGCGCCCGGCGCCGCGGACCACCAGCAACACGGGTGCGCCCAGATTGACCGCGATCCTGGCGTTGAAGCGCAACTCGCTGGGGCTGGCCACGTCGGTGTAGTCGCTGCCGACCACCACCACCGCGTCGCACGCTTTGGCGACCTCGTGGAAGCGCAGCACGATCTCGCTGATCGCCGCGTCCGGATCGGCGTGCACCTGCTCGTAGGTGGTGCCGATCGCCTGCGCGTAGTCGATGTCCGCCGTGCTGTGCTCGAGCAGCAGTTCGAGGATGTAGTCGGGTTCGGTGGTCGAGCGTGTGATCGGCCGGAACACCCCGACCCGCGCGGTCGTCGCGCACAGCGTCTGCAGTACCCCGAGGGCCACCGTCGACTTACCGGTGTCGCCTTCGGGAGAGGCGATGTACACGGCGGATGGAGCGTTGTCGGCCATGTCCCAGAGCTTAGTGAACCAGCGGCAACCGGAACCCGCCGCGCGACGATCGTCACCCACCGGGGCCTGCTCGGCGAGGTTCGATAGGTGCTGGCGCGAAGCCGCCGAAGCCGATATCCCGGGGCCGCTATAGTCCGGGCATGGCTGAGCAATTTCCGGACCGGCAGTGGGGTTCGCGGACCAACCTATTCGCTCGCGCGGCAAGCAGATTCGCGGCCACCAAGCCCGGCTCCCGACTCGTCCGGGCCCTCACGCCACTGGACCGGGCGGTCCTGGAGCGCACCCATGCCAAGTACACCGTGCTCGGCCCGATCGGCGCGCCGGTCATCCTGCTGACGACGATCGGACGCAAGTCCGGCCAACCGCGCACCCAGCCGTTGCTGTACGTGCACGACGGCGACACGCTCTACGTGATCGGCAGCAACTTCGGCCAGGCGCACCACCCGGCCTGGACCACGAACCTCCTGGCCCACCCCACCGCGACGGTGGCGATCGCGGGCGAACGCATCCGGGTAACCGCCACCCCCGTCGAGACTCCCGACAAAGACGCGATCTTCCAACGCTTCGTCGACATCACCGGCGCCTACGCCGCCTACCGCTCCCGCACCACCCGCGACCTGCGAATCTTCGCCCTCCGCCGGGCGTGACTTCGCGAGTGGACACCACTGCGGCATCGGCCCGAGAAGACCTCTCCGTGGTGTGCCACTCGTGAACGGTCAGGCCAGAGCGCGGAGGCGGGGGGCCAGGTCGCGCTGGAAGAGGTCGAGGAAGCGGCGCTGGTCGTGGCCGGGGGCGTGGAAGACCAGGTGGTTGAGGCCCGCGTCGATGTAGGGCTTGATCTGGGCGACAGCCTCGTCGGGGTCGCTGGCGACGATCCAGCGCTTGGCGATCTGCTCGATGGGCAGCGCGTCGGCGGCGGCCTCCATCTCGATCGGGTCGGTGATGCTGTGCTTCTGCTCCGGGGTGAGCGACAGCGGAGCCCAGAACCGGGTGTTCTCCCTGGCCAGTTCCGGATCGGTGTCGTAGGAGAGCTTGATCTCGATCATCCGATCGATGTCGTCGACGCTGCGGCCGGTCTTCGCCGCGCCCTCCGCGACGGCGGGCATCAACTTCTCGGTGTAGAGGTCCATCCCCTTGCCCGAGGTGCAGATGAAACCATCGCCCGCGCGTCCGGCGTACCGCGCGACCAGCGGGCCGCCCGCGGCGACGTAGATCGGGACACCGCCCTTGGGCACGTCGTAGATGGAGGCGCCGACGGTCTTGTAGTACTCGCCGTCGAAGTCGACGCGGTCGCCGGTCCACAGGGCGCGCATCAGGTCGACCGCCTCGCGCAGGCGCGCGAAACGCTCCTTGAACTCCGGCCATTCGCCGGTGTAGCCGGTGGCGATCTCGTTGAGCGCCTCACCGGTGCCGACACCGAGCATCACGCGATCGGGGTACAGGCAACTCATGGTGGCGAATGCCTGCGCGATCACCGCTGGGTTGTAGCGGAACGTCGGGGTGAGCACCGACGTGCCGAGCTGAATGCGCTGGGTGCGCTCACCGACCGCGGCCAGCCAGGCCAGCGAGAACGGCGCGTGTCCGCCCTTGTGCCGCCAGGGCTGGAAATGGTCGCTCACGGTGGCGCTGTCCAAGCCGTGTTGCTCGGCCAGCACCGCGATCTCGACGAGTTCACGGGGACCGAACTGCTCCGCCGATGCCTTGTATCCGAGCTTGAGTCCGCTCATCTGCACGCTCCTCGCGTTTCGTTTCGCCGCCATCGCGATCCGTCATCGACAGTAGTCAACGCTGCCGCCCTCCGCGCCGACGGCCCGACGCGGATGATCTTCACAGCGGAGAACACCGCGGCGGGGGCGAAATGTTTCTGCGGTGGCCGGCGCGGGGCGATAGCGGATAATGGCCGCGTGAGCGCAGACGACGAGCCGATCCTGTCCTACTTGACCGATATGGACGGCGTGCTGGTGCACGAGGACCATCTCATTCCGGGCGCCGACAAGTTCCTCGCCGAACTGCGCGCCAACGAGACACCGTTCCTGGTGTTGACGAACAATTCGATCCGCACGCCGCGCGATCTGCAGGCGCGACTGCGGCACACCGGGCTCGACATCCCGGAAGAAGCGATCTGGACCTCCGCGCTGGCCACCGCCACCTTCCTGAACGAACAGCGCCCCAACGGCACCGCTTACGTGGTGGGCGAATCCGGCCTCACCACCGCACTGCACGAGATCGGCTACGTGCTGACCGACAGCGACCCGGACTACGTCGTCCTCGGCGAGACCCGCACGTACTCTTTCGAGGCCATCACCACCGCGATCCGGCTGGTCGAGCGAGGCGCCCGTTTCATCGCGACCAACCCCGACCCGACCGGCCCGTCCCGCGATGGCTCGCTGCCCGCGACCGGCTCGGTGGCCGCGCTGATCACCCGCGCCACCGGACGCGACCCGTACTACGTCGGCAAGCCGAACCCGCTGATGATGCGCTCCGCGCTGCGCCGCATCGGCGCACATTCGCAGTCGACGGTGATGATCGGCGACCGGATGGACACCGACGTGATCTCCGGCCTGGAAGCGGGCATGCGCACGATCCTGGTCACCTCGGGCATCTCCACCCGCGCGTCCTTCGAGGCCTACCCCTACCGCCCCACGATGGTGGTGGACTCCGTCGCCGACCTGATCGGGAAGACCGAGTCCCCGTTCGCCGACTGAGCGACACGTCCGGACCTGCGACGAACCACGCCGCCGCTGCCGCCTCCTCGGTCTCGGAAGCCCGCCGGGGACCAGGCACTCGTCGATCCGACAACAGCCGCTGCCCAGAGGCTCGGCGCGCGAAAAGCTTTCCGCGACCCGCACTTCCGCCTACGACGACGTACGCTGCGGTCGAACGCGATCGTCGTTGGTCGGCGCGGCTAGGCGCCGTCCGTGGTGATCGCGTCGATCGCGGCGGACAGCGTGGTGAGCACCTCGACGGTGCGCGCGAGCTGATCGCGGCCGAGTTCGTTTACGAGCCGTTCGGCCAGCACTTTGTGTTGCGGGTCGATGCGGTGCACCGCCGCCCGGCCCGCGTCGGTGACCGCGACGAGTTTCGCGCGCCGGTGGGCGGGATTGGGCTGGTATTCGGCGAGCCCTTTATCCACGAGCAGATCCGCGATGCGCTGGACGCTCTGGCGGGTGATGCCCATCTCGCGGGCGATGCCCGCGACGGGTAGCGGCGCACGCAGCACCGCACCGAGCACTTGCCACCAAGCGGCGGTCAGGCCCGCCGGTCGCGCCAGTTCCTCGGCCACGCCGAGGAACTGACCGTTCAAACGGAACGACGTGATCGCCGCCGCGGCGAACAATTCCTGTTCTGGGGTCATGCGTCGCCTCCCGATGCCGGCGATCCGGCCGGATCACCGACGATTCTCGCTCACGCGTGCTGCGCGTCGTATTCCGCCAGCACCGCCCATCCGGCCGGATCGGAGTGCGCGTACAACGCGTACCAGCCATCCAGCACATGCGGCTCGTACACGCCGAGCCTGCCGAGCACCTCGCGCGCGAACTCGAACGGCGCGCTCGCCCCGGCGGTGATGACGTCACCGTCGGTGACGGCCGGTTCGTCGACGTAGTGGTGCGCACCCGAATACCCGCTGTAGCGAAGGTATTCGGCGACGTTGCTGGTGTGCTCGCGAGTGTCGAGCAGACCCGCCTTGGCCAAGCCGAATGTCGCACCGCACATCGCGGCGACCGGAACACCGGCGTCCACGAACTCGCGTGCCTTGTGCGCGAACGGATCCAAGTGCGGCCCCTCCCAGGTGTCCGCGCCCGGCAGGATCAACATCGCGCTGTCCGCGGGGGTCAGCTCGGCGAGCACGACATCCGGCACGATGCGCATGCCGCCCATCGTCGTGATCGGCTCCACGGTCGGGCCGACCGTCTTCACTTGCCAGGTTCCCGGTTCCCGGTGCCAGCTCGGCTTGTTGATGTGCGCGGTCGCCGCGCCCACCTCCCAGTCGGCGAGTGTGTCGTAAACGGCCATGTGCACGGTCTTCATCATGACAGTATGCTGTCATATTTGACAGCATACTGTCAATGCGAACGATCGTCCGCACTGCCCGCGAACCGGCAACTACGCTGAACGCATGCGAATTTCGGTGGCGGCGGACGAGCGGGTCGGAGTGGCCGCGGAACTGGTCGACGAACTGGGCAAGCGCGGCCACCAACTCGTGTTGCACGGCGCGCTGTCCGACGAGGAACGCGACGACTGGGCCTGGGCCAGCGAAGCGGCCGCCCGCGATGTCGCCTCCGGCCACGCCGACCAAGCCGTCGTCTGCTGCTGGACCGGCACGGGCGCCTCGATCGCGGCCAACAAGGTCGCAGGTGTCCGCGCCGCACTCTGCGCGGACGCCTCGACCGCGGCGGGCGCCCGCACCTGGAACGACGCCAACGTCCTTGCCCTGAGCCTGCGTTCGACCTCCAGCGCCGAGCTACGGGAGATCCTCGACTCCTGGTTCACCACCGAACCGAGCTCGTCCCCGGACGACCGGGCCAACATCGCCCATCTCACCGACATCGAGCGCACCGCCGATGCCTGACGAAGCCTTCTCCGCGTAACGTGCGGCGTCGACAGCACGAAAGCGGACGCCCTCCCGCCCGCGATGGCGACGAAACCCGGCGATACGGTCGAGGCATGTCCGTGCAGAGCGCCGGTGGCACGTTCGGGAACTACTCGCTCGAACGCTTGCTGGGTCGTGGCGGCATGGGTGAGGTGTGGTTGGCACACGACCCTGAGGGCCGCGCCGTGGCGCTCAAGGTGCTGTCCGCGGCGTATACCGCGGATTCGCTCTATCGGCAGCGCTTCGAGCGGGAGGCGCGGCTGGGCGCTCGGGCGCGCGACCCGCACATCGTGCCCATCCACGCGTTCGGCGAGGTCGACGGCCATCTGTTCTTGGAGATGGCCTACATCGATGGCGTCGACTTGGGCACCCGGCTTCGATCGGGCGCGCTGCCGCCGGATCGGGCCGTCGACGTCATCGCCCAGGCCGCCGAGGCGCTGGACGCCGCGCACGCGGCCGGACTCGTGCACCGCGATGTGAAGCCGGGCAACATCCTTCTGCACACCAGCGGTTTCGTATATCTGATCGATTTCGGTATCGCCCGCGCCGCCGACGGCACCGCGCTCACCGCCACCGGGCTGGTGGTCGGCACGCTGGGGTACATGGCGCCGGAGCGATTCACCGGCACGGTCGATGCCAGGTCGGATGTCTATTCGCTGGCCTGCGTGCTCTACGAGACCCTCACCGGACAACCGCCCTACGGCGCGGGCGATCCGGCACAACAGATGCGGGCGCATCTGATGGCCGAGCCGCCGCGCGCCTCGCGGGCGGCCCACGGCGTCCCGGCCGCACTCGACGACGTCATCGCCCGGGGAATGGCCAAAGAGCCGGACGCACGCTATGGCAGCGCGGGGGAATTCGCCGCGGCGGCGTCGGCCGCTCTGGCCCGGTCCACGGTCGCGCGACCGGCCCCGCCTCTCCCGGCACCGGCCGCCCGCCCGCGAACTCGCGTCATGACCGCCGCCACTGCGGCGCAGCCGACGCCCGAGGTACGTTCACCCGCTCCGACCGGCCAGCTCCATCGTCGGCGAAAGCGCCGATGGATACCCGTCGCCGCAGGGGCGGCGCTCGTCGCCGCGGCGGCGTTGTGGCTGCTGGTAGGCGGCATCGGGTCCGCGCCCGTCGCGGGTCCGACGACCCGCGAAACCGCTACGCCGACCGATACTCCGCTGCCCCCGACCGGCGGACAACCCGCGAATCCGGGTACTGCCGTGCGCGACGGAAACTTCGCTTTCACCGTGACCGATGTGGGCTCCGGCGGCGGTTCCCGAACCATCGTCACGCTGACGGTCACCAACGTGTCCGACCGCGACCAAGTCCTCGACGTCACCGGTCAACGGCTGGTCACCACCGCGGGCCGCTCCGTCGCACCCGACGCGGCGGCCACCGCCGGACTCAACCCGCCCGGCGACGACTTCGCACGCATCGCGCCCGGCCGCGCCGACACGATCCGGCTGGCCTTCGACCTGCCGGGCAAGAACAAGAACGGCAAGAAGAACGACAAGAAAGACGACGTTCCGAGCCACTTGATCCTGCACGGTGCACCGTCTTCACCCGGCGTCACCATGCCGATGTGACCGATCCCTGCTCAGGCGAGGGCTTGGTCGAGATCCTGGAGCAGGTCTTCCACGTCCTCCAGGCCCACCGAGATGCGGACGACGCCGTCGGACAAACCGATGGTGGCCCGGCCTTCGGGACCCATGGCGCGGTGTGTCGTGGTCGCGGGGTGGGTGATCAGGGACTTGGCGTCACCGAGGTTGTTGGAGATGTCGACGATGCGCAACCGGTTCAGGACTTCGAACGCGCGCTTCTTCGCCTCGTTCTCGGGTGCGTTCAGCTCGAAGGTGACCACGGTGCCGCCGCCGCTCATCTGGCCCGTGGCCAGCGCGTACTGCGGATGCGAATCCAGGAACGGGTATCGCACCCAGCTGACGGCCGGGTTGCTCTCCAGGAAGCGGGCGATCCGCAGCGCGGACTCCGTCGAATGGCGCACCCGCAGCGGCATCGTCTCCAAGCCTTTTAGCAGCGTCCACGCGTTGAACGGGCTCAGGGCCGGGCCGGTATGGCGCATCAACGTCTTCACCGGGCCGTCGATGTAGTCCTGGGCGCCGAGGATCGCGCCGCCCAGCACGCGGCCTTGGCCGTCGATGTGCTTGGTGCCCGAATAGACCACCACGTCGGCGCCGAGTTCGAAGCCGCGTTGCAGCAGCGGAGTGGCGAACACGTTGTCCAGCACGACCTTCGCGCCCGCCGCGTGCGCCAGCTCGCTCACCCGCCGCACGTCGACCAACGTCTGCATCGGATTGGCGGGCGTCTCGAAGAAGACCGCCTGAGTGGGCACGGACAGCGCCTGTTCCCACTGGTCGAGATCCTCGCCGTCGACGAAGACGGTCTCCACGCCCCAGCGCGGCAGTATCTCGTTGCACACCACGAAGCACGAGCCGAACAGGCTGCGCGCGGCGACGAGCCGGTCGCCGGCGCCCAGCAGCGCGCCCAGCGCGGTGAACACCGCGGCCATGCCGCTCGCGGTCGCGAAGCACGCCTCGGCGCCGTCGAGCAGGCGCATCCGCTCCTCGAACATGGCCACCGTCGGGTTGCCGTAGCGGGAGTAGACGAAATGTTCGACCTCGCCGGTGAACGCGGCCTCGGCGGCCTCCGCGCTCTCGTAGACGAAGCCGGAGGTGAGGTAGAGCGCCTCGGCGGTCTCCTCGAAACCGGAGCGCCGCAGCCCGCCGCGCACGCCGAGCGTCGCGGGGCCGACGCTCTCGGGCAGCGGCTTGTCGAACGCGCCGCCGGTGATCACGACTGCCGCCAGGGCAGTCCGAGGGCACGCCAGCCGGAGCCGCCGCGATGCCCGAATTCGTCGAGCGGGCCTTCGAAGCCCTCCAGCACGTTGTAGGAGGTGCGGTAGCCCGCCGAGGTGGCGGCGATCGCCGCACCCACCGAACGCTGACCGGAGCGACAGAGGAAGACGACAGGAGCATCGGGATCATGGCCGTCGAGCGCTTGCTTCAGCTGCTCGACGAACGTCTCGTTGCGCGCTCCCGTGGAATCGACCCACTCGATCAGCACGGTCGGCCGTTCGATCGGGCTCGTGTCGGGGACTCCGACGAATCTCCATTCCGCTTCCGTCCGCACGTCCACCAGGACGGCTTCCGGATTGTCCCGCAGCAACTCCCAAGCCTGCTGAGGGGTGATGTCACCGGCATAACTCATGTGCACCTCCTGCGAATCCGCACTTGCCGCGCCCGGGACCAGGGCGCCGCCAGGTCGTCACCCGGAGCACCCCACCGCGGAGGAGGGTTGCCGACCAGCAATGCCGGGGCTTGACACTGGTTCTCATGACCTTCGACTGAGATTGCACCGACCCGGGTCACCGTGTCAAACGGTGACGCACCCTGCGCGAACGCTCAGGTGCATACCAGCCACTTGTCGCCGGATCTGGCGAGAATCCAGGTCGTCGTCTTCTCCTGCCCGTCCACCTTCGTGGTGACGGTCGCCTTGCCCCGGTCGCCGTCCACCATGGGCGGGTCGATTTTCGTGATCTCGACGGGCTTTCCGGCGCCGTCCTGGCCCGCCAGCGGTGAGTGGGCGGCGTCGAAGCCCTGGCACGCGGTGCCGGGCGGCGGCACGGCGTCGCTGCGGTTGGCACCGTCGACGAAGTTTCGGACGGCCGCCGTGATGCGGTCGGCGTCTGTGACATTTTTCTCAGCGGGTGACAGCACACCGCCGAGCACGATCGCGATCAGCACGATCGCCGCGACCACCGCGGCGGCGACGAACGGGACCACCGAGCGTTTATCGGTCTGATCGACCCGGATGATCTCGTCCTCGCCCGCGGTCGGCTGCTGTTCGGTCATGGCTCGATGATCCCTGGTCGGCGCCGGTATCGAGCGCTCGACCCCGGGCAAACACCGGCGCGACGCCGACCAGGGGCGAGCGGCGGCGATAGACCGCGCGCGAGCGGGTAAGCGGCAATCGTGGCTGTCGATGGCATCCGTCGAGTTCACGCACCGACGCGGGGCGGCGTCGGCCATCCCGATAGAATCGCGGGACGGCGGCCTGCTGTCATAGCGAATCGGCAGCTCTACGCCGCGGCGAACGGAGCACCGTGCAGCCACGAGCCGGCGACGCCGGCGTCCGCACCGGACGGGTGCGACCGAGCCGGTGCGTCAACTTAGCCTAAGCTAAGCCCGACGTCATTAATTGTTTCGACCATAAAGGTGCGCGTAAAGAGATGACCGAACAGAGTGCAGTAGAGGATGGCGGTGTCCGCGAGCCCTCCGTGGTGACGCAGGCTTCCTCCTCCGGGCCTGACGCGCACACCGCGAAGACCCGCCCGCTCCGCATCGCGATCGTGGGCGCCGGACCGGCCGGGATCTACGCCGCCGACGCCTTGATGAAGTCCGATGCCGAGGTGTCGATCGACCTCTACGAGCGCATGCCCGCGCCGTTCGGCCTGATCCGCTACGGCGTCGCGCCCGATCACCCCCGCATCAAGGGCATCATCACGGCCCTGCACAAGGTCCTCGACAAGCCGCAGGTGCGCCTGCTCGGCAACATCGACTACGGCACCGACATCACCCTCGACGACCTGCGGGCCTTCTACGACGCGGTGATCTTCTCCACCGGCGCCAACGCCGACCGCGCCCTGCCGATCCCCGGCATCGACCTCGACGGCTCCTACGGCGCCGCCGACTTCGTCTCCTGGTACGACGGCCACCCCGACGTCCCCCGCACCTGGCCGCTGGAGGCGGAGAAGGTCGCCGTCCTCGGCGTCGGCAACGTCGCCCTCGACGTCGCCCGCGTGCTGGCCAAGACCGGCGACGAACTGCTGCCGACCGAGATTCCGCCGAACGTCTACAAGGGCCTGGTGGCCAACAAGGCCGTCGAGGTGCACGTCTTCGGCCGCCGCGGTCCCGCGCAGGCCAAGTTCACCCCGCTGGAACTGCGCGAGCTCGACCATTCGCCCACGATCGAGGTCATCGTCGACCCCGAGGACATCGACTACGACGAAGGCTCCGAAGCCGCGCGCCGTCACTCCAAGCAGGTCGACATGGTCGCCAACACGCTCGAGCAGTGGGCCATCCGCGACGCGGGCGACCGGCCGCACAAGCTGTTCCTGCACTTCTTCGAATCCCCCGCCGAGATTCTCGGCGAGAACGGCAAGGTCGTCGGCCTGCGCACCGAGCGCACCGAGCTCGACGGCACCGGCAACGTCAAGGGCACCGGCGTGTTCAAGGACTGGGACGTGCAGGCGGTGTACCGCGCCGTCGGCTACCTGTCGCAGAACCTGACCAACCTGCCGTTCGACGACCAGGCCGGCACCGTGCCGAACGAAGCGGGCCGCGTGCTCATCGACGAGAACGCCGACGGCGCCGCGCGCTACCTGCCCGCCACATACGTCACCGGCTGGATCAAGCGCGGCCCGGTCGGCCTGATCGGCCACACCAAGGGCGACGCCAACGAGACCATCGCCTGCCTGCTGGACGACGCTCCCGGCTTCACCCCGGCCGAGCGGCCCGACCCCGAGGCCGTCATCGAGTTCCTCGAAGGCAAGGGCATCCCGTTCACCACCTGGGCCGGTTGGTACCGCCTCGACGCGCACGAACGCTCCCTCGGTGAGCCGGAGGGCCGCGAGCGCGTCAAGGTCGTCGAACGCGAGGACATGCTGCGCGCCAGCGAACCCCACAAGGTCTGATCACCCCGCAGTGACCCCCTCCGCCGCCATCGCGACACCCCTGCTGTGGCAGCGGAAAATCCGACCCTGAGGCATTCTGTACAAGTGTTCGATGCCCACCTGCACATTTTCGACCCGCGGTTTCCGCTGGCCGAGAACGAGGGCTACCTGCCCGACCCGTTCACCATCGCCGATTACCGGAAGCGCATGGCGCGCTACGACGTCAGCGGCGGCGCCGTGGTCAGCGGGTCGTTCCAGGGCACGGACCAGACCTACCTGAAGGCCGCCCTCGCCGAACTCGGCGAGGGCTGGGTCGGCGTCACCCGGCTCGATCTCGACGCCTCCGACGAGGAGATCCTCGAACTGGACCGGATCGGTGTGCGCGCACTGCGTTTCAACCTCAAGCGCGCGGCCACCGACATCGCCGGAATGACGTTGCAGGCGCTGCGCGCGTACGAGCTGGCCGGCTGGCACGTCGAGGTCTACATCGACGGCACGATGCTGGCCTCGTTGCAACCGGTCATCTCCAAGCTGCCCGCGCTGTCGGTCGACCATCTGGGCATGTCCGCCGAAGGGCTGCCCTTCCTGCTGGACCTGGTCGACCGCGGAGCCAAGGTCAAGGCGACCGGTTTCGGCCGGGTCGCGATGAACGTCGCCGACACGCTGCGCCGCGTGCACGCGGTGAATCCGGAAGCCCTCATGTTCGGCACCGATCTGCCCGGTACCCGAGCCGGACGTCCGTTCCGGGACTCGGACGTGGATCTGCTCTGCGACGTGGTGGGCACCGACATGTACGCGGTGCTGGAGGACAACGCGCGCGCGTTCTATCGGCTCCCGGCCCGCGAGCGTGTCGTCCGCGAGGAGCCGGCCCCCACGCTGCCGCTGTACCGGCCCGAACCGCCGACCCTCCGGCTGCGCCGCGACGAACTCCCGGGAAGCCGCGCGGGCGACACGATCCCGTTCCCCGCCATCGATAGGTAGCGCTCAGACGGCGAACACACCGGCGAGCCACACACCGGTGGCAAGCAACGCGCCGAAGAGTTCGATCAGGATGGACAGTCCGACGCCCTTCAACGCGTGCACGGTCGCCTGCCACGCCTGCCGGTTGACGCGCAGCCGCTGGAGTTCCCAAAGATAAACGCCGAGAACGAAGCCCACGAACAGGCCGATCACCGGAATCACGAAGAAGCCGATGACGCCGAGTATCGCGCCGAGCAGGACCGCGCGGTTGGACACTCCCGCGTCCTTCATCCTGCGCCCCGGCCAGGTGTATTTGACGACGCCGGAGAGCACCAGCAGCACCGTGCTGATCGCGAAAACCGTCCAGGCCGTGGCGCCCCCGGTGAGAAAGGCCCAGACGGCGATGGCCGCGAAGATCAGGATGACGCCCGGCAGGATCGGCACGACGATGCCGACCAGACCGACCAGAATCGCGAGACCGGCGAGAAGGTTGTACCACCCCTGATCAGACAGCGCTTGCACACGTGCAGCCTAGGACCGGGCGACCGAACGGGCGACTCGTCGTCCATCCGTCGTCCGGGTATGCCCCCGGCTCCGGCCCCGGCGTTATTGTCATACTGTCAATACAACCCTCCCGGCCGCGTTCGGGAGGACGCGCCGGACCGCCGGTGCGCTGGATCAACGACGAACCGAGGTAGGGCGTGAGCACTCCATCCACCGCCAAGCAGGGCCCGCTCGCGGGCATCAAGGTCATCGAGCTGGCCGGGATCGGTCCCGGTCCGCACGCCGCGCTGCTGCTCGCCGATCTGGGCGCCGACGTGGTGCGGGTGCAGCGTGCGGGCCAGCTGCCGGGCGGGTTCGACCGTCCGCAGCTGCGCGGCCGGACGATCGTCGAGGCCAACCTCAAGGACCCCGCCGACATCGAGAAGGTTCTCGGCCTCGTCGAGAAGGCGGACGTGCTGATCGAAGGCTTCCGCCCCGGCGTCACCGAGCGGCTCGGCATCGGCCCGGACGACGCGCTCGCCCGCAACCCGCGCCTGGTCTACGGACGGATGACCGGCTGGGGTCAGGAAGGCCCGCTGGCCGATCGCGCCGGACACGACATCAACTACATCTCCATCACCGGCGTTCTGCACGCCATCGGCCGCAAGGGCGAACGCCCGGTCCCGCCGCTGAACATGGTTGGCGATTTCGGCGGCGGCTCGATGTTCCTGGTCTTCGGCATCCTCGCCGCGCTGGTCGAGCGGCAGCAGTCCGGCAAGGGCCAGGTGATCGACGCGGCCATGGTCGATGGCGCCCTTGCCCTTTCGCACATGATCTGGGGCATGCGCGGCGCGGGCGCCTGGTCCGATGAGCGTGGCGTGAACCTGCTCGACACCGGAATGTCGTTCTACGACACCTACGAAACCTCCGACGGCAAGTACATGGCGGTCGGTGCGATCGAACCGCAGTTCTACGCCCAGTTGCTCGCCGGACTGGAGATCGAGGCGGACGGCCTGCCCTTCCAGCTCGACCCCGCCGGTCAGGAAACGCTGAAAAAGCTTTTCGCCGAGCGTTTCCGGACCAAGACCCGGGACGAATGGGCCGAGATCTTCGTCGGCACCGACGCGTGTGTCTCTCCCGTGCTGACATTCGACGAGGCGACGCGAAACGAGCACATCGCGGCCCGCGGCTCGCTGCTGGAGCTCGACGACATCACCCAGCACGCCCCCGCGCCGCGATTCTCCCGCACTCCGAACGGGATTCCGACCCCGCCGCCCACCACCGCCACCCCGATCGAGACGGTCTGGGCCGACTGAGCGTCGAGCGGGGTGGCATGGCGCCACTCCGCTTCGCGGCTGATAATTGAAACTTTTAACATACCAACCGGTTCGACAGTTCGGCACCGGGCCTGCCATACTGTCCGCGAGCAGGTGGCTTTCGAGAATCGCGAACCTCGTCCGGTCCGCTCCTTGACCGCTGCTCGAGCTGGAGGCCTCCGCGCCGTGCGAGCTTCTGCACACCGCCCGAGCACGACGAGGGCCAGCCCCGAGGGGTGGCCGGCCGATCGTGCTCGGCGGTGCTCGGAGGGGACATACCGCCTGCGGAGGCTCTCCCCAGCGACGAAATCGCTTCAGTAGCAGGTCAACGGCGTCAACGGGTCGGCGGCGCGTGGCGTGAGCGCCATATAGGCGGACGCGATGGCCTTGACCGCCAAACGCAATTCGGGTTCCTGGTGGGTGAACGGCAGCCGCAGGAACCGTTCGAACGCGCCTTGCACGCCGAATCGTGGCCCGGCGGCGAGTAATACGCCATGGTTGGGAGCCGTGGCCGCCAGCGCCGTGGAAACCGAGGTCGGCAGCTGTGCCCACACCGACATGCCGCCCGCGCCGACGGTGACGCGCCAGTCCGGCAGTTCCTCGGCGAGCGCGTCGAGCAGCGCGGCACGCTGCGAACGCAACTGGTCCCGGCGACGGTCGAGGATCACCTCCGCGTGCTCGAGCAGGTGCACGGTGGCCAACTGGTCCATGACGGGGGTGCCGAGGTCGACCGTGGAGCGGATGCCGAGCAGCTTGGTGATCAGCGCCTGGTTGGTCCGGATCCAGCCGACGCGCAGACCGCCCCAGAACGATTTCGAGGCCGACCCGATGGTCACGATCTCGGATCCTCTGGCGAAAGCGGCGACCGGCGGCGGCGGGTTGTCCGCACCGAGCCCGAGATCCGCCATGGACTCGTCGATCACGATGGTCATCCTGGTGTCCCTGGCGATGGCGGTCAGTTCGGCGCGGCCGTCGGCGTCGAGCAGCAGGCCGGTCGGGTTGTTGTAGTCCGGCACCAGATAGGCCAGGCTGGCCGCGGTCTGCCGCGCGGCACTGCGGACGCCGTCGAGATCCCAGCCGCCCGCCGGGTCCTCCGGGCGCAGCGGCACCGGCACCGGCCTGGCGCCGACGTCGCGGATCGCCTCGATGGCGTTCGGGTAGGTCGGGTGGTCGATGAGCACGCGGGCCGCGGGCGCGGTGAGCACGTTCAGCAGCAGGCGCAGGCCGTGCTGAGCGCCGAGGGTGACCAGGATCTGATCGGGCTCGGTCGGCAGCCCGCGCGCGGTGTAGCGGCGGGCGATCGCCTCACGGAGTGCCAGCACACCGACCGGGTCCATGCCGTGCGTGCCGAGGTAGGCGGGAATGCCCTCCAGGGCAGCCGAATACGCGTCCTGCATCTCCAGCGGGGCGGCCATGGCGGCATAGGTCATGTCGACGGTGGGCAGTTCGGGCGAGCCCATCATGGCCAGGATGCTCCGCGCCGGCTTGACGCCGTCGTGCTGCACGTCGCGGGGCAGGGCCACCGTGCTGCGCGAGCCCTGGCGGCTGATCAGGTAGCCGTGCTCGCGCAACAGCGCGTAGGTGGAGGTGATGGTGGTGCGACTGACCCCGAGGGTGCCGGCGAGATCCCGTTCGCTGGGCAAGGCGACGCCCAGCGGCGCGCGCCCGTCGTGGATCAGCAGCCGGATTCCTTCGGCGAGCGCCAAGTAGGCCGGGCGGGTGGAGCGCCGCCCGGCCGAATCCGGATCGCCGTCGTGCGCGTGCCGCCAATGGCCCAGATCGCGAGCCAGGCTGCCCGCGCCGATCACTCTTGTCGCCATACGGTCCAGTATCGGCCGATTGGATATTTATTGGCAAGGCCAGTGGCGCGCACCCTGACGGACATGATGCTCGCCACCCTGCTCCTGACCGCCTTGCTCGGCTGCCTGATCTACCGATTCGCGCCGGAACGCGACACGCGCACCTTTCGCCTCGAACGCTTCCACCCCGGTACGCCGATGTCCGACCAACTCCTCTCGTACTACGACCACCAGCGGCGATACTCCGATCTCGCGGCGATCTACGGCCGCGGCGACGCACCGAACCAATGCCAGTTCCACTAAACTGGACTGCTAATTGCGAACTTGTCGGGCCCGCGATGCAGACTTGGCTCATGAGTGACGCCACTCGCCTCGCCGCCGATCCTCCGGCGAACGAAGCCACCGAGCCCGTGGCCTCCGGCCGTCCCACACCGTACGCGGTCGCGGCGACGCTGTTCGATACCGCGATCGGCTGCTGCGCGATCGCCTGGAGCAGCGCAGGGGTGATCCGATTCCAACTTCCGGAGGCGAGCCCCGCCGCCACCCGAGCGCGCATCACACGCGCTCGCGCGGGCGAGAAGCTTCACGAGCAGCCACCCACCGAAGCCATCGCCGAGGCGATCGCGGGCATCCGCGCGCACCTCTCGGGGGAACTCGACGACCTGCGTTGGATCGCCTTGGACACCAGTGGAATTCCGGAGTTCCACCGCGCCGTCTACACCGTCACACGCGCCATCGACCCAGGCCACACCCTCAGCTACGGCCAGGTCGCCCATCGCGTGGGCGCGCCAGGCGGCGCCCAGGCGGTCGGCCAGGCCCTGGGCCGCAACCCGATCCCGTTGATCATCCCGTGCCACCGTGTACTCGCCGCCGACCACGCCCTGCACGGCTTCTCCGCCCCCGGCGGCATCGACACCAAGCAGCGTCTTCTGACCATCGAGCGCACACCGGGATTCGGCGAGCCCACCTTGTTCTGAGCGACCACGCCCGACCGGTGCGGCGCCCAGGTCCTGGTCTCGGAGTCATGGATACGCCAACGGACCGATGAATTCGCTCAGTTCGCATCGTCCTACGAGCGAGACATCGGCGACACCCGCCGATCCGGAACGAAAGTGAGCTGGCCATGGAGACTGTGACATCGACCGATGGCACCGTGATCGCGTTCGATCGGCAAGTCGGCGGCGACAACGGAGTCGTGATCTTGATCGGCGGCGCCTTCGGTTTCCGGAAATTCCCCAAGATGGTCGAGTTGGCCGCGGCACTCGCCGAGCAGCACCGATTGACGGTGATCAATTACGACCGACGCGGCCGCGGCGACAGCACGGATTCGCCCGGTGTCTACGACGTCGACCGCGAGATCGATGACATCGCCGCTTTGATCGAGGCCGCGGGCGGTACGGCGGCGTTGTTCGGGTGGTCCTCGGGCGCCGCGCTCGCGCTACGGGCCGCCGAGTCCGGCCGAGTGAAGGGCATCACGAAAGTCGTCGCGTTCGAGCCGCCATTCGTGGTCGACCGGGAAGGGTTCGTACCAGAGGCCGATCTGGAGGCGCGCCTGCACGAACTGATCGCCGCGGATTCTCGCGGGGACACCGTTCGGTTCTACATGACCAAAGCCATGGGACTCCCGCGTGTGATGGCCGCCGTCATGCGATTCACCCCCTTCTGGAAAGACTTGTGCGCCACCGCTCCCTCCACCGCGCACGACTGGGCTGTGATGCGCGACTTCATGCGCGGCGAGCCGCTGCGGCCCGCGGACTGGTCCGGAGTCGGTGTTCCCACCCTGGTCATCGCCGGCGGCAAATCCGACGCGCTACTGCGGAAGGGAGCCCGCGCCATCGCCGCCGCACTTCCCGATGCCGTTTTCCGGGAGATTCCCCGGCTCAGCCACAATCCGAACATCGGGCTTCTCGCCCCCGTCGCGGGTTCGTTCCTTACCGGCGCCGAGCAGCCCGCCGGGTAGTACGCGGCGGCTCAGCGCAAGGGGTGCGCGCGGAAGAATTCGCACGCGTCCCCGGTGATGTAGCCGTCCTCGCAGCCGAAGTACGTCTGGATGCAGGCGTTCGTCGAGCAGCCGAGTTCGATCAATTTCTGCCTGATCCGGGCGTTGCGCTCCTGCGTCGTCTCGGTCTTCGTCGCCACTGTCGCCGAGGGACGCGCGGAACTGGTGACCGGTTGCGGCTGTCCGTCCGAGCACCCGGCGGCCAAGACCAGACCCGCCGCCGTGGCAGCGATCACCGCGGCCGCTCGCAGCGTCATTTTCCGCTCCCGGACTCTCCGCGCATCAGCGCGCCCAGGGACTCGCGATCGGTGACGTCCATCTTGATGCAGGCCCGGTAGAGATGGCCTTCGACGGTGCGCACCGAGACGGTGAGCCGGTCGGCGATCTGCCGGTTGGACAGGCCCGCGGCGACGAGGTTGGCGATCTCCCGTTCCCGCGCGGTCAAGGGCAAGGGTTGTGCGGCCTGCCGCAGCGCGGGGGTGCTCGCTCCGCCGCAGGCGGCGGCGAGCCGGTTGGCGGTGGCGGCGGACTCCAGCAACTTGCGCCGATCCCCGGCTCGCTCGTGGGCCGAGGCGGCCTGCGCCGCGGCGTCGGCGGCCGACAACAGCGCGCCGATGCGCTCGAATTCGGCGGCGACCGAGTCCAGCCCGGGTCCGTCATGGTCGGCGAGCGCCACCGCGTGCCGAGCCTGCGCCTGTACCAGCCGTCCTTCCACTCGCTCGGCCAGTTCCGCCAGTCGTCCGGAGACGGAATGGTCGCCGAAGCGGGCCGCGGTGTGCAGCGCCATGGCCTCGATGGCGTGCTGATGCGAGCGTGCGGCCGCGTCGGCGGCGCCCACCGCGATGCGGATGGCAGGTGTGACGGTTCCTTCGGCCGCGGCCAGCCAAGCGCGCGCTACTTCCAGCTGCGGTTCGTACACGGCACTGTGCCTGCCGCCTCGTGCGGTGGCGTGCGCGATCGACTCGGAGGCGTCGCCGGCCCGCCCGAGCGCCGAATACGCCTCCGCCAGACGGATTCGCGCGGGGAACATCCACGCGGCCGCGCCCTCCGCGGCCAATGCGGCCAGCGCCTGTTCCAGATTCTCGATGCCGTCCAGGAACCGGCCCTGCGCCACATCGACGGTCCCTTGCAGGATCTTCGACATGCCCCAGGCCAGATACTGGCCCGGCGAGGAGTAGCCGACGAATGCCCCGGCGCAGCGCCGCGCGGCCTCCAGATCGCCGGCGAAGGTCAGGGCGAGCACCTCGGCGTGCGTGGACATGAAGCGGTTGAGCCCGTCGATGTGCGCTTCCACCTCGTGCCCACGGGCCGCGTACTGCCTGGCCGCTTCCCCCTTGCCCATCAACGCCGACGCCAGGCCGCCGCCGAACGACGCCCACCACACCGCCCACGGCGGTGCGCCGTCGGCGGACATCACCGTCTCCGCCTCGGCGATCGCGTCGTCGACCCGGTTCTCGTTGACCAGACTCGCCGACGCCAGGCCGGTGAAGATGGCCGCGATCTTCGGATGCCGCACCTTCGCGCGCACCAGCTTCAGCACCTCGTCGGCGCGATCGGCATCGCCCATGGCCCACAACAGGTTCGCCACCCTGGTGCTGCCCCAGCGCGCCAGCTGCACCTCGTCGAGTTGGTCGGGGTCGAAGCTGGCGAGGGTGCGCTCGGCCTCGATCCGGTGCCCCTGCCACAGCAGGGCGCGCGCCAGCAGGTCGGCGGCCTCCACGCCGCCGCGCCGCTCCACCGCTGCGCGGGCGAAGCGCTCGCCCAGCGGCAGATTCGCCAATCCGATCGCGTCGGCCGCCGCCGCCTCGAACAATTCCAGATCCGCGGATTTATCACTGTCCAGCGCCAATTCGGCCAGGCGGATGCGGTCGGCGGCGGAGTTTATCCGGCGGTCCTTCAGCGACGAATACAACCTGCCGCGCAAACGCCGCGCCGAGGCGATGCCGAGCCTGCGGCGGATCACCTCACCGAACAGCGGGTGGTTGTAGCGCACGATCAGATCTTGGGAATTCTCCACCACCCGGATCACCCCGCGCGTTTCGGCGGCTTCCACCGCGTCCTCGCCCGCCAATTCGGCGAGGACGTCGAGATCGATCGGTTCGCAGAAAGTCAGCAGTTCCAGCACCCGCAGCACCGGCTCGGGCAACTGCTCGACGCGGTCCTCCAGCAGCGCGGCCAGCTCCGAGGTCACCGCCGCGCGCCCACGCAGTTGCCACACGCCGTTGACCTGACGCAGCGTGCCCGCCTCCAGCGCACCCTCCACCAAATGCCGCAGGAACAACGCGTTTCCGGCGGAGGACTCCCACATCAGATTGGCGGTGAACCCCTCGAGTTGCCCACCGAGCATCGATTCCACCAGTTCGACGCTCTGGCGCTGGGTGAACGGGCGCAGGTCGATGCGCGTCAGATGGCCGTCTTTCCACAACGAGGTGACCGCGTCCGGCACCGGGACTCCGCTGCGCACGGTGACGACGATGTGGGCGGCTTTGTCGATGGCCAGTTGCAGCAGCAGCGTGGCGGAGAGCTGATCCAGCAGATGCGCGTCGTCGACCCCGATCACCGTGTCCCCGTCGGCGAGCAACGCCTCGCGCGCCGCCGACATGAACGTGACCGGATCGTGCGCCGTATAGACGCCGACCATATGCGCGAACACCCCCAGCGGAATGCTGCGCGCCGACTCGGTGCCCGCCACCCAGCGGACATTGCCGCCGATCGCGGAGGTGGCATGCCGGGCCAGGGTGGTCTTGCCCACCCCCGCGTCACCGGTCAGTACCACGCCGACGTGCCCCGGACCGGTCAGCGCCGCACGGATCGCCTCGAATTCGCTCTCGCGCTCGATCATCGGCCAGTTCCGAGCCATGCTCTAACTGTAGTTCTTCACCGATCATGATCGAAGCCGAGCGAGCACGATAGATGTGGCGAATTTCTGGTGATCTTGCCGAATTTCCGCTGGCCCACGCGGAATTCGAACAGGTTCTAGTCGAGTACGTCGTGCCGGACGATGGTCTGATCCCGGCCGGGACCCACGCCGATGCAAGAAATCCTGGCGCCGGACAGCTCCTCCAAACGCAACACGTACGCCTGGGCGTTGGCGGGCAACTCCTCGAAGGTGCGCGCGCCGGAAATGTCCTCCCACCAACCGGGCATTTGCTCGAAAATCGGCTTCGCGTGATGGAATTCGGTCTGCGTGGTCGGCATCTGCTCGACTCGCTCGCCGTCGATCTCATAGGCGACGCAGATCGGCACCGTCTCGAGACTGGATAGAACGTCCAGTTTGGTGAGGAAGTAGTCGGTGATGCCGTTGACCCGGGTGGCGTAGCGCGCGATCACCGCGTCGAACCAGCCGCAGCGGCGAGCGCGCCCGGTGGTGACACCGACCTCGCCGCCGGTCTTGGCCAGGTAGGCGCCGAACTCGTCGAACAGCTCGGTCGGGAACGGTCCGGAACCGACCCGGGTGGTGTAGGACTTCAGGATGCCGAGCACCGTGTTGATCTTGTTCGGTCCGATGCCCGCGCCGACCGCCGCGCCGCCCGAGGTCGGGTTCGACGACGTGACGTACGGGTAGGTGCCGTGGTCGACGTCGAGCAGGGTGCCCTGCGAACCCTCCAGCAGCACCGTCTCACCACGCTCGAGCGCGAGGTTCAGCTTCAGCCTGGTGTCGGCGATCCGGTGCTTGAAACTGTCCGCCTGGGTCAGCACCTCGTCCACCACCTGCTGCGGATCCAGCGCGCGGCGGTTGTAGATCTTGACAAGCACCTGGTTCTTGAACTCGAGCGCCGCCTCGACCTTCTGGGTGAGGATCTTCTCGTCCAGCACGTCCGCGACGCGCACGCCGACGCGCGCCACCTTGTCCTGGTAGCACGGCCCGATCCCGCGGCCGGTGGTGCCGATCTTCTTGTTGCCGAGGAAACGTTCGGTGACCTTATCGATGGCCACGTGGTACGGCATGATCAAGTGCGCGTCGGCCGAGAGCAGCAGCCCGGAGGTGTCGACGCCCCGCTGCTCCAGCCCCGCCAGCTCGTCCAGCAGCACGCCGGGATCCACGACGACACCGTTGCCGATGACATTCGTCACGCCAGGGGTCAGGATGCCGGAGGGGATCAGGTGCAGGGCGAAGTTGTCGCCGTTGGGCAGCACCACGGTGTGACCCGCGTTGTTGCCGCCCTGGTACCGGACCACCCAGTTCACCCGACCACCGAGCAGATCGGTTGCTTTGCCCTTCCCCTCGTCGCCCCACTGGGCGCCGATCAGGACGATTGCCGGCATGGTCGTGTCTCCTACGGTTCGACAGGCAACACTGGTGTGTTGCAGCTACCTGCCGTACTGAGGCGGTGGCCGGAAGCACAGTCTAGCCGACCCGTCCCCGGCGGCATCGCAGCGCATCTCGTCGTAGGCTCGACAACCGTGTGGTCGCGGCCGGGCAGGGCTAAGGTTGCACGGCACGCCGAGCGGCAGCGCGGCGGGCACGGGCGAGCCGCGGCTCGGGTTCGCCCGCCAATGGCGAGGGGCCCGACGGTGTCGGCTCGAACCGAGGAGGGTGTACGGCAGCTTGAGTACCCATGTTCTCCGCTGCGACGGCGCCCCCGTACCCATCGCGCTCGCGGCGCTGCCGACCACCCAGACGGCCGCCATCCCCGATCCCGCCGTGATCGACGAGTTGCTTCCCGTGCTGGCCGCCGACAGCCTGCCGCGCCTGATCGTGCTGGGTGAGGACGCCGCGCTGGCCGCGGTGCTCACCCATCTGATGCGCACCGAGCGCCTGCACGTGGAGATCGGGTACGTGCCGGTCGAGAAGACCTACGCCGCACGCGCCTACCAGACCGGCACCGGCAACGCCGCCGCCAAGCGCGCCATCGGAGGCAGCGCCGTCGAGACGCCACTGGTTCGCGACGACACCGGCAAGGTGCTCGCGGGCCGGGCGGTGATCACCGGCATCGGCGGCGAGCGGCTCGAGGGTGAGGCTTATGTCGACGACACCCTGCTGTTCTCCGGTGACGTGACGGCCATGCTCGTCTCGCCGTGCCTCGAACCGCCCGGGGTGCGGGCGGCCGTGCGGCGAAGGTTCCGCAAACGGCGCTGGGTCGAGGGGCGAGCGGCGCAGCTCGGCACGCCAGGCGCCATCGTGACCAGGGACGGCGTCCGCACCGATCGCCCGGTGCCGCGCTCGAGTTTCTACCGCCATCACGAACCCTGGCTGCTGGTGCGATGAGTTTCCCGACCAACCGCAGAGCGCGTGCGGTCCGGCCGAGCCCGGTGTTCCTGCTCGTGGTGGTCGTGACCGCGGTCGGCGGCGCGCTGGCCTGGGACGCCCCGCTGGACTCCACCAGAGCCAAGGCCGGTGTGTTCGTCCTCGTGGTCTTCGGTTGGGTGGTCTCGCTGTGCCTGCACGAGTTCGCGCACGCGTACTCGGCGTGGCGCGCGGGTGATCGCGAAGTGGAGTTGCGCGGCTATCTGACGCTCAACCCACTGAAGTACAGCCATCCGCTGCTGTCGATCGTGTTGCCGATGGTGTTCATCGCGCTCGGCGGGATCGGCTTGCCCGGCGGCGCGGTCTACGTGCACACGCACAATGTCGCGCCGCGCACGCAGCGGATCATCAGCGGCGCGGGGCCCGCCGTGAACGCGTTGTGCGCGGTGTTGCTGCTGGCGACCGTCCGGATCTGGGGCAGCTCGGCCACTCATCCCGCGTTCTGGTTCGGCGTCAGTTTCCTTGCCTTCCTGCAGATCACGGCGACTCTGCTGAATCTGATCCCGCTGCCGGGACTGGACGGCTACGGCATCGTCGAGCCGTCACTGAGCTACCAGACCCGGCGCTCGCTCGACCAGTTCAAGCCGTTCGGCATGTTGATCCTGTTCGCGCTGCTGTTCACGCCCGCGATCAATCAGGTGTTCTTCGACGCGGTGTACGCGCTGTTCGAACTGTCCGGTGTTCCGTCGAATTGGTCGCGCTACGGCGGCTACCTGACTCGGTTCTGGACCTGATCTCCAGCGACTCGCCGTACACGTGGGCGCGGGACCGCCCGGTCGGGTTGCCGGGCGGCCCCGCTTCTTCGCCGCTTCCGATCCGCCCCCCTTCCGGCTGCCACACCCCTTGGCCGGAAGGTCCTTTCGTCCACGTGCGAAGTGGTCGACCGCGATACCCCGCGACTCGCGGTCACATCGCAAAACTACGGCGGGATGACGCGCGGAACCCGAGTAGCGGACTACCCGAAGATCGAACTTCCGGCGCGCCGCACCGGAATCGGACCACGGTGGCAGGCAAGAATGTCCGAATACCGCTGAGTAGTAGGGCTTCAGACCTCGGGCCGCACGTAGGGGTTCTTGACCGTCGGCGGCAGCAGGGCAATCGCCGAGATACGTTGCACGCCGCACACCTGCATCAGGTCTACCAGCGTCGAACGCACCTGCGCGAAGACGACGTGCGCCGAAAGGCCCGCGCCGGTTACCAGTTCCGGGCGCGCGCCCTTCGCGACCGAGCGCAGTACGCGGGCCGCCTCGGCGCGGTCGGGTTGGTCGCCGGGGTCGGCCAGCATCATCCGGCGCACCACGTCGACGGCCTGGCCCAGGCGCTCCACCTCGTCGATCAAACCGGGGTGGAGGATTTCGTCGTCGCGCACCAGAGTCAGCGAGCGCCGCAACAGGACTCGGGTGTTGCGGATGGCGTTGTCCAGCGGATCCGCCGTGGCTCTGATGCGTTCGAGCCGGGGACGGGAGTTCCAGTACAACGGCGAGATCCGGCTGATCTCGCGGCCGCCTTCCAGGGTGGCGCGCAAGGAGTCGATCTGCGGCTGAGTGGCGCGCATCGCGGTGAGCGCGCGGTGCACCTTCTCCGGATCCTGTTCGAGCAGTCCGTCGGCGCATTCGGTGATCGATCTGCCCATCACGGCGAGGATGTCCCCGGCGAGCGTCCGCGCCCTGCGCACTGGATGCAGGGGGATCGCGGCGACCACCACCACGCCGACCAGTCCGCCGACCAAGGCGTCGATCATGCGGGAGAGACCGCCGCCCGCCGAGGGCGGCAGCAACGTGGCGACCAGCACGGCGGAGCCCGCCGCCTGCACGGTGATGACCGGACCGCCGTCCAGGAACACCGCCGCGGCCATGGCGACCGCGACCACCAGCGCGATCTGCCATATGCCGGTGCCCGCGTGGGAGATGAACAGATCGCCGATGCCGATGCCGACCGCGACCCCGACCACCAGTTCCACCGAGCGACGCAGCCGCGCGCCGAAGGAGATGCCCATCGACACCACGGCGGCCGTCGGCGCGAAGAACGGCAGCGCGTGGCCGATGACGTGATGCGCGAGGAACCAGGCCAGCGCGGCGCCGACCGAACACTGGATGATCGGCAGCGCCGACCGGCGCAGCCGCGCCCACGAGGTGCGTAGCCTCGCCATGCCGCTCGCGCGGGCCACGCCGAACCGGGACATCGGGTCGAACGCACCCGTCACCCGGCCGCTACCTACCATCGAATCGCTACGCGGTGCTCCGATCACTACGACTCAGTCGAGGCCCAGCTCCGCGGCCGCCTGAGGGTCGCAGTCTTCCAGCAGATCGAGGCAGCGAGCGTACTCGTCGGTCTCGCCGATCACCTTGGCGGCGCGGGCCAGCGCGCCGACGCTGCGCAGGAAGCCGCGATTGGGTTCGTGGCTCCACGGCACGGGACCGAAGCCCTTCCAGCCGTTGCGGCGCAGTAGATCGAGGCCGCGGTGGTAGCCGGTGCGGGCGAACGCGTACGCGGCCACGATGTCGTGGTTGACCGCCTCGTCCTGGGCTTCGCCACGAGACAGCGCCGCCTCGGCGAGGTGCGCCCAGGCGATCGAGGCGGCCGGGTGCTCGGCCGCCACCCGCACCGGATCGGCGCCGTCGAGGAGCGCGTCCTCGGCGTCGGAGAGTTCTGGTAGCAATACCGGTTGCGGTCCGAGCAGGTCACCGAACGAGGTCATGCGGTTCATTGTGCACCGCACGACGGTTTGCTCGACAGGCGACCGCCTCGCCTCCTCGCGTCACGGCGTAGGCCGAACACGGAGGTCAGGTGACGCGCCGGCATTCGTTCGGCTCGACGTGGGCTGATGCCGGACCTCGCCGGGCCGCGCCCATTAGGCTTGCCGTCGAGTTCAAACAGTTCCGCTTAGCGAGGGGTGTGCGTGTCCGACCCGAACGACGAGAAGAGCACGGCGCGAGACAGCGCCGGACCGGCCGACGCCGCCGGGGCCGACGCACGCCCCGAGGCCGCCACCGAACGTATCCCCGCCTCGGGCAAAAGCGGTTCCGCTTCGTCGGCTGCCCCCACCGAGCGCATCGCCAAGGCGCAGCGACCGGGTGCGACGCCGTCCGGCGGCGCCGCAGCAGCCGCCTCGGATGCTTCCGCGGCGAGATCGAAGGCCGGCGCGGGCACCGGTAGTCCAGCCCCTGGCGGCCAACCGAAACAGGCTCCCGGTGGCGGTCCGGTCCCCGGGAAGGACGCGAACACGGCCAAGGCGGGCACGAAACCGGCCAACGGTCCAGCGAGCGGTACGAACTCACCGGCTACGAATCCACCGGCTTCCAATGCGAGCGGCTCCGCACCCGCGGGTCCCGCGCCACAGGTTTCGACGCAGTCCGGAGCGTCCGGCGGTCCGAAGACCCCCGGCAACCAGGCGAATGCCACCAACCGGCCCGCAGCCGCGAGCCCCCGAGCGGCCGGGACCCCGGCTGGGTCCAACGCGACCAGTGGGACCAGCGCGGAAAGCACACCTGCCGCCGGTCCCTCGAGCGCGGCGAAGGCCGCTGGGGCGGCGTCAGCAGGCGGTACCGGTAAGCCGAACCCTCCTGCTTCTTCCGCGCCGTCCCCGGCGGGGCAATCAGCCGCGAAACCACCTGCGGGGCAAGTCGCAGCCAGCCGGAACACACCGCCGCCCTCCGGCCCGACCGCATCGAACGCACCCGGCGCCAAAGGCACAGCCCCTTCCGGTCCAGCGAACACCCCGGCAGGGAAACTCGGCGGCGCAGCAGCACCCAATGGCCCGGCCGCATCGAACCCGCCCGGCACCAAAGGCACAGCCCCTTCCGGACCGGCGAACACCCCAGGGAAACTCGGCAGCACACCAACGCCCTCCGCCCCGGCCGCATCGAACCCGCCCAGCACCAAAGGCACTGCTCCATCTGGACCGGCGAACACCCCAGGGAAACTCGGCAGCACACCAACGCCCTCCGCCCCGGCCGCATCGAACCCGCCCAGCACCAGAGACACAGCTCGTCCCGGACCGGCGAACAGCCCGGCAGGGAAGGTGGGCGGCGCACCGGCACCGTCCGGGCCAGGCACATCCAGCTCACGCCCAGCATCGGGCACCGATGCGGAAACGGCCGCGCCCGAGCGCGAGTCCGCGCCGGAGACCGGCGGTAGCGCCTCGAAGCCTGGTTCCGCTCCGGACCAGTCGCGCACCGTGGTGATCAAACGGGATCAGCTTCCGTCCGGTGCGGCCCCCGCGAGTGGGTCCGCTTCGAAAGACGCACCGGCGCAGCCGGATCGACCAGCGACGGACAAGGCACCCGACTCCGGCGCGAAGGCAGGACCGGCGGCCGCCTCGAAGAACGCGGCGACGGCCGAGACGACCCCGGGTACGCCGCCCGATACCGCCGGTGCCTCTACTCCGCCCGGTGGCAAGCCTGAGGCCGAGACCGCCGCGATCCCGGGGGGCGGCGAATCCGCGACCGTCGTGATACGCAAGCCGTCGGCCGGACCGGCTCCCGCGCCGGAGCGGACCGGCGAATCCACCCCGGCCGAGGCGCAGAACCCGCCCGGTTCGGATGACGTGACGATGGCGATGCCGGTGGTCGGCCTGGACGACGCGAAGACCGTCGCGTTGCCCATCCAGCGCCCCGGCGACGGCGGCAGGCCGGGCACCGATCGCGTGGTCACTCCACCGGCGGGTCCGGTACCGGTCACCAAGCCGCCGAGCACGCCGCGTCCGGCTCCCGGTCCCAAACAGCCCGGCCCGCACGGCCCTGCCGCGCCGCCGCAGCACGGACCCGGCGTCGAGGACACCCGCCCGTCGCCGCAGCGTCCCGGCGGCAGACCGCGACAGGTGGCGACCGCACCGTCCCCCGCGGACGTCCAGCAGACCGTGCCCGCGCAGTCGATGGGGGGTCCGCGTGCGCCGCAGACCCGGCCCGTCGCGCCGCCGCAACGGATCCCCCCTGCTTCGCAGACCGCCGGTGCGACCGCCACCGGTCCCACTCGGCCCGATCGACGGCTGATCGTGCTCGGCGCGGCGGCCGTGGCGGTGATCGCGCTCATCGCGGTGATCGTGTCGCTTGTCACGATGTCCGGCGACGACTCCCCCGAGGCTCAGGTGCGCAGCGCCATCACCAGCTACACCGACGCGCTGAAGAGCGGCGATCTGGACGCGCTCCGCTCCACCACCTGCGGTCCGCTGCACGACTTCTATCAGGGCATTCCGAGCGACCAGTTCGCCGGCGTGCACAAGTTGTCGATGGAACGCAAGAACATCCCGGTGGTGGACAGCATCGACGCCATCCGCATCACCGACGCCACCGCCATCGCCCAGGCCACGGTGTACACCGAGGCCGACCCGGCGAAGCGGTCCGCACGCACCTTCGACCTGCAGCGCACCGACGACGGATGGAAGGTCTGCGATCCGCCCTCCAGCAGCCAGTAACCACCTGGCGGCGTGATAGCCGCCACGCATCGATGCCGGTCACACACGTCACACTCACCTGGTCAATGGTCCGGTCCGGCAGTAGCATGGCCGGGATCATGAGCAGGGAGCAGACGATGGCGCGGCCGGATATCGATGTCGTCCCGGTGACGCCGATCGGACAGCGATTCCGGGTGCGTGACCACTACGAGGTCGGCCGGGAGAAGGTCCGGGAATTCGCCCGCGCGGTACAGAACCACCACGCGGCGCACCAGCACGAAGCCGACGCACGCGCGCTCGGGTATCCCGGGCTCATCGCGCCGCCGACCTTCGCCTCGGTGATCGGGATGACCGGGACCAGGGCGCTGCTCGACACGGTGCTCACCGAGTACGACCTCTCCCAGTTCCTGCAGACCGATCAGGTCTTCGAGATCTACCGGCCGATCCTGGCCGGCGACCGGATGCGCAGCGAGATCGTCATCGAATCGATCCGCCAGTTCGGCGACAACGACTTCATCTTGGTGCGCTTCACGCTGAGCAACCAGCACGGCGAGGTCGCCATCGTCGGGTCGACCACGATCGTCGCGCGCCGCGGAGCCGAGGTCGACGACACGCTCGACGACATCGTCGAGAACGTCATGATGCACGGGCGCCCGGTCGAATCCCGGAGTACCGACCCAGCGCACAACGATGTGCTGGTGTCGCTCGGCGTCAGCCCGTTGGTGGAGCCGGTCGAGCACGAGTCCACGCCCGTGCACACGCTGCCCGCCTTCGACGAGCTCGCTCCTGGCGATCAGCTACCCGACCGTGCGTTCCAGCTGACCCGCGGCGACCTGGCGAACTACGCGGGCGTGTCCGGCGACGCCAATCCGATCCACTTCAGCGACCACGCCGCACAGCTGGCCGGGCTGCCGACGGTGGTCGCGCACGGCATGCTGACCATGGGCTTGGCGGGTGACTATCTCACCTCGTGGCTGGGCGATCCCACCGCGATCCAGAAGTTCAGCGTGCGCTTCTCCGGCTTCGTTCCGGTCGCCGCCGACGCGGCGGGCACGGTGGAGTTCACCGGCCGGATCAAGTCGCTGGACGCCGCCGCGCGCACCGCGACCATTCTGCTCGGCGGCTCGTCCGAGGGTCGCAAGCTGTTCGGTCGCGCGCTGGCCGAGGTCCGGCTCCACTGACCCGAGCGGCTCACTCGCCGACGACCGAGTGCATCAGGTACACGTTGTAGTCACTCCAGGTCGACATGGTGAAGTACAGATCCGCACCCGAAGACCACGGGTGGATGAAGCCGCCGTACAGCTCCGGATAGCTCAGCGCCGACACCGTCGGCGTGCTCTCCGACCACACGCCCTGCGGTGTGTCCGCCTCGCGTACGACCAGCGCCGCCTTCGTCGTGTCCAGATAGCTCATCTGCCAGACCTCGCGGGCGGCGTCGTAGCGGACCGACAGTTCACCGACAGGACCGTCCATGATCGGCGTGGCCGAGCCGAAGCCACCGACGGGGGTCCAGGTGCCATCCCGCCAATACTGGTAGGCGGTGGTGTTGAGCAGCTGGTCCTCGGGCACCCGAGCCAGGCCCACCGCGCCGAGGCGGGTGTTGGGCGTGCCGAACATGTAGACGTAACCCCCGTGCGGCACCATCGCGCTCACCTGGAAATTCGCCAGCCCGAAGATGTTGTCCCAGCGCGCGTGCGGGTCCTTCGTCCAGGTCTGGCCGTGATCGTCGGAGTAGGCGATGCCGCCGTAGTTGGTGAAGAACGTGCCGGGCAGGCTGTTCCAGGTCCGAATGGACATATAGCTCAGATACTGTCGCTCGCCCAGCGCGAAACCCGAGGTGGGAATGGTGGTGACCTCGACATTGTCGAGTTTGCGGCTGGAGAGCACCTCGGCCGCGTGGCAGCGGTCGTCGGTCACCATCCGGTCGAAGGTCACCCCGTCGGCGAGATCCCGGTCGGTGCTGAAGGCGAGGACGTTGCTGCGCCAATCCAGCCCCATGCCGCCCGGCGGATGGAAGCCGCGCCCGACGGTGTCGCCGAACGCGGTCGCGATCTCGCCCGGTGCGCTCTCCCACATGATGCCGAGGTCGGTGCCGTCCACCTGCCAGCGTTTGTCGGTGCGGTTCACCGAGTTCGCGCCGGTCAGCTTCGCCACCTCGCGAGCTGGGCCGAGCCGCGGCGCGGGGCGAGCCGGTGACTGCGCCGCGGGCTCGATCGGCGGCCGCACCGGCGCGGGTGGTGGGGGCACCTGACCGGGGTCCGGGCCGGGGCCGGGGATCGCGAAGTGGAATGGTTTGGGATTGAGCAGGATTTCGGGGATCCCGAGCTGTCCGGCGAGACTCGGTGGCGCGCCGGGCAGATCGGTGAGATCCGGGCAGGGATTCGCGCAGGGATCCGGCGGGAGCTCCATCCGCGTTCGCTTCGGCGCGGATTCCGGCAGCTGTGGCGGGAGCACGGTGATCACCGGATAGGGAATCGGCACCTCCAGCGTTTTCGGCACCAAAGGCTCGTGGGTCGCCACCGGGTCGGTCGCGCACGGACCCACTCCCGCGAGAGGGCTCGCCGCTTCGGGCGCGGCGGCGGCAGGCCCGTCGGCGTAGACGAGCATTCCCGCGCCGACCACGATCGCACCGACCGCGGCGAGCATTCGCATCGCCATAGCAACCCCTCGAAATCCTTTGCGGACACGAATCTTGCAAGACGAACCAGCGGAACGACCTTACCCCGTTCGCCTTTCGAAGGCTGTCAGAACGACACGCCCGGCACCGCCGCAAACTCCGCCGCAGCCGAGCAATCCACCGGCCCCGAACAATCCGCCGCCGCCGAACAACCTGCCCCCGCAAGCGCCCCCGAGTCCCTACTACAAGAACTGCACGGAGGTCCGCAACGCCGGTAAGGCCCCACTGCGGCGTGGACAGCCGGGTTACGCCCCCCACCTGGACCGGGACAACGACGGAATCGCTTGCGAGTGAGGCGCGCCGGGCGATCCGGGAGCAGGATGGAGACGTGACCAAGTCAGTTCTCCGCGTCGCACCCGCGATCGGGGCGGCGCTGCTGGCGGCCGGAGCGTGCGCGCTCGTGCCGTCGGCGGCGTCCGCCGTCCCGCCCCCGGCCGTCGCGATCGCCGGACCGCACGACGACCATCCGATCCCGCACAACCGGACCGGGCCGAAGGGGGACAGCGAGCGACCCGAGGAACCCGCCGAGAGGTCGCCGAAGATCTACACCGACTGCGACCAGGTGCGCGCCGAGGGCGCCGGGCCGCTGTACCGCGGGCAGCCCGGCTTCAACACCCAGCTGGACCGGGACGGCGACGGGATCGCCTGCGACTAGTGCAGCGCCTGGAAGGTCAGGATCGTCGCGCCGATCCGGATCAGGTCGCCGTCGGCGAGCAACACGCCGCTGTCGATCGCGTCGTCGTTGACGTAGACGCCGTTGGCCGAATGCAGATCCTTGATGAGCAGACCGGAGCGACTCGGCATGATGTGCGCGTGATAGCGGCTGGCCCGCGGGTCCTCCAGCACCAAGTCGTTGTCGGTCATCCGCCCGATACGCAGGCCGCCCTGCGCGATCGCCACCACGCGACCGTCCGGCATCCGCAGCTGACCGCTGCGCACCGCACGCGGCACCTCGGTGACCGTCTCGGTCATCGCCGCGGCCAGGCGCTCGACCTGCCGGAGTTCGACCGTGCTCAGCGGCTCCTGCCGCAGCACGCGCTGCTCCAGGTCGATCAGCGCCGGCCCCGGGTCGATGCCGAGCTCGTCGGCGAGCACGCCGCGCACCTTCCGGCACGCCTCCAGCGCGTCCGCCTGCCGTCCGGACAGATACAGCGCGGTGATCAACTGGCCCCACAGCGGTTCGCGCAACGGGTGCTCGTTGGTCATCGCCACCAGCTCGCCGATCACCGAGGACGCTCGCCCGCAGGCGATCTCGGCGTCGATCCGGGCCGCCGCGGCCAGTAACCGCTCTTCGTCCATGGCGGTGGCGAACCCGTCGGCGAACTGCAATCCGGCCAGATCGGCCAGCGCCCGGCCGCTCCACTCGCGCAGCGCGGAGCCGAACAGCTGCGCCGCCCCGGCGTGATCACCCGCCTCGGCGGCACGGGCGCCCGCCTCCCGCGCCGCTTCGAAACGTCCCAGATCGCATGCGGTCTCGTCGATCTCCAACCGATAGCCCGACGACTCGGTGCGCAGCACCGTCGCCGGGTCCACCCCGGAGTTACGCAGCGCCTTGCGGATGTTGGAGACGAAGACCTGCAGGCTGGCGGCATAGGCGTCGGGCGGTTCCTCGTTCCACACCAGATCGGCGAGCGCGGCCGACGACACCGCGCGCCGCCGATTCACCGTGAGCGCGGCGAGCAGAGCTCGCGGTTTGGGCCCGCCGACGGCCACCGGTTCACCACCGACGAGCAGCCGCACGGGCCCGAGCACGCGCACATCCAAACTCATGTGCACCAAGCCCCTGACGGGTGTATCAGGGTCAGGCGCTGATCGAGCGTCCGGCCGAGTGCAGGTCGTTGCACGCCTCCACCACACGCGCCGACATCGAGGCCTCGGCCTTCTTCAGGTAGCTGCGCGGGTCGTAGGCCTTCTTGTTGCCCACTTCGCCGTCGATCTTCAGCACGCCGTCGTAGTTGGCGAACATGTGCCCGGCGACCGGCCGGGTGAACGCGTACTGGGTGTCGGTGTCGACGTTCATCTTCACCACGCCGAAGCGCAGCGAGTCCTCGATCTCGGACTTCAGCGAGCCCGAACCGCCGTGGAAGACGAAGTCGAACGGCTGCGCGTCGGCGCCGAGGCCGAGCTTGGCCGCCGCGACGCGCTGGCCCTCGGCGAGCACCTCGGGCTTGAGCACCACGTTGCCCGGCTTGTACACGCCGTGCACGTTGCCGAAGGTGGCCGCGAGCAGGTACTTGCCGTTCTCGCCCGCGCCGAGGGCGTCGATGGTCTTCTGGAAGTCCTCCGGCGAGGTGTAGAGCTTCTCGTTGATCTCGGCCTCGACGCCGTCCTCCTCACCGCCGACGACACCGATCTCGACCTCGAGAATGATGTTCGCGGCGTGGGTGGCCTTCAACAGCTCCTTGGCGATCTCGAGGTTCTCGTCGATCGGAATCGCGGAACCGTCCCACATGTGCGACTGGAACAGCGGGTTCTGGCCGGCGTTGACCCGCTCCTGGGAGATCGCCAGCAGTGGACGGACGAAAGTGTCCAGTTTGTCCTTCGGGCAGTGGTCGGTGTGCAGCGCGATGGTCACGTCGTACCTGGCCGCGACCACGTGCGCGAACTCGGCCAGCGCCACCGCGCCCGTGACCATGTCCTTCACACCCTGGCCGGAGCCGAATTCCGCGCCGCCGGTGGAGAACTGGATGATGCCGTCGCTGCCCGCGTCCGCGAAACCCTTGATGGCCGCGTTGATCGTCTCCGACGACGTGCAGTTGATGGCCGGGAATGCGAAGGAATTGGCTTTGGCCCGACCGAGCATCTCGGCGTAGACCTCCGGAGTCGCGATGGGCACTGTAAGACCTCCGTGTTGTGCGGCAAAGACCTATTTTGTCAGCCTTCACCCTAAGGCAGCGGTGTTTCGCCTGGTATGCAGGGAGGGAGGGCGCAGTTGACCCGCCGGTAATTTTGCGCACAGCACGAGCTTTTTCAGGTGGAGCCGGTACTGTGGGGCCGGTAATTTGCGCTGGCAGCTTCCGACGCGGTGGCAAGCGATGCAGGCCAGCCGTATCGGGACAGGAGGCCACGTGATTCTGCAGGCAGCGACAGAATCGGTGACGAGTAACCTCGCGTTGACCGAGTTGCTCGATCCGATGCACCTGCTCACGGAGACGTGGCTGAAGGACGCGGTGCTGCCGGCCATCCTGGTCATAGTCTTCATCGAGACCGGCTTGCTGTTCCCGATCCTGCCCGGCGACTCGCTGCTGTTCACCGGCGGCCTGCTCGCCGCGCAGCCGAATCCGCCGGTGTCGATCTGGGTGCTGGTGCCCGCCGTCGTCCTGGTCGCGTTCGCGGGAGACCAGTGCGCGTATTGGATCGGCCGGGCGATCGGGCCCGCGCTGTTCCACAAAGAGGACACCCGTTTCTTCAAGAAGCACTACGTGACGCAAACGCACGAGTTCTTCGAAAAGCACGGGCCGAAGACGATCATCCTGGCCCGCTTCGTGCCGATCGTGCGCACCTTCATGCCGGTGCTGGCCGGTGTCTCCAAGATGGACTACCGCAAGTTCGTCGCGTTCGACATCGTCGGCGCGCTGCTGTGGGGCGGCGGCGTCACCGTGCTCGGCTACTTCCTGGGCAACGTCGCGTTCATCCGGGACCACGTCGAGGCGATCTTCTTGCTCATCGTCTTCGTATCGATCCTGCCCGGCATCAGCGCGGTGGCGAAGAAGCTGCTCGGCCGCAATGCGCAGGCGCAAGAGCAGGCCGAGGCGAAGCTGCCCGCCTCGACCAGCGAGTCCACCCGCTGAAGCCGGTGACGACGGAATCGTCGCCCCTAGCCGTGGGCAGTTTCGATCCGCTACTGTCGGCGGGCCCCGCGCTCGTCTGGACGGTGGTGCTGACCTTCGTTTTCCTCGAGTGCGCGGTGATCCTCGGGCTGTTCTTGCCCGGTGACTCGATGCTGATCACCGCGGGCATCGTGATGGCGTCGCACGCCTCGGGTGAGACGCACGTCTGGGCGCTGTCGGTGGGCGCGATGGTCGCGGCCATCGCGGGCAATCAGGTCGGCTACGTCATCGGGCACCGCACCGGACGACACCTGGTGGCCAGGAAGAACGGCAGATACATCAACGTCCGCAACCTGCAACGCGTCGCGGAGCTGCTGCATCGGCACGGCTTCGTCGCGGTGCTGATCGCCCGGTGGATCCCGTGGGTGCGCACCCTGTGCCCCTCGGTGGCGGGCGCCGCGCGGATGGACCACCGCAAGTTCACAGTCGCCAGCACGATCGGCGCGATCGTCTGGGCGCCGGTGCTGTTGCTCATCGGGTACTACGCGGGCAGCTTCCTGCAGCGCGTGCAATGGCTGATGCCGATCGTGATCGGCACGCTGGTGGTGGGCCTGATCATCGGGACGGCGCTCGGCGTGCGGCACTACCGGCAGGAGATGTCGCAACCCGCCGAGGACTTCGCGCTGGAAACGGCTCCGAGCGCCGTGCTGGAGCCCGAGGGCTGATCCTCGGTCACAGCCCAGCGGCGCTGACCTGGTAGGCCGCCTCCATGAGCAGCCAGCCGGACAACTGCACCGACATGTCGCGTCCCGGCACTTTCGACGAGGTGACCGAGCCGCCGGAGGTGAGGTAACCAGCTCCCGCGCTGCCGCCGGGCAGTCGCGCGGGCTTGCTCCAGTCGTGCCCGAACAGTGGCTCGCCCTCGACTTGCAGCCGGTTCGCCCACGCCGCCTCGGCGGACGCGGTGACGATAGCGGCGGCCGCGCGGCGGTCGGCGATTTGCTGGGCGTCCTCGCCCGGCAGCATCACCGCGACCAGCGCCAGGTATCGGGCCAGGATGCCGTTGAACAGGCCGCCGTCGCCGCCGCCACCACCGTCGACCACACCGTCGGTGGTCATGTGTTCCTCGACGGCCGCGAGCAGCCGGTGCACGCGTTCGGTGTGCCTGGGTTCGCCGGTCTGCACGGCGAGCTCGGTCTCCAGGCCGAGCGCCACACCCTGGCAGTAGCTGAACACGGGACGCTCGATCTCGCCGGAGGGTAGGTGAATGCCGTCCAGGATCAACCCGGTCTCCGGATCGCGCAGGGTCGCGTCCAGCCAGTCGGACATCTCCTGCGCGCGTTGGACGCGCCCGAGGCGCAACAGCGCGATCGCGGCAGGACCGTTCGCGGGCGCGTTGAAGTAGTCCGAGCCGATGCGCCAGGGCAGGCCGCCGCCGACCTGCGGCTGCCAGCCGTCGTGCAGCTGCTTCTCCAGCGCGACCAGCGCGCTGCGCACGTCGGTGCCCTGGGTGCGCTCGGCGCGTTCCAGCGCGATGGCGAGCCAGGCCATGTCGTCGTAGTAACGGTTGGTCCAGCCGGTGATGTTGCGGATGCGGTGTGAGCGCGCCAGCGCGGCGATTCGCCTGCGGCGCAGCGGAGTCGGCGCCCGATTCGCGGCGTCGGTCGCGCACTCGATCAGATGCGCCTGCCACCAGTAGTGCCACGCGCCGAAGATTCGCTCCCGCTTGGTCGCCGGCCAACCGACCACACCGAGTTCGGTGCCAGGGAGCGCCCACAGCGCGCGCAGATGCCGGGAGATGATCGACGATTCGGCCATATCGGCCCGTTCGGACCACAGCGTCGCCGGCGCGACGGCCTCCCGGCCCGCCGGTGCCCGGCCGGTCGGCGGACGCGGTGCCGCGGAGCCCGTCTCGGCGTGCTCCACGCTCGGCACCTCGATATCGTCGCTCCGCGAGGTCATGGGTCAATGGTGCCAGGCCAGAACGCATTTATGCGCCCGATTTGTTACGAAAGCGATGTGGAATCGTGCCGGTGGGCTTCCGGGGGCGAAGATCGCCAGCTCAGACGATCGTGCGCGGGTCCGGCGCTCACCATGCGGTCGCCGGATCGGCGTGTTGCCGGATCCAGGCGTGCATGGCGATCCCGGCGGCCACGCCCGCGTTGATGCTGCGGGTCGAGCCGAACTGCGCGATCGACACCGTCATCACGGCGGCCTGCTTGGCATGGTCGGTGACACCGGGGCCTTCCTGGCCGAACAGCAGTAGGCACGCGCGCGGCAGCGTAACCGTCTCCAGCGGCACCGAACCCGGCACGTTGTCGACGGCGACCACGGTCAGGCCCGCGCGCTCGCTGAACGCCAGCAGTTCGCCGATGTCGGCGTGGTGGCGGATGTGCTGGTAGCGATCGGTCACCATGGCGCCCCGGCGATTCCAGCGCCGACGCCCGACGATGTGCACGGCCGCGGCGGCGAAGGCGTTCGCCGTGCGGACCACCGTGCCGATGTTCGCGTCGTGCCCGAAATTCTCGATCGCGACGTGGAACGGGTGCCTACGCCGGTCGATATCGGCCACGATGGCCTCGCGGCTCCAGTAGCGGTAGGCGTCGACCACGTTGCGGCGGTCGCCACCGGCCAGCAGTTCGGGATCGAGACGCGGATCATCCGGCGGCGGCTCGGCGTGCTCGCTCGCCCACGGACCGACGCCGTTGGGGTGCTCGCCCCACTCCGTCGGGCCGGGTAGATCCTGCTCCGCCGCGTCCGGCGCTGGGTGACTCACCTTCATGATGCTAATTCCGGGCACCGCGCCCGCGACGCGTGGCTCAGTAGCCGGACGAGCTTCCCGCGAACACGCCGACCAGGGCGAGCACCAACATCAACAGCAGGAACAGCAGGCTCACGCACAGCAGCCCGGTCGCGATGATGCCGCAGATGTATCCCGCGTTGACATTCCCCCGGCCACCGATGGTTCCACCGGACGCGTCGATCTCGTTGAGCGCCCGCTTGCCCATCACCCACGCGAAAGGTCCGATGAACTGACACAGCACGAGACTCAGGATGCCCAGGATCAAGATCGTGGTGGATTGCGGGTGGTCCGGTGCTCCGTAGGCCCCATAGGCTGGATAGCCGTACGGCGGCGGCTGCGGCGGGTAGCTCATCAGCAGGATCGTAGTAGGTGTGGCTGCCTACACCACTTTTTCGGCGGTCGGCTCCATCGACCCCCGGAATCGCCGCGACCACCATGGATTCCATGACCGAGACACACACCGAACCGACCCTCGTGTTCGACGCGCCGGCCAGTGCGCCAGAACCGGAAGAGCATGTCCTTCGATCGGTCCTGCTCGCACCCGTGCGCGCCCGGTTCTGGAAGGAACTCGTCTACGTTCTCACCGTTTTCGTGCTTGGCTGCCTGGCCGTCGCCTACCTGTTCCTCGGCTTCGGCGGCGGGCTGTATCTCGCGATCACGGTCATCGGCCTGCCGGTGCTGGCAGGCGTGCTGCTCGGCGGACGGCTGTGGGGCCGGGTCTACCGCGCCCTGGCCAAAGATCTGCTCGGCATCGTCGTCGCGCCGCCCCCGCCGTTCGCACCCGCGTCCGGCCTGATCGGATTCTTCCGCAGCGCCTTCACCGATCGGGCGGCATGGCGAGCGGCATTGTTCCTGCTCGCGCAGGCGGTGCTCGGCGTCGCGGTGGGTTACCTGGTGCTCGTCGGGGTGGCGATGACCATGTTCACCGCGCTCTCCCCGATCCCATGGGCACTGATCCGCCCGACGAATGTCGACGAGAACGGTGTCGAGCACCAGTCGATGGTCCAGTTCGGCGGTCTCTACCTCGACAGCTGGCCGAAAGTGCTGGCGTTCGCACTGGTGGGAGCGCTCGGCTGCCTGGCGCTGCCCTGGCTGCTGCGCGGCGTCTGCTGGTTGCACGGGCTGTTGACGATCGCGCTGCTCGGCGCGACGACCCGCGATCGCCGAGTGACCGAGTTGCAGGAGAGCAGGCGCACCGCCGTCGAGGACTCCGCGGCCACGCTGCGCAGACTGGAACGCGACCTGCACGACGGTACTCAGGCCAGACTGGTCACCATCGCGATGGCGCTGGGCCGTGCGGAGGATCGGCTGGCCGCGGGCGGCGATCCCAGCGACCTCATCGCCGAGGCGCGCGCGGGTTCCAAGGAGGCGCTGACCGAACTGCGCGAACTGGTGCGCGGAATCCACCCGCCCGCATTGGAATTGGGGCTCGGACCGGCGCTGGAGACGCTGGCGGCGCGCTGCTCGGTGCCGGTGCAGCTGCGGGTGCATCTGCCCGAACGGCCCACTCCGGCCATCGAAGCGATCGCGTATTTCTCGGTGGCCGAATTGCTGACGAACGTGGTGCGGCACGCGCGGGCCACCAGCGCGTGGGTCTCGGCGCTGCCGGGTGACGGGCGGACGATCGCGGTAACAGTGCGGGACAACGGTATCGGCGGCGTGATGACGCCCGTCGACGGCGCGCTCGGCGCGGGCAGCGGGTTGTCCGGCCTCGCGGCGCGGGCCCGCACCGTGGACGGGACGCTGACCGTGCACAGCCCGGCCGGTGGGCCGACGGTGGTGACGATTCTGCTGCCGCTGGCGGGGTCACGATGAGTGACGGACTACGCCTCGTGATCGCCGAGGACAGCGCCATCCTGCGCGACGGGCTCGCCGGGCTGCTGACCGAACGCGGCCACGAGGTGGTCGCCATGGTCGGCGACGCGACCACTCTCGCCGACGTGGTCGGCACACATAACCCCGATGTCGTCGTGGTGGACGTGCGGATGCCGCCCAGCTACACCGACGAGGGGCTTCTGGCCGCCATCGAATTGCGCCGCAAATACCCGATGACCGGCGTACTGGTGTTCTCCCAGTGGGTCGAGACCCGCTATGCCACGGAATTGCTGGCCGGTGGCGCGAGCGGCGTGGGCTACCTGCTCAAGGACCGGGTCGCCGACGTCCGTGACTTCGTGGACGCGCTGCACCGCGTGGCCACCGGAGGGACCGCGCTCGACCCGGAGGTGGTGAGTCAATTGATGGGCGCCTCACGTCAGCAGGATGCGCTGGCCCGCCTCACCCCGCGCGAACGCGAGGTGCTCGAGCTGATGGCCCAAGGCCTGTCCAACAGCGCCATCGCCGCCGCGCTGACCGTCACCGAGCGGGCGGTGGAAAAGCACATCGGCAATATCTTCCTCAAGCTCGACCTACCGCCCTCCGACACCCACCACCGCAGGGTTCTGGCGGTATTGCGACTCAAGGGCTGACGGCGCTGTGGTTTGTCGGCACGTTATGCCAGACTGGCCCCAACGCGGTATCCGTGCGGGGAGGGGAGGAAGCGATGACCGTCGACGTGAACTGGCCTGATCATCTGCTGACCCTGGAGGACTGGATTGCGCTGCCGGAGGACAGCAGCCGAAATTACGAGCTTGTCGAGGGGGTTCTGGTTGTGTCACCGAAGCCGGTGTCGCAACATCAGCGCGCTGTCTTGCGGCTGGGCCCGCAGTTGGAACCGCAACTGCCCGACACCCACGGCGTGCTGGCCGATACCGAAGTGGTGATCGACGCAGGCTCGGTGCCGACCATCCGAGTTCCGGACATTCTCGTGGTGCCCGAAGCTGGTATCGAGGCCAACCTGCCGCGCTATGATGCGGCCGACGTGCTGCTCGCCGTGGAGATTCTGTCGCCCGGTTCACGACGTACCGATCGAGTGACGAAATTCTTCGAGTACGCCGAGGCGGGTATCGAATACTACTGGCTGATCGACCTCGACAAACCCACAAGCCTTGCCGCCTACCACCTCATCGGCCGCGACTACGAACTCGTCGCCGAACAATCCGGCATCGTGACAGTCGACATTGCCGGAACTCCGATCACAATCGACCTCCCCGCGCTGACCAGCAGCCGAGCGGGCCGATAGCGCTTTCCACCGCCCGTTCCGGGCCTATCCTGGAGGTCTGGCACTCGGGGTGGAGGCTGGTATGGATCACGAGCGGATACTGCGCACGGTGCTCGGGGTGACCGCCGGGTATCTGATCCTGCTGGCGCTGTGGTTGGGGTGGGTGGTGCATCGGACGCCGCCGGGGACGGTGCCGTATCAGATCGTGGCGTTGGTCGGGTTGTTCGGTTCGTGCGTCGGCATCGGGATGATGCTCGCCGGACGGCCGTCCAAGGCGGATCGCCGCTTGTGGCGGCACGGGCTGGAAGGCTGGGCGACCGTCGAGGGCGTGCACCCACTCGAGCGCACCGACCATTACACGGAGCTCACCGAGCTGGATCTGGAACTGACCGTACCGGGCTCCGAGAGTTACCGCGGCACTGTGGTTTTCGACGCCACCCCGGCCGACAAACCCCGGCTCGCGGTCGGCGAGATCCTCTCCATCCGCGTCGACCCGGCGAACCGGGATCGCATCATTCTGGTGCTGTGAGCACCGGCTTCACGTGCGCTTTCGGATCGGCGAGCAGGTACTGCGCGGCCGCGTAGGTCGCCAGGATCACGCCTTCGGCCACCCGCCGGGTCCGCTCGCCGCGCGCGAACAACCGCCGCAGCACGATCAGCCCGTCCGAGACGGTGAACAGCAGCGCTCCGATGCCGAGGCGGCTGCGCGGATCGGTACCGGGAATGTTCACTCCCGCAATGTTTTTCGTCGCGGGCGCCAGCGCAGGGTCCGACGCGAGCACGGCCGCGGTACCCAAGGTGACGCCGTACGCGGTCAGCGGCGCGGCCACCGAAGGGGCCTTCTTCCGCAGCAACCCGGCCGCACCCAGCCAGGCGGCCACCCGCGGTACGGCCACCCCGGCGGCGGGCCTGCCACCCATCCGCCACCACAGCGTGGAGTATCCGGCCTGCATCACCGCGAACGACGAGGCGCCCGCGATCAGCCTGCGATCGTCGTCCGGATCGATGAGCAGGATGTCGCCGACCGTGGCCGCGCCCAGCGACCCGATCAGCACCGTGCGCTCGGTGGACGGCAGCTCTCGGCCTTCGGTGGCCACGTCCGCCGCGAGCAGCGGCATCAGCAGCGGCTTCGCGATCCACTGCGCCTTCTCCCGCCCGGTGACGGCGCCGAAGACGGTGAGCGCCGCCGCCGCGAGATATCCGGCTCGGAACGGCCGCATGGTCAGAAGCTCGGCTCGGCGGGCGCGGGCGGCAGCGTGACGACTTGTCCCGCGTAACTCAGCCCCGCGCCGAAGCCGAGCAGCAACGCCGTCTGCCCGCCCTTGGCCTTGCCGGTGACCAGCATTTCCTCGATCGCGAGCGGAATGGACGCGGCGGAGGTGTTTCCGGTGTTCTCGATGTCGTTGGCCATCGGGATCTCGTCGGCCAGCCCGAGATTCTTCTTCATCAGCTCGTTGATCCGGGCATTGGCCTGATGCGGGACGAAGACCTCGATGTCCTCCTTGGCCACGCCGGAGACCTCGAGCGCGGTGGACAGCGCGCGCGGCAGGGTGACCGCGGCCCAGCGGAAGACGCGGGGGCCCTCCATCCGCAGCGACATCCGGCCGACCGGATCCACCGCCGGGTCGAGCCCCTGCATGGCCTGAGCGCGCTGCATGTACTCGAGGAAATCGATGTCCTGCATGATCGCTGCGGCGTTCTCGCCGTCGCTGCCCCACACGGTCGGCGAGATGCCGTTCTCGTCGCTCGGGCCGACCACGACCGCGCCCGCGCCGTCACCGAAGATCATCGCGGTGCCGCGGTCGGTGGGGTCGAGTCCGACGGTCATCGTCTCGGCGCCGATGAGCAGGACGTACTCGGCGGAACCGGATCGGATCATGTCGGCGGCCACGCCGAGGCCGTATCCGAAGCCGCCGCAGCCGGAGGTCAGGTCGAAAGCGGGGACACCGTTCATGCCGATGTCATAGGCCACCTGCGGCGCGCCGTGCGGGGTGAGGGTCAGCCAGCTGGAGGTGGCCAGGATCACGGCGCCGATCTTCGACCGGTCGACGCCGCTGTTGACGATCGCGCGCTCGCCCGCCGCCGCCGCGATCGACCGGAGCGTCTCGTCACCGCTGATCCAGCGCCGGTTGCGGACGCCGGTGCGCTCGAAGATCCACTCGTCGGTGGAATCCAGGACCTCGCAGACCTCCGCGTTGCTGACCAGGCGTTCGGGTCGGTAAGCGCCGATTCCGAGCATCGCGACGTTCTCGCGGCTCCTGTTGACTGCAATGCTCACCACTGGAGACTCACACGACCCTTCACCTTCGAAGACTTACACCTCTTCCAGGCTATCCCAGGGCGAGATCCTTCAAGCCGAGGATCGACCGGTACTCCAGACCTTCCGCGGCAATCACCTGGTCGGCGCCGGTTTCCCGGTCGACGACGGTGGCGACGCCGACCACGGTAGCGCCCGCAGCGCGCAACGCGCGCACCGCGGTCAGGGGCGAATTGCCGGTCGTCGTGGTGTCCTCCACGACCAGCACCCGCTTGCCCACGACATCGGGGCCTTCGATCTGGCGCTGCATGCCGTGCGACTTCGCGGCCTTGCGCACCACGAAGGCGTCGATCGGGCGGCCGGGCGCGTGCAGCACGGCCAGCGCCACCGGGTCCGCGCCCATGGTCAGGCCGCCGACGGCGTCGAAGTCCCAGTCCGCGACGAGTTCGCGCAGCAGCTTGCCGATCAGCGGGCCCGCGCCGTGGTGCAGCGTCGCGCGGCGCAGGTCGACGTAGTAGTCGGCCTCTTTGCCCGAGGACAGGGTCACCCGGCCGTGCACGACGGCGAGCTCGCGTACCAGCGCGGCCAGCCGGTCCCTGTCGTTGGTAATCACGTCGATCATGTCAAGTCCTTCCGCGTGCGTTGAACAGCCCGCGATTGAGCCGGGCCCCCAGGGTTCGCGGGATCATTCCGGCGACGGTGGTGAGCGCTTTGTACTGCACACCGGGCACGCTGAGCACCCGGCCCTTCTCCAGATCACGCAGTGAGCCGGCGACTACCTGGTCGACGCTCAGCCACAACGCTTTCGGCAGCGAGGACATCTCGATGCCTGCTCGCTGGTGGAATTCCGTGCGGACGAATCCCGGGCACAGGGCTTGGACCCGGACTCCGGTCCCGGCCAATCCGCCTGCCAACCCTTCCGTGAAGGATACGACGTATGCCTTGGACGCCGAGTACGTCGACCCTCGTCCGGGAATCAGGCCCGCCACGCTGGCCACGTTGACGACGCAGCCGTTGGCCGCCGCGATCATCGGCGGCAGCGCGGCCCTGGTGAGCCGCACCACGGAGGTGACGTTGACGTCCAGTTGCGCCTGCAACTGCTCGGGCGGCAATGTCCAGAACTCCCCTGACCGCGCGAAACCGGCGTTGTTCACCAGGAATTCGACGCCGTCGGCCAGCCGCGCCGCGACCCGCTCGCGATCCTCGGCCCCGGCCAGGTCGGCGACGAGCAGCTCCGAGCGGGTACCGAAGCGGTGTTCCATCTCGGTCGCGAGGGCGGTGAGCCGCTGCTCGTCCCTGGCGGCCAGCACCAAGTCGTAGCCGAGGGAGGCCAGCCGGGTCGCGTAACCGCGGCCGATACCCGAGGTCGGTCCGGTGATCAAAGCCACCGGGCGGGTGGCGCCGGGCAGCCGGGGATGCTCGGTCATGACGGCGCGATCGATGGCAGTCGCTCGGGTCCGACCGCGGTGGGCGCGCGGCCGGTCACTTCGGCACGGGTCCCTGGTAGGGGCGGAAGCCGGGATGGAACGGTCCACCGGGCGGGTCGGCGGGCCGCTGCCGCGACTCGGAGTCGGCCCGGCCCTCGGCGCGCTCGTCGCGTTCCTCATGTGACCGAGGCCCGTCGTCCTCGCGCACGCGGGCGCGGGTGTTCGGCACGACGGCCAGCGACGGGCGGCGCGCCGGTTCCGATCCCCGCTCCTCGGCTCGCTCGCCGGCGTGGGAGTCTTCATCGGACCGCTCGTCGCCTTCGGCCTCCGGGCGCGCACGGTCGCCCGCGTCGTCCTCGGGGCCCCGGACGTTCTCGCCCCGCTGACGCTCGCGAGGCCGGGAGCGGCCCGGCTCGGGGCCGCCGTCGTCGAAGTGCGGCTCGCTGACCGGTGGCAGCACGTGCAGCAGGCCGGACAGGCGCAGCACCGCGTCGATCGCGCCTTCCCAGTCCTTCGGGGTGGTGCCGACCAGCAGCATGCCCAGCGTCCAGTTGCCCTCGCTCCAGAGCATCTGTACGGAGTCCGGAAGATTCTCGATGAACGCGACCATGCGCTGATCGACCGCATGCCTGGCGATTTCGGGATTGGTCGCGAACACCACGCGATCACCGATGGCGCCGAGCAGTTCCAGATCGTGGTCCTTGGGCGGCGCGGCCGTCTTCAGCCGCATGTCCACGTCGATGTCCGAACCGATCTGGCGGCGGACCGCGACCAGCGTCGCGGAGTCCTCCAAGTCGAACAGCACGAACTTCTCGCCCTTGCGGATGCCGGAGACCACGTCGACCGCGGAGAGATAGCCCAGTTTGGTCAGCGCGCCCCGCCGCCACGTGGACGGCAGCGCGGGTTCCACGGACACATAGGTATAGCCCTGCGACTTCGCCCACACCTGTCGCGCGTGACCGGTCCGCTGACGCTGGAGCCGATCGAAATACAGCAGCACGATCGCACCCACGAGCGCGATCGCCGCCAACCCGAACCACATTGCCGTCATCGACGCCTAGCCTAATGGTCCCGGCCGGACATGGTCCGTCATTACCCCCGGCGCTTCGCGCGGGCCGCGCCCGGCGCGGCTCATCGTCCGCCGCCGGGCAGCGAGGTACCGATGATGACCTTCGCCTGGATCGATCCGTCCGCGGCCTTGTCGCCCTGGATCAGCACCAGCTCACCGGTGGCGAGATCGGATACTTTCGTGCCCGACAAGGCGATCACCTGCGTCTTGGCGTCCGTGCGCACCGTGATGGTGTTGCCCATCACCGAACTCACCGTCAGGGTGCCCCCGTCGTTCGCGGTGATGGTGCCCATGGTCGCGCCGAGCCCGTCGGCATCGCCGAGGCCGGGCACGCTGGGCAACCCGCTCGGTGGGGTCGGCTGGGCGTTCCTGGTTCCCGGCGCCGGTCTCGTGGTGACGCGCGTCGTCGGTGCCGCCGCGGTGTCGGCCGAGCCGGAATCGCTTGCGCCAAGCAGCACGCCCGAGACCACCCCGATCGCACCGATGAGCAACACGACGCCGATGCCGAGGGCGATCCACAGACCGGTGTTGCGCCGCGGCGGCTGCGGTGGTGGTCCCTGCGGCACTCCCCCGGCAGGCGGCATCGCGCCGCCGGGCGGCCCCGCCGCACCCGGAGCGGTGTCCGGATAGGCGGCCCACTGGGAGTCGTAGGACGGGAACGCGCGCGTCGCGTTCGTCGGGGGTGGGCCCCAGGATCCGTACTGCTCCGTCGGGGGATATTCCGACGGAGCGCCGGCGCCGTACGCGTCGGGATACGCCGTGGTGTGCGCCGGGCCCCCGTAGCCGGACTTGCCCGGCGGACCCAGGTGCTCGGTCGGTGCATCCTCCGGCCGCTGTCCCCAGGGATCGTTCGGGTTGGTCATGGCTTCCAGGGTAAGCGGCCCCGCACGCGCGGGGCCGCTTGCTCGCTCATCACCTTCCGACGATCAGACCGTCCCCGTCGGGGCTGACGGCCACCTTGACGCTGTCGCCGTCGGTGACCTCGCCCGCGAGCAACTCCTTGGCGAGGGAGTCGCCGATGGCCTGCTGGATCAGCCTGCGCAACGGACGAGCGCCATAGGAGGGGTCGTAACCGCGCACGGCGAGCCAGAACCGAGCCGAATCGCTGACCTCCAGCTTCAGCCTGCGTTGCGCCAGGCGCTTCTGCAGCTGATCGAGCTGTATGTCGACGATCTGCTCCAACTGCTCCTCGTCGAGCGCGTGGAACATGACCACGTCGTCGAGGCGGTTGAGGAACTCCGGCTTGAAGGCCGAACGCACCGCGTTCATGACGAACTCCTGGTCACCACCCGCACCCAGGTTCGAGGTGAGGATGAGGATGGTGTTGCGGAAGTCCACCGTGCGGCCTTGGCCGTCGGTGAGCCTGCCCTCGTCGAGTACCTGGAGCAGGATGTCGAACACGTCCGGGTGCGCCTTCTCGATCTCGTCGAACAGCACCACCGTGTAGGGCCTGCGCCGCACCGCCTCGGTGAGCTGACCGCCCTGGTCGTAACCGACGTAGCCGGGCGGGGCGCCGACCAGCCGGGCCACCGAGTGCTTCTCGCTGTACTCGCTCATGTCGATGCGGACCATGGCGCGCTCGTCGTCGAACAGGAAGTCCGCCAACGCTTTCGCCAGCTCCGTCTTGCCGACGCCGGTCGGGCCGACGAACATGAACGAGCCGGTCGGGCGATTCGGATCGGCGACACCCGCGCGCGCCCGGCGCACCGCGTCGGACACCGCCTGCACCGCCTCGGTCTGACCGACCACGCGGCGACCCAGCTCCTCCTCCATGCGCAGCAGCTTTTGGGTCTCGCCTTCCAGCATCCGGCCCACCGGAATGCCGGTCCACGAGGACACCACCTCGGCGATGTCGTCCGGGCCGACTTCTTCCTTGAGCATCACCTCGCCGTCGCCCGCGGTGGCCGAGGACTGCTCGGCCTGAGCGAGCTGCTTCTCCAGCGCGGGGATCCGGCCGTAGCGCAGTTCGGCCGCCTTGCCCAGATCACCGTCGCGCTCGGCGCGTTCGGATTCGCCGCGCAGCGCTTCCAGTTGCTCCTTGAGCGTGCGCACCTGGTCGATCGCGCTCTTCTCGTTCTGCCAACGGGTGGTCAGCTGATTGAGCTTCTCCCGGTCGTCGGCGAGTTCGGCGCGCAGCTTCTCCAGCCGCTGCTTGGAGGCCTCGTCGGTCTCCTTGGCGAGGGCGACCTCCTCGATCTCCAGGCGGCGCACCGCGCGCTCCACCTCGTCGATCTCCACCGGGCGGGAGTCGATCTCCATGCGCAACCGCGAGGCCGACTCGTCTACCAGGTCGATCGCCTTGTCCGGCAGGAACCGGGAGGTGATGTAGCGGTCCGACAGCGTTGCCGCGGCGACCAGCGCGGAGTCGGTGATGCGCACACCGTGGTGCACCTCGTAGCGATCCTTGATGCCGCGCAGGATGCCGATGGTGTCCTCGACCGACGGCTCGCCGACCAGCACCTGCTGGAAGCGCCGCTCCAGGGCGGCGTCCTTCTCGATGTGCTGGCGGTATTCCTCCAGCGTGGTCGCGCCGACCAGGCGCAGCTCGCCGCGGGCCAGCATCGGTTTGATCATGTTGCCCGCGTCCATCGCCGATTCACCGGTGGCGCCCGCGCCGACGATGGTGTGCAGTTCGTCGATGAACGTGATGATCTGGCCCGCGCTGTTCTTGATGTCCTCAAGCACGGCCTTGAGCCGCTCCTCGAACTCGCCGCGGTACTTCGCGCCCGCGACCATCGCGCCGAGGTCGAGCGCCACGACGGACTTGCCGCGCAGCGACTCCGGGACGTCGCCCGCCACGATGCGCTGGGCGAGCCCCTCGACGATGGCCGTCTTGCCGACACCCGGCTCGCCGATCAGCACCGGGTTGTTCTTGGTGCGACGGCTCAAAACCTGCACCACCCGGCGGATCTCGGTGTCCCGGCCGATGACCGGGTCGAGTTTGCCGTGGCGGGCGGCGTCGGTGAGGTCGGTGGAGTACTTCTCCAGCGCCTGGTAGCTGCCCTCCGGATCGGGGCTGGTCACCCGGGCGCTGCCACGCACCGCGGTGAACGCCGCACGCAGCGCGTCGGCGGTGGCGCCGTACTTGGTGAGCAGCATCGTCACGTCGGAGTCGCCTTGGGCGAGACCGACCATCACGTGCTCGGTGGAGACGTATTCGTCACCGAGTTCGGTGGCCAGGCGCTGCGCCGCGGTGATCGCGGCGAGCGCCTCGCGGCCCAGCTGCGGTGTGGTGGTGGCGCCGGTCGCCTGCGGCAGCCGGTCCACGATGGCCTGTGCCTCGTTGCGCACGACCGCCGGATCCGTTCCGACGGCCTTCAGCAAGGGCGCGGCGATGCCGTCGGTCTGGTCCAGCAACGCCACCAGCAAGTGCGCCGGACGAATCTCCGGGTTGCCCGCGGCGGAGGCCGCCTGCAGGGCGGCGGTCAGTGCGGCCTGGGTCTTGGTGGTGGGATTGAACGAGTCCACGAGTCACCTTCCTACTAGTCGAGTCGATTCGTACGGCGCCGAGCGTGTTCGCCCGGCCGAAGCCGTCGCTTCGTCCCGCTCCGCCTTCGGCTCGGCGCCGTTCCTACCCGTCCAACGTCCGAAAGGTTGAGTCTGTTCCGCTCAAGTTTCAGATTCTTCGCCACGCCGCTCCGATGCCGCCGGATCGTGTCGAACGCTACGCCCCGGCACCGGCGAAAGCGACGGCCCGCGACACCGCCGATGCGATGATTCCGCACGTCGGCGACCTTCGGATGCCTACGATGACCTCGGCCGTCAGTTGTTGCAGCACTCTTCACCCCGACTCAAGGAGCGAATGGATGCGCGCGATCGTGGTACGGAAGTTCGGAGCGACGCCGGAACTGGCCGAGATGCCGATGCCCGAGCCGGGCCCCGGATCCGTGCGGGTCCAACTCCAGGCGGCCGGGGTGAATCCCTTCGACCGGAAGGTGGCCTCCGGCCTCCTGGAAGGCAAACTGCCGCACGACTTTCCGCTGATCCTCGGAGTCGACGGGGCGGGCACGGTCGCCACGATCGGCGCGGGCGTCAGCCGGTTCGCCATCGGCGACCGGGTGGTCGGCAAGTTCCTCACACCGCCGGTGGGCCACGGCAGTTTCGCCGAGTACGCGGTGCTCCCTGAGGGCGGCACGCTGGTGCCGATCCCGCCGGGCGTGACCACCGTCGCCGCCGCCGCGCTGCCGACGGCCGGGGTGACCGCGCAGGACCTCGTGGACGCCACCCACATCCACCCGGGCCAGACCGTGCTGATCGTGGGCGCGACCGGCGGCGTCGGCTCCTTCTTGGTGCAGCTGGCCAATATCGCCGGCGCGCACGTCATCGCCACGGCACGCGGCGACTCCGCCGATCAGATGACCCGCTTGGGCGCGGCCGAGACGGTGGACTACACCGCGGGGCCGGTGCGCGACCAGGTCGCCGCCGCGCATCCGGACGGCATCGACGTGCTGTTCGATCTGGTGAGCCCGCCCGAGGCGCTGGCGGAGCTGACCACGCTGGTCCGCGACGGCGGCACCGTCTACTCCACCACCTTCGCGGCCGACGAGGACGCGCTGCGCGCACGGTCGCTGAAAGGGGGCAACATCGAATCCAAGGGGAAAGCGCCGGAGCTGGCACGGCTGATCCAGCGCGTCGCCGCCGGTGACGTGGTCGTGCCGATCGACGCGACCGTCCCGCTCGCGGAGGGACCGGCGGTCATCGGAGCGCCCGGCGCACGCGGCAAGACCGTGCTCGCCATCTGAGCGACACCGGCCCGCCACGCCGGGGTCGGGCGTCCCGCGAGACCACCAGGAGGTGTGTGACGAGCACTCGACCGCCCCAATTCGGTCTGTTCCTGATCCCGGAGGCCGACGACTTCCGCAGGCTCGCCGAGCTGAGCGTGTACGCCGACGTGTCCGGGCTCGACCTGATCGGGATCCAGGACCATCCCTACCAGCGCCGTTTCCTGGACACCTGGACGCTGATCACCGCTCTCGTCGCGCGCACCGAGCGGATCACCTTCTTCCCCGACGTGGCGAACCTGCCGCTGCGCAACCCCGCGTTGCTCGCGAAGGCGGTGGCCTCGCTCGACATCATCAGCGACGGCCGGATCCAGCTCGGTCTCGGCGCCGGCGCGTTCTGGGACGCCGTCGCCGGGATGGGCGGACCGCGCCGAACCGGCGGCGAGGCGGTACGCGCCCTGGCCGAGGCGATCGCGGTGATCCGCGCCTTGTGGAGCGACGAGCGATCGGTCCGGGTGCCCGGCGCCTTCTACTCCCTGGCGGGCGCGCATCCGGGCCCCCGGCCGCGGCACGAGCCCGGCATCTGGCTCGGTGCGCGCGGGCCGCGCATGCTCGAGCTCACCGGACGCGCCGCCGACGGCTGGGTACCGTCCGCCGCGTGGGCGCCGCCGGAGTTCCTCGCCGAAGCGGGCGAGCGGATCGATGCCGCCGCCGCGGCGGCGGGCCGGGATCCGCTGACGGTGCGGCGGGTGCTGAACGTATCGGGCACCATCACCGCGGACGGGTCCGATCGCGGCTTCCTGGAGGGCCCGCCCCAGCGCTGGGTCGACGACCTGCTCGCCCTGCACCGTGACCAGCGGATCGACGGTTTCGTCTTCTGGCCGACCGAGGGGGAACCGGTCGAGCAGATCCGTCGTTATACCGAGCAGGTCGTGCCTGCGGTGTGTACCGGCGCCGGAACCTGACCGGCCGGAAACGGCATCCTCCGGTCCCGCATCGACGCGGAAATCCGGCCCGGCCCGCCCACGACGGCGGTACCCGACGGGTCAGCGGCATCCGCCGTTTGCCCACCGATTACCGTTTGCCCGGGACGCACGGCACCAACGGGCGCAGCCGGACGTAGTCCGTCTCCAGCACGGGCGTGGCCGCAGCGAAGGCGAAGGTTCGCTTTATACCCACACGACCACGGCATTTTCGGGGATACTTGTCGGCGGGAGACCGCCGGTAACGGGTATGTCCCCGGGCAGAACTGAGGGAAAGGAAGCTCCACGTCGTGGATGCGCGTTCGGCTGCGCTGGTCCGCGCCAATTTTCGTTCGGTGATCGAGTCGCCGAATGGACCCGAGCGGTTGGTCAGTGCGTTCTACGGACATTTGTTCGCCGAGAACCCACGGTTGCGCGAATTGTTCCCACCCGCCATGGAGATGCAGGCCAAACGGATCGCCACGGCCATCCAGTACGTCCTCGATCACCTGGAGGACTGGGACCGCGCGCAGAAGTTCCTGGAGCAACTCGCTCGCGACCATCGCAAGTACGGCGTGGAGGCCGCGCACTACGACATAGCGGGCCGTGCGCTGCTGGCGGCGTTCCGCGTCTACAACGGCGCGGCGTGGAATCGGAGCCTGGAGGAGGGCTGGCGCGACATCACCATCCTGATCTCCGCGTCCATGGCCATCGGCGCCAACTCCGACAAGTCGCAGCCGGTGTGGGAGGCCACCGTGGTCGGCCATCGCCGCGTGCTGGAGGACCTGGCCATCGTGCGCCTGCAGTCCGATGGGCCGGTGCCCTACCAGGCCGGGCAGTACGTGCCGGTCACCATTCCGCAGCGGCCCAAGATGTGGCGCTATTTCTCTCCCGCCATCCCGTCCAACCCGTACGGCGAGATCGAGTTCCACGTGCGCAAGATCCGCGGCGGCTGGGTGAGCCCCGCGATCGTCAACGAGACCAGGGTCGGCGACCGATGGCGGATCGCGGGCCCGCTCGGCGGACTGCACGTCGACCGGGACAGCGGCCGCGACGTGCTCATGATCGGCGCGGGCACCGGCATCGCCCCGCTGCGCGCCCAGCTGATCGAAATGGGCCAGCGCGGCATCAACCCGCGAGTGCACTTCTTCATCGGCGGCCGCTATCCCTGCGACCTGTACGACGTGGAGAACATGTGGCAGCTCTCGCAGAGCAACCCGTGGCTGACCATCGTTCCGGTGTGCGAGCAGAAGACCAACCCGTGGTGGTACCCGCATCCGCCGCAGGACGCACCGTACGGCATGCACCGGCGCCTGATCGGTAACCTTGGCGCCGTGGTCGCGAGCTTCGGCGCGTGGGAAGACCGGCAGATCCAGATCGCCGGCTCGGCCCGGATGATCGCGGACACCCGGCGCGCGCTCATCGCGGTCGGCACGCCGGAGCAGAACATCAGCTGCGACCCTGTGTAAGAAGGAGGCCCCGTTGGGGGATCCGAGCATGCTCGGCAATGGTCATCAGGCGCCGGAGTGGACTTCGACCGTGGTCGGCCATCATCGCCTGCGACACGATCTCGCGGTGATCCGCCTGATCGGAGAGTTCGTGCCGTTCGCCGCCGGACAGTCGGTCGAAGTCCGGGTGCCGCAGCATCCCGGCGTGCGCCGCAGGCTGTCCCCCGCGCTGCCGCCGTCCCTGGACGGCAAACTGGAGTTCCACGTGCGCACGGTGCCCGGCGGCTGGTGCAGCGCCGCGATCGTCGCCGACACCCAGCCGGGCGACGAGTGGCGGATCGGCGCTCCGGCAGGCGGGTTCTGGGTCGACCCCGACGGCGACGAGGTGGTGATGATCGCGGGCGGTACGGGATTGGCGCCCATGCGCGCTCAGATCCTCGAGCTGGCGCGCAAGCCGTCGCCGCCGCCCACCTACCTCTTCGTCGGGGGGCGTTCCCCCCGCGACCTGTACGCCTCGGACATGCTCTACCTGCTGGCCGCCGAATTGCCTTGGCTAACGGTGATTCCGGTGGTGGAGAACCCGGAGGATCCGAGCTGGGTCGACGACTGGTACGAGCAGTCCCGCGTCGACATCGGCTTCGCACCCGACGACCTGCTCTACGGCACCCTCGCCGAAGTCCTCGGCTCCCACGGCGCTTTCCTCGAACACCAAGTACTCGTCTGCGGCTCCCCGGCCATGGTCCAAACCACGGTCGACCGCCTCCTCGAAACCGGAACTCCGCCGGAGCGAATCCAGTTCGAGGGGCTCTGACCGATCAGCAGATCGATACAGCAGCCGTAGTATTGCCACCATCGGATATCCCGAGGCTGCAACAACGGCGAGCCCCTGGGAGCGCGGTCATCACCTGACGCCCGGCGCACCGCAACCACGTCTTTCGAGCGAAGCGAGACCGAGCATCCGCCGTTCGCGCCGAAGGCGCGGCCGAACAACACAGCCCGCGAACACCCGGCGCCGCAGGCGCCGGACTAATACAACGGGTCGTGGCGGATGTTCTTCGCCAGGGTTCCGGCTGCCATGAGTCGGAACTTGGTGGTCTGCACCATCGAGGGTGAGCCTACGATCTGCACGTCGCGGTCGGACCATGCGCCGAAACTGGCGACGACCTTGCCGATCTGGCCGGTGACGCGGGGTTCCAGGCCCGGCCAGGTGGTGCGCGGCTCCTCCGGTTCCGGGTACCACCAGGGGTTTTCGTCGTGCTCGCTCACCGGCGTGACCGTGAGCCAGCGGTTGGCCATCGCCAGCTTGCTCAGGGTCTCCAGGTCGTAGAGGTCGCATGGGTGGTGGCCGCCGACGAACAGATGCACCTTCGGATTGGTCCGCCGCATCGCCATCGACATCAGCTGCGCGCGCAGCGGCGCGATTCCGGTGCCGCAGCCGACCATCAGCATCTTGCGTTTGGCGTTGCGCGGAACGCCGAGGCCGCCGAGTGGCGAGCCGAGCAGCCATTGGTCGCCGACGACAGTCTGGCCGACGATGGCCGAGCTGACCCAGCCGCCGAGCACGCTGCGGACGTGGAACTCGATCTCACCGTTGGCATTCGCCGGCACGGCGGGCGAGAGATAGCGCCACATGCGCGGCCGCGACGGAACCTGCACGCTCAAGTACTGGCCCGCGGCATAGCGCATCGGCTGATCCAGTTGCAGCCGGACGACGACCAGGTTGCGCAGCACCTCGCGGCGCTCGATCACCGTGCCGGTCCACACCGACGGCGTGGTCTCCTTCTCCGCCGCGCCGATCATGGTGTCGGAGATGATCTGCAGGCCCTCGTCCCAGGCGCGGTCCACCTCGTCGGTCCACATCTCGGTGCCCGCGAACACTTTCACGGCGTTCTTCAGCGCGGTGGCGACGGCGGCGTAGTGCGCGGGCTGCACGCCGTACTTGCGGTGGTCCCTGCCGAGCTGGGCCAGGAAGGGCAGCAGCTTGTCGGGCTCCTCCAACCGGTCCAGTGCATAGGAGATCGCCTTGACCAGCCGGTCACGCTGGGAGTCCATCGCGGCGGGAAAGAAATCGCGGACGTGCGGGTAGTCGGTGAACAAGATCGCGTAGAACGATCTCGCCAGTTTCTCCGGCCCCCCATCCTCCGCAGCAACCGCCTTGAACGTAGTTCTGATCAAAGCGACAGTGCGTGAATCCATTGGTCTCACAACCCCATTTCGCACTCGTTCACGAACCATGCCGGCGAGTGAGGTGCTGCGGGGCCACTCGACAGCAGCCGATGGCAAGGAGTGTAGGCGAGGTTTGCCAGCAACGGAATCTTTCGAAGGAACATACCGCGCTCAATTTCGTCGAAACGAGGATGCCCAGGGCGACACGCCAGAGAAACCGACTGCAAGACCGGGGATTCGGCACAAAGTCAGTCGTGTGCATACCGAATTGGTAAGGCTCTCTTGTGGAATTACGTCCCGATTGGTCTGTTCTAGCGACTTCAGGGCAACATGGCGTCCATCCGAGGTGGATCGAATCGGGTAGGCCGAACCGGTTACGTAAACTGATCTATGGTGAAAATGTCCAGCTGATTCGACAACGAAATAGATGATGCCGCACCACTTCCGCCGAACATGTTCTGGTTTATCTTCAGCAAATCTTTGTGACAATGCCCGCGCACGACGACGGCCCCGGCGCCGGATCGCGATGTGCGACCGAGGCCGGGGCCGTCGTCGTGCCGGTTATCGTCTGCGCTGACCGTCCTCACGACGATGCCGCGGCTGCCAGACGACCAGCGCGGTACTGCGCTGCTGCGGAGCGAGATCCGGACGGTACGCCGCCCGCGTCCGCTCCAGCTCGGCCGACAGTTCCGCGACCTGCTGGCGCAGTTCCTCCACCTGATTGGTCAGTTCGATGATGCGCTTGATGCCCGCCAGGTTGACGCCCTCGTCCTGGGACAGCCGCTGCACCTCGCGCAGCAGCTCCACGTCCCGGGCCGAGTAGCGCCGACCACCGCCCGAAGTACGTTGCGGCGTGACCAGTCCCAGACGGTCATACGTGCGCAGCGTCTGCGCGTGCATGCCGGCCAGCTGGGCCGCGACCGAGATCATGAAGAACTCGGCCCGCGACCCGCCGGACGCGTTCTTCGGTTCGGAGGACATCACGCACCTGCCCATCCCGCACGTGGGTCGAAGCCGCCGGCCCGTTCCGCCTCCTGGTAGCGCTTCAGCGCCTCGACGGCGTCGTTGTCCAGCTTCTGCGGAATCGCGACCTTCACCGTCACCAGTAGGTCGCCCGCGCCGCCGCCGCGCTTGGGCACGCCACGGCCGCGCACCCGCAAGGTGCGGCCGTCGGCGGTACCCGGAGGCACCTTGACGCCGACCCGGCCGTCCAGAGTGGGCACCGAAACCGTTGTACCGAGGACCAATTCACTGTAACTGACCGGCAGAACCAGGGTCAGGTCGTCGCCGTTGCGGCCGAAGACCTTGTCCTGGCTGACGTGGACGGTGACATACAGGTCGCCCGAGGGCGCCCCGCGCAGCCCCGCCTCGCCCTGACCGGCCAGCCGGATCCGTTGACCGTCACCGACTCCGGGAGGAATCCGCACCGTGATGGTGCGCGTGCGGTTCTGGATGCCGCTGCCCTGGCAGTCGAGGCACGGGTCGTCGATGATCGACCCGCTGCCCCGGCACTCGTCGCACGGCTCGCTGAAGCCGAACGCGCCCTGGTTGCGGCTGACGATGCCGGTCCCGTTGCAGATCGGGCAGACTCGCGGACTCGTGCCCGGTTTGGCGCCGCTGCCGTGACACGTCGTGCACGGCGAGGGGCTGGTCATCCGCAGCGGGACCGTGACGCCCTGGGCCGCTTCCCGGAAACCGAGCGTCGTCTCGGTCTCCACGTCGGCCCCGCGCCTGGGTCGGCTCGACGACCGCGTGCCGCCCCGGTTGAACAGACCGCCGAGCAGGTCGCCGAGGCCACCGTCGGCGGCACCGGCGGCGCCGCCGAAGATGTCCCCGAGGTTGAACTCCTGCGAGAAGCCGCCACCGGTACCGCCGCCGAAGCCACCGCGACCGTAGCCGCCACCCGCGAAGAGCTTGCGGGTGTCGTCGTACTCCTTGCGCTTGGCCGGATCCGACAGCACGGCGTGCGCCTCGCTGACGGCCTTGAACCGCTCCTCGGCTTTGGTGTCACCGGGGTTGGCGTCCGGATGCAAGTCCCTGGCGAGCTTGCGATAGGCCTTCTTGATCTCGTCCTGCGAGGCGCCGGAGGAAATACCCAGCTCCTTGTAGAAGTCCTTTTCGATCCACTCCCGTTGGCTCACCGAGCATCTCCTCCTCTCGCGTCCTTATTGATCGTTCGCGCCGGCATCAACATCCGATGCCTCTTCAGTAGGTTGAACAGCGTTTTCCGTCAGATCGGCTACGCCGTCGGTTACCCCGACGAGCGCGTGCCGAAGCACCCTATCGCCGAAGCGATAGCCTTTGCGCATCACAATGCCGATCACCGGGTCGTGGCCGGAGCCCTCGTGCTGCACGGCCTCGTGCAGGGTCGGGTCGAAAGGCTCGCCCTCTGAACCGAACTCCTCGAGACCCTGCTTGAGCAGCGCGGCCGACAGCTTGTCGGCCACCGACCGCAGCGGACCCGATTCCAGGTCGCCGTGCGCCCGCGCGCGGTCGAGATCGTCGAGCACGCCGAGCAACTCGGTGACCACCGACGCCTTGGCGTTGTCGATGACGGCCTTGCGGTCGCGCTCGACCCGGCGCCGGTAGTTGGCGTACTCGGCGGTCAGCCGCTGCAGGTCGGCGGTGCGCTCGGCGAGCTCGCCGCTGATGGTGTCGGCGAGGGCGTCGTCGTTGTCGATGTCCACGCCCTCGTCCACCTGCGGGGCCTGCGCGGCCGCGGCGCCGTTGTCCGCGGCCTGCTGCCTGACGTCACCGGTCTCCGGATCGATCTTCCGGTTGTCGACGAAGGTGATCGGCTCCTTCTCGAAGTTGTCCTCGGTCACTTCTTCTCCGTGTCGACCGGCTCGTCCACGACCTCGGCGTCCACGACCTGGTCATCCGACGCGGCGCTGGTCGCGCCGTCGCCCTGCGCGGCGGCGTCCGCGGCGGAGGCCTCGTAGATGGCCTGGCCGAGCGCCTGCGACTCGGTGGCCAGCTTCTCGACGGCCGCCTTGACCGCGGCGATGTCGGTGCCCTTCAGAGCCTCGTTCGCCTCGGCGATGGCCGCCTCGACCTTGGTCTTGACGTCCGCGGGGACCTTGTCCTCGTTCTCCTTGATGAACTTCTCGGTCTGGTGGACCAGCGACTCGGCCTGGTTGCGGGTCTCCGCCTCCTCGCGACGCGCCTTGTCCTCGGCCGCGTGCGCCTCGGCGTCCTTGACCATCCGATCGATCTCCTCCTTGGACAGGCCGGAGCCGTCCTGGATCTTGATCGTGTTCTCCTTGCCGGTGCCCTTGTCCTTCGCGGTGACGTGCACGATGCCGTTGGCGTCGATGTCGAAGGTGACCTCGATCTGCGGCACGCCGCGCGGGGCGGGCGGGATGCCGGTCAGCTCGAAAGAGCCGAGCAGCTTGTTGTGCGAGGCGATCTCGCGCTCACCCTGGAACACCTGGATCTGCACCGACGGCTGGTTGTCGTCAGCCGTGGTGAAGGTCTCCGAGCGCTTGGTCGGGATGGTGGTGTTGCGCTCGATGAGCTTGGTCATCACGCCGCCCTTGGTCTCGATGCCCAGCGACAGCGGGGTCACGTCGAGCAGCAGGACGTCCTTGACCTCACCCTTGAGCACACCGGCCTGCAGGGCGGCGCCGACGGCGACGACCTCGTCCGGGTTCACGCCCTTGTTGGGCTCCTTGCCACCGGTCAGCTCGCGCACCAGGTCGGTGACGGCCGGCATACGGGTGGAACCGCCGACGAGCACCACGTGGTCGATGTCGGACACCTTGATGCCCGCGTCCTTGATCACGGACTGGAACGGCGCGCGGGTGCGGTCGAGCAGGTCCGAGGTGATCTTCTGGAACTCGGCGCGAGTCAGCTGCTCGTCGAGGAACAGCGGGTTCTTCTCCGCGTCGACGGTGATGTAGGGCAGGTTGATCGAGGTGCTCTGCGAGGAGCTCAGCTCGATCTTGGCCTTCTCGGCGGCCTCACGCAGCCGCTGCATGGCCATCTTGTCCTTGGTCAGGTCGATGCCCGAGCTGGCCTTGAACTTGTCGACCAGCCACTGCACGACCCGCTCGTCCCAGTCGTCACCACCGAGGTGGTTGTCGCCGGAGGTGGCGCGGACCTCGACGACGCCCTCGCCGATTTCCAGCAGCGAGACGTCGAAGGTGCCGCCACCGAGGTCGAAGACCAGGATGGTCTGTTCCTTGTCGCCCTTGTCCAGGCCGTAGGCGAGCGCCGCGGCGGTGGGCTCGTTGACGATGCGCAGGACGTTCAGGCCCGCGATCTGGCCTGCTTCCTTCGTGGCCTGCCGCTGGGCGTCCTCGAAGTAGGCGGGCACGGTGATGACCGCGTCGGTGATCTCCTCACCGAGGTAGGACTCCGCGTCGCGCTTGAGCTTCATCAGCACGCGCGCGCTGATCTCCTGCGGCGTGTACTTCTTGTCGTCGATGTCCACCGACCAGTCGGTGCCGATGTGCCGCTTGACGGAGCGAATGGTGCGGTCGACGTTGGTGACGGCCTGGTTCTTCGCCGGCTGGCCGACCAGTACCTCGCCGTTCTTCGCGAACGCGACGATCGACGGGGTGGTGCGCGATCCTTCCGAGTTGGCGACGACGACCGGTTCACCGCCTTCGAGAACGGCGACGACCGAGTTCGTGGTCCCGAGGTCGATTCCGACCGCACGAGCCATAGTGGGTTCCTCCTAATTGACGTACCGATATGTGTAGGTGCCGGGCGAAACCGCCCTCGGCGTCCGCTGCGGGACGCCGCGAGACCTCGCCCCTAGCACCTCACGGAGCACGGCCCCAGCAACACTGAGCGTGGTCGGCTCAATCCTGCCTCGCAGGAGTCTCGGAGTCAACCGAAACTTGAGTCGTACACACTCAATCTTGTCGACAGGCTCAACGGGCGACTCGCGCGTTTAATTCCCGAACGGCGACGCACATGCGTGACCTGCCACACACTTCCGGCGCGGCGAGGAAGCCCATGAAGGGCAGGAATCAGCGGGAGAGTCCGGGATGAATGCCCGGTTCCAGCCCGTTCGTCGCCGCGAGCCGCTGCAACAGCTGCAACAAGGTGGCGCGGTCGGCCGCGTCGAATTCGCGCAGCAGGTCGGACTCGAGTCCGTCGACGACACGTTGAGCCCGGGCCAGCAGATCATGCGCGGCGGGCAGCAGGTAGACGGCGTGCGCCCGGCGGTCGGCCGGATGCTTGCGGCGCTCGACCAGGCCGCGCTTCTCCAGCTCGTCGACCAACCCGACCATCACGTTGCGATGGATGCCCAGCGTCTCGCACAGCTGCTGCTGCGACTGGCCGTCGTGCTCGCGCAGCACGCGCAACGTGCCGAAATGCCTGGGACCGATGCCGAGCGGGGCCAACCCGTCACTGAAGCGGTACGCGGTGTGGAACCCGAGCTGCCCGAGGAGAAAGGCGACGTGGTCGGACAGCGGCGTCGGATCGGCTTCGGGCACGCCCCGATCATAGCATTAACGCACCTTTCATGATTGCCATATTGATTGATAATCACTCGAGGTGCATAGTTTGGGAGTCGGTACTTCCCTCCCATCCGAAAGAGGCCCTCATGGAACCCGACCCCACTACTCGTCCCCCCACCGATTCCCGCCGCTGGATCGCGTTCGCGGTCGTGCTCGCCGCGGGATTCATGGACTTGCTCGACGTCACGATCGTCAATGTCGCCGTGCCGAGCATCCAGGCCGATCTGCACGCCGCGTACTCGCAGATCGAATGGATCGTCGCGGCCTACGTGCTCGCCTTCGCCGCCGTGCTGATCACCGGCGGCAGGCTCGGCGACATCTTCGGCCGCAAACGGATCTTCCTGATCGGCATGGCCGGCTTCACGCTCGCCTCGGCGGCCTGCGGCCTGAGCACCGATCCGGCCATGTTGATCGCCGCACGCTTCGTGCAGGGCGCGATGGCCGGGCTCATGGTGCCGCAGATCCTGGCGATCATCCGCGTCACCTTCGCCGACCACGAGCGCGGGCGGGCCATCGCGCTCTACAGCGGCGTCGGCGGGTCCGCCTCCGCGGTCGGTCTCTCGCTCGGCGGCCTGCTGGTGCAGTGGGACCTGTTCGACCTGGTGTGGCGGCCGATCTTCCTGGTCAACGTCCCGGTGGGCATTCTCGCGCTCGGCGCGGCCGCGGCGGTGATGAAGGAGTCCCGCTCGCCCGCCGCGCCGCGCTTGGACGTGGTCGGCATGATCCTGGCCATCGGCGCGGTGCTCCTGCTCGTCTACCCGCTGGCCGAGGGGCGCAGACTCGACTGGCCCGCTTGGACATTCGTCATGATGGCCGCCTCCGCCGCGACCTTCGCGGTGTTCGTCGCGTATGAGCGGTACCGGGCGCGGACGGTCGGCTCACCCCTGGTCGACTTGACGCTGTTCCGGTCCCGGCCGTTCGCGATCGGGCTGGGCAGCTGGCTGCTGTTCTGGATCGGACTCGGCGGGTTCTTCCTGGTGTGGACGCTGTTCATGCAGGCGGGACTGGGCTGGACGCCGATGCGAGCCGGGTTGACCGCCGTGTTCTTCGCGGTCGGCGCGGGGATCGGCGCCGGAGTCTCGGTGAGCGTGCTCGCGCCGCGGTTCGGCAGGCGGGTCCTGATCGTCGGCGGCCTGGTCAACGCCGCGGGCTTCGGCCTCTACGGCTGGCTGGCCACGCACTACGGCGCGGAGATCGCCTCGTGGCAGATGGTCTTCCCGCTGATCGTCACCGGTGCCGGATTCGGCATGGTGGTCGCGCCGACCATCGACTTACTGCTCGGCCAGGTGCCCGCGCGGGAAGCGGGCTCGGCGTCCGGTCTGCTCAATACCGGGCAGCAACTCGGCACGGCTCTGGGCGTCGCGCTCGTGGGCGTGGTGTTCTTCACCCAGCTCGACCACGATTCGGCACGCGGGGTCGACACGGTCGCGCCGGAGGTTCGCGCCGAACTCGCCGCGGTAGGCGTGCCCGAGCAGGCGCGGGACGAGATCCTCGCGAACTTCCGCGCCTGCGTGCTGGATCGATCCGCGCAGGTCGATCCGACCGTGGTGCCGGACAGCTGCCGGGCCGGCGCGGAGCGGAGCTCCAGCGGCGTCGGTCAGGTGCTCACGACGGCGGGCATGCGGGCGAACGCGGTGAACTTCGCGAATACTTTCGAGCGCACCCTCTGGTACGGCATCGGCGTCCTGGCGCTGGTCTGCCTGGGCTTCCTCGCGCTGCCGCGCAGTGCCAAGCTCGAACACCACGAGATCGATATCGATGCGACGGACCCGCAACCGGTAGGGGTGTGAGCGAGATGGACCTTCTGATCATCGGCCGCAGCAGGAACACCGTGGACGCCGCCGTCGAGCGGGTTCGGGCCGCCGGGTTCTCCGCGCGCGGTGTCACCACCGACGACGAGGCGCTCGCGGCACTCGACACCGGAGAGTTCGCCCATCTGCTGATCGGCGGCGGGGTGGAGAAGAGGTCGCGGCCCGCGCTGAAGGAGGTTGCCGGACGGCACGGTGTCGCCGTGCACGAAGCTCGTCGCCATGGCCGCGACGTCGCCGACTACCTCGAGCAGGAGGTGTACCCGCGGCTGCGCGGCGCTTGACTGAAGCCGCAACCGAAAGCGCCTCGGCCCGTTGAGTCTACGGCCGAGGCAGCCACGGGGTGCGCCCTGCCGCAGTAGGGTGGCGGCGGGGCGCCCCGGCCGAGGCGCCCACCGTGCGCCGTCGATCCGAGGAGTCGTCATGAGGGCCGCCGTCGTCACCGCCGCCGAATTCGAGGTCACGGAACTGCCCACGCCCCGGCCCGGTGCGGGTCAACTGCTGATCGACGTGTCACGCTGCGGTATCTGCGGCTCGGACCTGCATGCCCGCACCCACGCCGACGAACTGGCCGACCTGGCCGTGGCCACGGGCTACGAGCACTTCATGCGTTCGGATCAGAGCGTGGTGCTCGGCCACGAATTCAGCGGCACGGTGGTCGATTACGGGCCGGACTGCCGGAAGAGGTGGAAGACGGGAACGCCGGTGGTATCGCTGCCGATCGTCCGGCACGGCAGGCAACCCCACTTGGTGGGACTGTCGACGGCGGCGCCCGGCGGCTACGCCGAACAGGTGGTGGTCCAGGAATCGATGACCATGCCGGTGCCCAACGGCTTGTCCGCCGAACACGCCGCGTTGACCGAGCCCATGGCCGTGGCCTGGCACGCCGTGCGCCGGGGCCGGGTGGGCAAGGGACAGACCGCGTTCGTCATCGGCTGTGGGCCGATCGGGCTCGCGGTGATCAGCATGCTGAAAGCCGCGGGCGTGCGCACCGTGGTGGCCAGCGACTTCTCGCCGCGCCGACGAGAACTGGCGACGACGTGCGGCGCCGACGTCGTGGTCGATCCGGCGACCGAATCGCCCTGGACGGCCGCCCCGAAGAAGGGACGGATCAACGGCGTCACCGACATCCTCGGACTCGGATTCGACGCCATGGATCGCCTGCGGCGGGTACCGAACCTGCCGTGGTGGTATGTCTTCCGGCTGGCTCACACGTTGAACGCGGGACCGGCCGGTCCGGTCATCTTCGAATGTGTCGGCGTACCGGGAATCATCGACCAGATCCTCACGGCCGCGCCGCCCCTCTCGCGTGTGGTGGTGGTCGGGGTCTGTATGGAGACCGACCGCTTCCATCCCGCCATGGCGATCAACAAGGAGATCGAACTGCGGTTCGTCCTCGGCTACGACCCCGGCGAGTTCCGCGACACCTTGCACATGCTCGCCGAGGGAAAGGTCGACCCGAGCCCCTTGATCACCGGGACCGTCGGTCTGGACGGCGTCGCGGACGCCTTCACCGCCCTCGGCAACCCGGAGCGGCACGCGAAGATCCTGATCGACCCGCGCGGTGCGGGCACCGCGCTGATCTGAGCGCGCTCGGTCAGGGCGCGGCGGCGAGAACCTCGTCGGCGATCTTCTCGTCCAGTGTCACCCGCACCAGGGCCGCGGCGAGATCCGCGGTGTGGTGGTTCGGCGCAAGGCGGGCCAGCCGGTCGGGATCTTCCGGCAACTGGACGCGCTTGGCGCCGCGCAGGGCTCGCTCGTCGAAATGGGGCTGGACCCAGGGCCAGGTGTCCTGGACCTCGCGTAGGAAGATGTCGGCGCCGGTGGGGCCGATGCCGTCGAACTCCTGGAGCAGTTCGGCCGCGCGCCGCGGGTCGTTGTCCGCCTTCTTCGCCAGCTCGCGCAGATCACCGTGGTAGCGGTCGAGCACGCGCGTGGCGTTGTGGCCCAGCCTCGTCGCGGTGCTCTCGTCGTAGCGGCGATAGTTTCCCCGCCCCAGCGCGTCGACCAGCTCCTGCCAGTCGGCGTCCGCCACCCGGTGCGGCGTCCGATAGCCGCTGCCGATCAGCTCCCGGGTGGCCCCGATCGCGATCTCGGCGGAGATGCGGGCACTGAGCAGCTGGGAAAGCATGAGCAGCTGGAACAGTGCGGCCGGTTTGTCGTCGAGCGTGATACCCGCTTCCTCGGCATATCCCGTGCCCGCACGGACGAGCAATTCGTGTACGACGTCCTCTTGGCTCATCGTTACCTCCTCTCGCTACCAGGGCGCATACCCGGGCCCACGTCGACTACACCGCCCTACATGGCGTGGATACGACGTCCCCGCAGGTCACCGCGCCGCCGGGGCGATCATTCCGGCAGCACGCTCAGGGTGCCCTCCGCGCTGCGAGCGGCGGTCAGGCAGGCCGTGGCGGTGAACTGGTCGGCGAGCGGGTGACGTGCCCGCGCGCGCCATTTCCGGACCGCGGCCATCGCTTGGGCCCGCTGCGCGGGGAGCGGTGCGTCGATCGGGAGGCCGAGGCGCAGATGGGGTGCGATCCCGGAGCCGCCGATGAGGCGGTGCAGTTCGGCGAGATCGTCCGCGGGCAGCGCCAGCTCGTCGGTGCGCAGGCGGCCGAGCAGGCGCAGCTCGGCGAAACCGTGCACATCCGCGAGCAGGGTGCGCACCCTGGGCAGCAGGCGATCGGCCGGGGTGCCTCGATAGGCGGTCAGCACCCGGGCCAGCGCGGTCAGCGCGGAATGCGCTTTGAGCTGATCGGCGCGCTGACCGAACTGCACGTCGAGCACCGAGCGCAGTTCGTCCACGCCGCTGCGGCTGGTCAATTCGGCGGCCAGCGTGGCCGAATCGCGCACGCCGAGCCGGATCAGCGTGACCGCCATCCGGATGCCGAACAACCCGAACCGCTCGGCCAGCTGCGCGCGCAGTTCCGGCGGCACCGGAAGCGGCACGTCGGCGCGCGCGAAACGGTCCGCCGAGAGCAACGCGGCGCTCAGTTCGTCGACCGGGACCCGCGCCAGCGCCTCGAAAGCCGCGAACTCCTGCTGACGCAGCGTCGCCGCGGCGAACGCGAGCAGGCCGGCGACCGGGATCACCGCCTGGCACAGACCCGTCCGTTCCAATTCCCCGGCGAAACGCGTGGCGACGTCACGCGCCGAGTGCAGCGCATCGATCCGGCCCGCCCCGATCTCGTCGGCCCGCGAGACCACGCCGACGATGCCGAGCGGGCCGGGCGCCCCCGGTCCACCGTTGGCCACGGCGGTTCCGGCGCCCACGCGCTCGAGAAACTGCACGTCCGTCGCGTCCAGCCGGCGCAGCAGGTAGACCACCGCGTCGGCGCCCGGGATGGCGACGCTCTGCTCGGACCGCTCGTCGTCCGCGCCGGGCGTCAGCAGACGCGCGGTGCGCCGCGACACCTCGCGCGACAGCGACGACGTGCCGGGGGTGTCGATGATGGTGGTGTGCGCGAGCGTCGCGGCGGGCCACTCGACTTCGAGATGATCGACCTCGCGCGGAGGCGGGGCGTTCCAGTTGAGCCGCTCCAGGTCGAAGGTCAGCCCGTGCGTCCCGCTGCCACGGCGGACCACGACATGCGCGCGGGCCCCGTCGGGAGCATACGCCGTCACGCTGGGTGTGGAGCCGTACCGATACCAGGTGACGACCCTGGTGCACTCGGTCGCGTCGGTCGGGGCGATGTCCTGTCCGACAAGCGAATTCAGCAGTGTGGACTTGCCCGCCTTGATCGAACCGGCGAGCGCCACCCGCAGCGGCTGATCCAATCGGCGGGCGCAGTCGGCCAGCAGGGCACGAGGCCGCGGCTCGCCCGCGAGCGCCGCTTGCGCCGCCCCGACCAGCCGATGCGCCTCGGCGACGATTCCCGGCACCGGGCCACCATCACGTCTCACGGGGTTACCGTACCGGCGGGTCCCATCGGTAGTGCGTTCTGCATGGCATCGGCGTATCGGCGCAGTTCGGCGACCACGCGCAGCTGCTGTTCCAGTTGCGCACCGCGTTCGGCGCGGCGGGTGGCGACCATGGACGCCGCCTCCTGCGCGGCCCGCAGCGACTCGTCGATCGAACGCAGGCTGCGTTCGGCGACGCCCGCGTAGTGGTCGCGCAACGCGCGGTGGATCCGGTGCAGTCGATCCTTCGACTCCTTGCCCGCCTGGAACGCCACATCGTCGACGAACCGGCGCACCGCCGCCTTCGCCTCGTTGCGCCGCTTGGCCAGCCTGGCCTGCTTGTCGTCCCGAAAAGCCTTGCCGCCCACGATCAAACCGGCGCCGATCGAGATCGGGTTGAGCATGGCGAGCCCGGCGAAGGTGGTGGCCAGCCCGACCATGAGCACGCCGCCGTAGGAGCCGCGCATGCCGACGAGCAGTTTGCTGCCGAGACCGATGTCGGGTTCCAGATCGGCGAGCGTGCCGGTGATGGCACGGCCGGTGTCGGCGCCTGCGCCGGGGCGCACGTCCGGCAGGTCGACGGCGCCGAGTTCGGAGAAGTGCTCGGCGACGCGCTCGGCGAGTTGAATCGCTCGCGCGTGGGTCCACAGCAGATTGTCGCCGAGCGCGGTATCGACGGTGCCGGTGAGGTGTTCGGCGATACGGTCCCAGTGCCTGCCCGGATCGTGCTCGTCGATCCATTCCTCGGTGCTGCGCGCGAGATTGCGCAGACGGTCGCGCAGGTCGTGGTCGACGTCTCCGGCGAGGTCGGTGATGCCGTCGGCGAGCGTCTGCTGCCAGGCGGCGGTCCTGCGGTGCAGTTCCTCCGCCGCGGAACGGGCGGATTGCAGCTCGCGCACCGCCGCCGCGCCCTGGGCGGGATCGCGGACCGCGACCAGCTCGCTGCCCAGAGCCAGCGCGAGATGCTCTGCCGCGGAGCGGATGTCGCGGGCCACGGCGGTGCGGGTGGCGAGCTGATCGCGCGCAACCACCTGGTCGCGCAGGAAGGTGTACAGCACGCCGAAGCCGGATTCGACGCCCAGCTGCGCGTCCTGCAACCGCATCGCGTGGCTGCGCAGCAGCGACGACACCGGGATCATCGGCACGTCGAGGCCGGCCCGCGCGAGATGGCCCAGATCGGCCTCGTGCACCTGGCGCCAGTGCGGGTACAGGTCGGTCTTGGTGAGCAGCAGCGCCACCGTCGGGCACAGTTCCCGCACCTGCCGCAGGAACGCCAGCTCGGGCTCGGTGAGTTCGGTCGACGCGTCCGACAGCACCAGGACCGCGTCCGCGGCGGGCACCAGTCCCAGCACGCCCGCCGCGTGAGCGTTGCCGTGCCCGCCGACGCCGGGAGTATCGATCAGCACGATGCCATCGGCCAACAACGCGTTGGGGATCTGGACCTCGAGCCGCACGATCCGACGTCCCTGCGCGAGCGGGGCGCGCTGATCGATCGCACCGATCTCGGCGATCGGCACCGTCACCCTGGTCTCCGCGCCGCTGGAGTCGCCGTGCGCCGCGAGGACCAGCTCCGCGCGCGGCTCCGGACCGTGCGCGAGCAGCATCGGCACCGCGGTTGTGGCGTCGTCGCCCACCGGGCAGATGTCCAGGTTCAGCAGCGCGTTGACGAAACGGCTCTTGCCCTGGTCCAGCTGCCCGGCGACGACGATGCGCCGCCGCGGGTCGCGGACCCGGTCGGCCGCCACTTCGAGGCGGCCGACCAGATCGTTGCGGCCCGCGGCACGGGCCGCCGCGATGGTTTCACCGAGTACCGACAGCAGCGGTACCGCCGGTGGAGTGGCGTTCGGCGCGGGTGTCCCCATCGCGGTATGGACCTCTTTCCGTATTACCGGGCAACTGTCAGTGCAGGAATGTATCGCCACCCAGCTCGGCGCCCGCCGAACCGCTCAACTCCGTGCCCGCATGGGTGTCGCCGAACAGGCCTGCGTCGGCATGGCCGCCCGCGGTGCTGTCCAAGCCCGAACCGAAGGCGCTCGACACATCCAGCGAGGACCAGGTGTGCGCGGTCGAGCCGACGCTGCCGCCGAGACCCGCGCCCGTGTCAACGGCACCGTGCGCCGCGCCGCCGGCGGAGCCCGCCAGTCCGGCGCCCGCGTCCGCCGCGCCGCTCACGGTCGAGTGCGCCGCACCGCTGAGGCCGCCCGTCGCGTCGATTCCCGTGGAGAGTCCGGAAGCCGCGTGCGAACCGACGCCGATACCGCTGTCCAGACTCGAACCGAGATGCGCTCCCGCGCTGGACGCGCCTTCCAGACCACTCGACAGACCCGCACCCGCGCTGCCCGCAGCGCCGAGACCGGTGGATAAGCCGGTCTCCAAGCCCGAACCAGCCGCACCCTCGATCCCCGTGGAGAGACCGGAAGCCGCGTGCGAACCGGCGCCGATGCCGCTGTCCAGACTCGAACCGAGATGCGCTCCCGCGCTGGACGCGCCTTCCAGACCACTCGACAGACCCGCACCCGCGCTGCCCGCAGCGCCGAGACCGGTGGATAAGCCGGTCTCCAAGCCCGAAGCAGCCGCACCCTCGATCCCGGTGGAAAGTCCGGAGCCGAGTCCCGCACCGGCTTCAGCGGCCGTGCCCAGTCCGGCCGACAAATCCGAAGCGAGTCCGGCACCAGCGTGAGTTCCCGCATCGAGCCCAGCCGAAAGCCCCGAAGCGAGTCCGGTACCCGCCTGAGCTCCCGCATCGAGCCCAGCCGAAAGCCCCGAACCCAGCCCCGCACCTGCCTGCGCACCGCCGTCGATGGCACCGGTCAGCCCGGCTCCAAGGCCGGTACCGGCGTGTGCCCCACCGCCCACGCCGGTGGACAGGGCCCCACCGAGGCCGGTGGACAAGCCCGTCTCCAGGCCGCTCGCCCCGTGGACTCCGGCGTCGAGCGCCCCGCCCAGGCCGGTCCCGAGGCCCGCACCGGCCTGCCCGCCGGTGTGCAGGGAGCTGTCCAGTCCGCCGCCGAGCTCCGCTCCGGTGTTCACGGCCGCGCCGAGACCCGTCGCGAGTCCGGTCTCCAGGCCCGCCGTCGCCTGCGTTCCGAGGCTTCCGGCACCACCGATGGCGGAGGAGAAGTTGCTTCCGAGTCCGGCGGCCAGGTTGCCGGAACCCTGCGCGGCGGTGTCGATTCCGCCGGTGAGCCCGGTCGTCGCCTGCCCGGTGGCATCGAGCGCGCCTCCGAGCCCGGTCTCCAGACCCGACCCGATCTGCGCACCCGCGTCGGCCGCCCCGTGCAACCCGGTGGACACCCCGGCGCCGAGACCGGCACCCGCCTGCGCACCGCTGCCGAGAGCCGCGTCCAAACCGGTGGTCACCCCACCGGCTCCGTTCACCGCGCCCTCCAGACCCGCACCCGCGGCGCCCCCGAGATTCGCACCAAGACCGTTCGACGCATCGACAGCACCGTTCAGACCCGCACCAAGACCCGTCGCGGCGCCAGCGGAACCATCCACAGCGCCTCCGAGATTCGCGCCCAAGCCGGTCGTCGCATCAACAGCACCGCCAAGATTCGCACCAAGCCCCGTGGCGGCACCCGCAGCACCCTCCAGACCCGCACCGACACCAGCGGTCAAATCCGTAGCGGCACCAACTGAACCATCCACAGCACCTCCCAGGCTCCCACCCAAGCCGGTCGTCGCATCGACAGCGCCGCCGAGACCCGCACCGACGCCCGCGGTCAAGTCCGTAGCAGCGCCGGCGGAACCATCCACAGCGCCTCCGAGGTTCGCGCCGAGACCGGTCGTCGCATCGACAGCTCCCCCGACACCCGCACCGAGCCCCGCGGTTACGTCGGTCGCCGCGCCCAGACCACCCTCCAGGCCCGCGCCCACACCGGTGGTGAGGTCCACCGCACCACCGACCGCGCTGTCCAGACCCGCGCCGAGGGCGGTCGTCGCGTCGACAGCCCCCCCAAGACCGGCACCCAGGCCCGAGGTCACATCGGTCGCCGCGCCCAGACCACCTTCCAGGCCCGCGTTCAATCCCGCGGAGATGTCCGTGGCACCCTGCACAGCGCCTTCCAGACCGGCGCCGACACCCGTCGTGATGTCCGCCGCGCCACCGATGGCGGTTTCCAGGCCCGCGCCGAGCCCGGTCGTCGCGTCGACAGCACCCCCGATACCCGCACCGAGATCAGCACCCGTCTGCACACTGCCGCCGATACCCCCGGTCACGCCGGTTGCCGCGTCCACCGCGCCTCCCAGGCCCGCGCCGAGCCCGGTCGTCAAACCGGTCGTCGCGTCGATCACACCGCCGAGGCCCGCGCCCGCCTGCGCACCCGTGCCCAAAGCGGCGTCCAGGCCTGTGGTCAGACCGGCTGCGGCGTCCACCGCGCCTTGCAGCCCCGCGCCTAGTCCGGCACCCAGGTCCGCTGCCCCGTTCACCGCGCCTTCCAGCCCGGCGCCCAGTCCCGCTGCCCCGTTCACCGCGCCTTCCAGCCCGGCGCCCAAGCCCACCGCCGCGTCCGCCGCGCCTTCCAGGCCCGCGCCGAGGCCGGCGCCCGCGTCTATGCCGGTGGAGAGGCCGGTCTCCAGTCCGGCGGCGATGTCGCCCAGCCCTTGGGCGTCGGCGTTCAGGTCGAGGCCCGCGCCGATACCGCTGATCACCTGAGCGCCCGCGCCGAGCAGGCCGCCCACGGCGGCGGACAGGTCGGCGCCCGCGTTCACCACGGTCTCGAGGCCCGCCGCCAGCCCCGCGCCCAGACCCGCGCCGAGCTCCAGGCCGGTTTCGATCGCGGTGTTCAGTCCGGCACCCACGTCCACGCCCGTACCGACACCGAGGTCGACGTCGAGCCCGCCACCCGCACCGGCACCGGCACCCAGATCCACGCCGAGATCGGTGCCGAGGTCGACTCCGGCATCCGCCACCGCCGCCGCGCCCACGGTGCTCGCCGCACCGATCGCGGCGGCCGTGCCGGTCTGCGCGCCCGCGGCCACGATGGACTGCAACTGGGAACCGCCGGTGACCAGAGCCGACTCGGCGACCATCGGGGCGCAGAGGGCGATGTCCTCCGGCGTCACCGCGCTCAGGCCTGCCGCGGCCAGCGCCTGGGTCGGGTTGGCGCAGTAGGCGACCGCGGCCTCTTGGTTCCGCAGCAGACCGAGGATGAACTCCAGAATCGCGTTGGGTGTCATGAGAATCTTCTCCTGAGTCCCGGCGGACCTCGCTGATCCGCAGTCGTTGGAATGCAAATCACGCTAGGAGCGCATCGCGTTACGCCGAAACGGGGCGGACCCCTACGACCGGCCGGGGCCGCCGGATAGGGGTGGGAGCGGAATTAGGGGAATTTCCCTAAACGTCCCCCTAACGAAGTAACGGCGGATGGCCAGCAACCGACAGAACGGTTGCGTCGGCAACCACAACGCCCAGCGCACGATCTCGGACATGCAGCAGCGACACCGGAACAGACAGCTTCTCGAACGGGGTTCTCGAATGACACAGCGCCTGGCGCTCGGCATCACTGTCGGAGCGTCGAATTCGGTCGCCGTGGCGGCAACGGAGGATGGCGACGACGGCCTCGGCCGGTCCGGCGGCGGCTACCTACGCTCGCATCCGAGCGTGCTGCGGCTGTCGCCGGACATGGCGCCCATGCTCGGCGCGGGCGCCGGCTCCACCGGCCGCCATTCCAGCGACGTTCTGCTGGAGGGTTTCCTCGCCAGGGTCGGCGACCCGGTCGGCATCCTCGCCGAGGACGGCTCATCTTATTCCGCCCCCGACCTGGTGGCGACCTCGATCGGCTGCCTGGTCGACGAGATCGCCGCCGAGAGCGGCCCGAGCGGCGTTCAGGCGACGGTCGCCTGCCACCCGGCCTGGTGGTCGCGGCACACCGTCGACGTCCAGCGCGACGCCCTCGAGCGGGCCGGACTCGGCGAGGTGACGCTGGTGCCGGAGCCCACCGCCGCGATCCGCTGGCTCGACGCCGCGCACGGCAGGGCCGACGACGGGGCGGTGCTCGTCTTCGATCTCGGCGCGACCGGCTCGACCGTCTCGGTGGTCCGTACCGGCGAGCACGCCAGCCTGCTCGGCACACCGTTGCGCAGCACCGACGTCGCCGGCGCGGAATTCGATCTGCTGACCATGCGCTATGTCCTGGCTAATGCGGTGCTCGCCGCGGATTTCGATCCGTTCGATCCAATGGTGGAACGCGGATTATCGGCATTGCGCGAGCACTGCAGGAAAGCGAAAGAAGAGCTTTCCATAAATACCGCGACCGTTGTTCCGGTGCGTGTTGACCCCGCGGATCCGCAGGGCAGCACCGTGCGTCTGGTGCGCGGTGAACTGGAAGACCTGCTGCGCGGACCGCTGCTGAGTGCGATGGACCTGATCCGCGACGCCGTGCACCGCGCCGGGCTCGATATCGGCGACGTCGGCCGCGTCCTGCTCACCGGAGGAGGAGGCGCCATACCGTTGGTCGCCGAACTCGTCTCCTCCGAGTTCGGATTGCCGGTCGTGGCGGCCCCGGATCCCGAGCACACCACGGCACGCGGCGCGGCGCTGCTGGCCGCCGACCTGCTCGCCGCCGAGACCGACCAACTCCCCATGGTCGATCCGGTGGTCGAGGACGAGACCGTGCCGCAACCCCGAGCGCTGCCCTCGGCGGGACTGGCGGCGCTGCCGGAGGAGCCGCCTGCGCGCGGGCGCGCACTGATCAGCAGGCAGCGCATCGCGGTGGTAGCCGGTATCGCGGCCGCCATCGGCCTGCTGGCGACCGGCACGCTCGCGATCGGCACCAGCATCCAGTCCGGCCAGGACAGCCCCGCCTCGACCGAGCAGTCCGGCACCGGCGCCGTCCAGGTCGCCGCGACGACGGGCGCGCAGACGGGCACGGAATCCGCATCTTCCGGTGTCGCCGCCACGGACTCGGCGAGCGCCACCGGCCGACCGCGGGCAAGGAACGAGGCGCCGCAGGCCGGTTCGCCTTCGTCCGCAGCTCAGGGCACGACCGCGGCCGTGGTGAAGAGCGAACAGAATCCCGATCAACCTGCCCCCGCGCCCGCCGTGGACTCCCCGGCGCAGCAACCCGCGCCGCAGCCGCAATCCCAACAGCCGTCTCCTGCTCCCGCGCCCGCACCGGCGCCGACCATCCCACCCGCGCCGACCCAGCAACAGCCCCGGCCTACACCGCCGACCGCCCCGAGCCTGCCGACCGGCGGGCTGGGCGACACCCTCGGCACGGTGCTGCGCGCTCCCGGAGAGATCCTGGGAGGCTCCGGTGGCTGATACCGCCTTCGACACCCTCCCCTGCGCCCGCGACATCTTCCGCGATCTGGATTCCGCCGACGACCAACCGGTGGTCTACCTGATCCGCGGCCGGTCCCAGACCGGCAAGTCGACGCTGCTCGCGGAGATCCGGGCTCGTCTGCGCGCCCGCGGCGTCCCGTTGCAGGACGACATCGCCGCGCTCCAGCACGCGCATGCGCGCAACGGCGCGCACCCCGTGCACCACACGACGAGCACCGCGGGCGTGACGACCGACATAGCCCGCCCCGCGCTGATCATCGACAATGCCCACACGCTTGGCCGACTCGATCTCGAATACCTCTGCGCCGCAGTGGAATCCGGGCATCGAACGATGGTGATCGCCGCGCAGCCGCGCCCGCACGACCCGCGGCTGCGGATGCTCGCCGACGCCGTCGCCCGGCGTGGTCGCGTGGTCGACCTGCGCCCACTGGGCGTCGCGGACATGGCGCCGTTCGCCCGAGAACTGGGCATGATGGTGCCGCGTCAGGTCGCGCAGCACATTCATGTGCAGACCGCGGGTATCCGCGGCGGCGTGGTGGCCGCGCTGACAGCCGCCTGCTCGGCGCGTCTGGACGCGGGCATCACCGCCGTCGACACGGCCGTCGCCGCGTGGGCGCGCGGGTTGCTGGACAACCTCGCGCCCGACCTGCTGGAGACCCTGGTTGTCGCCACGACGGGCACCGGCCTGGATTCCAGCGAGCTCACCGAGGTGCTCGGCGTGGAGCAGGCCGTCGCGCAGGATCTCATCGACCGAGCCAGGGCCAGCGCCCTGGTGACCGACGCCGACCTGCTGTTGGAACCCGCCGTTGCCCCACTGCGCACGCTGCTCGGCGACCGCAGGTTCGTCGCGGTCGAGCGCCGGTTGCTCGGCGCCCGGCTGGAGGCGGGCCTGCTGCGCGACCGCACCGCCTTGCAATTGGCCGAGTCCGGCGTCCGCGATCCGCGGCTCGCCTCTTTCCTCGTCGACGCCGCCGAGCAAGCCGGTCGCGACGCGGTTCGCTATTACGCCGCGGCGGCGGCCGTGGGTGCGGAACTGGATCTGATCGCGCTGCGCTGGGCCGAGGCGGCCGCCAGGACCGGCGACGGCGAGACCGCCATGCGCCTGGCCGAGCCGATGCTGGCGCGGTCGGGCAGCACGGGCGCGGAACTCGCTACGGCGGTGCGGATCTGCGCGGCGGTGCTCACCCGCCGGGGCCTGGTCGGTCGCGCGGCGCAGCTGTACACCTGGCTCGGGGGGCACCGGGTCGGCCCGGACTGGGCCGTCGGCGCCACGGTGTTGTGCCTGGCGGGCGACGTGACAGGCGCGCGGGAGATGTCCTCCTCGGCGACGAAGTGGCCGCCTACCGAAGCGGGCGCGCACGCGCGGCTGATCGCGACCGCGCTCGCGGACACCATCGAACCGGGCAACAACACCGCCGCCGCGGTATCGGCGCTGGTCCAGGCCGCCCATGCGGACGCGGGCGTGGACCGCTTCCTGCCTTGCACGGCGGCCTCCATCGCCACGCTGCTCTCGCTCGGCACCGGCGAGCCCCGCCGCGCCCAGGACGCGTTGCGGCGAGCCACGGCGAGCGGCCTGCGCTGCCATCAACTCGACGTGCTCGCGGCTTGGACGGCGATGCTCGGCGGCGACGAGCGCGCCGCCGCGGCCACCGTGGCCGCGCTCGACCACGATCGGCTCGACGTCCGCGACCGCCTGCTCGCGCACGGCGTCGCGGTCGGTCTCGCCCGGCGCAGCGGCGACCACACCGCGCTGGCCCGTGCGTGGCAGGCGGCGTATCCGTTGTTCGACGACGTGCAGACCGACCTGCTGGCGCTGCTGCCGATCGGCGAACTATGGCTGGCCGCCATCCGGATGCGCGACGAACGACGGATCGCGCCCCTGGTGGACGCCGCGCTGGCGCTGCTGCGTCGCTTGGACGATCCGCCCGCGTGGTCCAACGCCTTCCACTGGTACGGCGTGCAGGCCGCGATCGCCCACGAGAGCCCCGAGGAGCTGCTGCCGCACGCGCGCGCGTTGAAAGCCGCGGCCGAGGCGGGTGACCGGCACGCCGCCGTACTCGCCGACGCGGGCCGTACCTGGGTGCTGGTGCTGCGCGGCCAGGTGGTCAGCGCGCCGGTCCACGCGGCGGTCGCCGCCCTCACCGAAATCGGCATGACCTGGGACGGCGCCCGGCTGGCCAGCGAGGCGGCGCTCGCGGCGCCCGACTCGGCGACGGCCACCGCGCTGCTCAAACTGGCCCGCACGGTTCGCGCCGACGCCCGTCCGCAGGAGCCGCAGGCTCGGCAGGCGGCCCCGGCCGCGCACAACGGCGACACCCCGCCGCCCGTGCCGCCGCAGGCCGCGATTCTCAGCGAACGGGAACGCGAAGTGGCCGAGCTGGTTCTGCTCGGGCTCACCTATCGGGAGATCGGTGCGCGCCTGTACATTTCGGCGAAGACGGTCGAGCACCACGTCGCGCGCATCCGACGCCGGGTCGGTGCCCGTTCCCGTTCGGAGTTATTGTCGATGCTCCGCGCCATGGGACACGGTTCGCTTCTGGTGTGACCGGGTGCGGTTCCGTCAGCGGGAACGCCGAAGCGAGGTAGGTGAGGATGGCCACTGGGGTTGGCCTGCGCGTCGCCGACGACGAGTGCACGGCGGTCATCGTCACCGACGGTGACGAGCAGCCGGAGTACATCGTCCGGGAGTCGGTACTGCACATGTCCGAGGACGGTGACGCCGAATTGGGCGGTCCCCCGCCCACGGAGGAGTCCCACTCGATCAGCGGCTTCGTGGCCGCCGTCGGCGACCCGGCGGGTATCCCCGTCGACGACGGTGAGGCGTACCGCGCCGAAGACCTCGTCGCGACCGCCCTGTTCTGCCTGATCAACCTGGCCGCCGAACATCTCAGCGGAGCGGCCGAGTTCTACGCGACGCATCCGGCGGACTGGCCCGCCGAGCAGGTGCGTTCGCTGCGTGACGCGCTGGACTACCTCGGTCTGCGCTCGGTGCTGCTGGTCAGCGAGGGTGAATTGCCCAGCGCCCAAACCGGAGCCGACGGAAGATCGTTCGCCCACGACGCGGCCAGAGGGGCGCTGGCGGCGGTGCTCGCCACTCCGGCAGGGGCCACCCCGCCGGACCCGTCCACCGCGGAGAACTCGACGGTGGACACCATCATCATCCCGGCCGTGCCCGCCGCCGACGCGCAGCCGCAGGCGTACTCGGCGGCCATGCCGATCGCCGAGCCGATCGCGGCCACCGGAACGAAGCAGGTCGAGCAACAACCACAGCCGGCGGTTCCAGCGCGGCAACCGAAACGCACGCCGCTGGTGATCGCGGGCGCCGCGGCGATCGGCCTGGTGCTCGGCGGCATCGTGGTGGCCATGCTGCTGCGCGACGGCAGCGAGACGCCGGTGCCGCCGCTGCCCGACGCCAAGTCCGAGCCGACGTCGGTGCTCCCGGCCCCGCCGCCGGTCGTGACCACCACGGCGACCACCACCACCGAGACGTCCGAGCCACCGGTGGTGACCGAGACCACGACGCCGGAACCGACCACGACGACGCCGGAACCGACCACCACGACGCCGCCCACCACCACGCCGACCACCACCCCCACTCGGACTTCGACGACGCGGACCATCACGCCCACGACCAATCCGTTCGGTCAGCAGCTGCCGCAGATCCCGACCATCCCCGGAATGGGAATACCGGGTAGTCGGTGATTAGTAGCGTCCTTCTCGGGTTTGTGGCTTAGAGTGTTGCGCTGACCGGGTTGTCGGATGATTTTCCACACACCGGTCGATTGCTGGACGAAGACTGTGTGCCAACGGATTCTGCCCGTGGCCACGGATTTAGCTGGCACGTGCGTGCCGACGAAGGGACTTCATGCGCAAGTTGGTGGCGCGTCGCGCCGCGGTCAAAGCTGTCGCCATCGCATCGACCGTTCTCCTGACTCCCTTGTTCGGCACGACCACCGCCTCGGCGGTACCCGAAGCACCGGCGCAGCTGGCCGCGGACAATCTCCCTCCGGAACTCGTGCAGGCCATCGCGCGGGATCTGAAGATGACCCCGACGGAATACCTGGACCGCGCCGCGCGCGCCCAGCAGCTGCGTGACTACGCGCGCGGATTCCGTTCGGAGCGGCCGGATTCCTACGCGGGCGCCTGGATCGGCGCCGACGGCAAGCCCGTCATGGCGGTCACCTCGCTGGACGCCGCCAAGATCGCCGCGGCCGACGGATACCAGACCCGGCTGGCCCCCGTGTCGGCGGACAGCCTGGAAGGCTCGCTGGTGCAGCTCAACCAGTGGATCACCGGCCTGCCGCGCGAGATCTCGCAGGCGATCAACTCCGTGGCCATCGACTTCCTGAACAGTCAGCTGGTGCTCAGCGTCGCCAACACGCCCGCGGGTCACATGCTCAACCTGCCGACGCTCCTGGCCAACATCAAGGTCATCCTGTCGCCGAACAGCGGCGGACCGGTCGAGCGCAGGCCGATGGGCGGCGACACCTACATCAGTGCACCCGGTTCGCTCCAGGACTCGTCGCTGCGCGCCGTCGACGTGTGCTCGTTCGGGTTCAACAGCGTCGACGCCTCCGGCAACGCGCTGAACATCAGTGCGGGCCACTGTGATCCGAACCTGGGCAAGGGCAACCAGGAGGCGGGCGTCTACCTGCCGAACGTCCGGGACATCCCGGCCAGCCCCGAACTGGGCACCTTCGTGCGCGCCTCGCTGGGCGGACAGTCCGCGCTGGACTACTCGGTGATCAAGCTGAACGAGCGCGCGGTGCGGGCGGGCATGGACCAGCCCTCGGTGCGCGGCGCCAACGGCACGACGCTGGCGATCACCGGCACCGCCGACCCGATCACCGGCGCCCCGGTCTGCAAGTCCGGTCAGTCGTCCACGTTCACCTGCGGCTTCGTCGTCGCCGACCGGGTGGAGACCCAGCTCTACACCGCCGAGGGAGAGAGCAAGACCGTGCGCGGCTTCGCCAGCTCGGCCTGCACGCTCGGCGGCGACAGCGGCGGCGCGATCGTGTCCGGCACGCTGGCGCTCGGCATCACCAGTGGCTCCAACGCCGCGGACGCGCCGAACTGCAACGAGGCCAACGTCGCGCTCGCGCAGTACGGCGGCACCGCGTCCCTCGGCATCCCGATCCGGGCGATCCTGGCCGACATCGACGCCTCCTCCGGCGGCGGAATCGGCAGCGGAATCAGCGTGCGCACCCGGCCGAACGCGAGCTGAGCGCGCACCCGCGTGGTGTGGCGATCGGCATACTCCCGGTCGGAGGGCTATGAGCGAGTCGGGAACCACAAGATGAGTAGGCATCCCGCGTCAAACCCCATATAGTCTGCTCATGCTCCTGCCACGTATAGGACCTCCCCGATCGACTGCGCGACAGACCGTAATCCGAAAGACAGTGATCGCCGCCTCGGCGGCGATACTGCTGTTCGGGCCCACGGCGGCAGTAGCGACGGCTCAACCCGACCATGCTCCCGGTCTGCCCGCCGAGCTGGTCGCCGCGGTGACCCGCGATTTGAAGATCTCGCCCGACGAGTACCTGCACCGCGCGGAGCTGGCGCAGCAGGTCGCCGCGTTCGCCACCACCGCCCAGCGGCAGTACCCGGCCGTGTTCGGCGGCTCCTGGCTGGATGACGCGGGCAAGGCGGTCGTGGCGCTGGCGCAGGGCCCCGGCGCCGACGAGGCGAAGAAGGCCGCGGAGTCGGCCGGTTTCGAGGTCCGTAACGTCGCCAAGAGCGAAGCGGCCCTGCGTGGCGAGAAGAGCGCGTTCGAGCGCTGGCTGGAGGGTCAGCCGGAGTCGGTGCGGTCGCTGGTGCGCGGCGCGGTGGTGGACACCGTGAACAACGCGATCGCGGTCCGCGTGGACCAGGTGGGTCTGCCGATGCCGAACTTCATCGACCCGGCGCGCGTCATCGTGATGGCCCCGCCGGTGGCGGGCGAGCAGGGCACTCTCCAGGCCGGCGACATCGCGGGCGACGCGCGCGGCGCGCTCGCGGGCGGCGACGGCTACGCCTCGGTCGCCGGACGCAGCTCGCTGCGCTGCTCGCTCGGCTTCAACGGCACCGATCGCAACGGCAACACGGTGAACATCACCGCGGGCCACTGCAACCCGGACATCCCGTCCGCGGGTAGCGGCAACGCCGCGGGCGTCTACGAGATGAACGGCGACCGCCTGGGCGCGCAGCTCGGCGTCTTCCAGAAGTCGGTGCTCGGCGAGCAGGACTACTCGATCATCCGGATCAACGACCAGGCCAAGGACCGCTTCGCCAACAACGGCGTTCGTGCGCCCGGCGCGGCTCCGATTCCGGTCGACGGCGTGGCGACCCCGGTGGTCGGCGCTCCGGTGTGCAAGTCCGGTGCGCGCACCGGCTTCAGCTGCGGCGTGGTCAACGCCGTCGACCAGACCGTGCAGGTCGGCGACCGGGAGCTCACCCAGAGCTTCTCGGCCAACATCTGCGCGCTGCCCGGCGACAGCGGCGGCCCGATCGTGACCGGCCGGTTGGCGCTCGGCATCTCCAGCGCGTCGTCGGTGGCCGACTACCCGATCTGCGAGATCCCGAACCTGATCGGCGCGCTCACCGGTAACGTGCCGCAGCTGTTCGCGCAGCCGGTGCACGTGGTGCTCTCCGACAACCCGGGACTGCGCGTCCGCACCAACTGACCGCGGGAACGCGCGAAAGGCCGGCAGCGTCGAGCTGTCGGCCTTTCGCCGTCTCAGGGGCTTTCCACTGCCCTTACGCGGCCCGCAGGGGGAAACGCCACATGGCATGCGGTAGCGGTCCGGCATCCTGGACCGCATGTGTTTGGTGTTGATCGGCTGGCGCGCGCACCCGGAATACCGGTTGATCGTGGCCGCCAACCGGGACGAGTTCTATACCCGGCCGACCGAGTCCATGCGTTGGTGGCCGGAAGCGCCCGGTCTGCTCGCCGGACGCGACACCGGGGCGATCGGCCGGGCGGAGGGCGAACCGCCCGGCACCTGGCTCGGCCTGAGCACCCATCCGCACGCCGACAATCGCTTCGCGGCCGTCACGAACGTGCGAAATCCCGCCGATCAACGTCTCGATGCCCGTTCCCGTGGCGCGCTGCTGATGGATTTTCTGCGCGGCGCGTCCGACCGCGGTCCGGCGGGCGAGTTCCCCGGGCCGGAGAAGTACGTGCTCGACGTCGCCGCGGGACCCGACGACTACAACGGCTACAACTTGGTGGTCTCCGACCTGCGCACGCTGTGGTGGCATTCCAATCGCAGCGCCGCGGAACCGCGCGAACTCGCCGCGGGCTTCCACGGGCTCTCCAACGGCACATTCGTCACGTCGGCTGGTCCGAGCCTGGCGGAAACCGATCTGATCGCTCCACAGCCCATCTGGCCCAAGATCCGGGCGGGTGTGCGCGGACTGCGCGAGGTCGTGCGCACCGAGCCCGGTGCGGTGGACCGCTACTTCGAAGTGCTGGCCGACCGCACCGAAGCCGCTGACGACGAACTTCCGCGCACCGGCGTCCCGTATGAGATGGAGCGGGCGCTGTCGGCCAGGTTCGTCGCGCACACCGTGCACGGGACAAGGGCGAGCACGGTGCTGGTCGTCCGCGAGGACGGGACGTTCGAAATGGTGGAGCGCTCGTTCGGCACGCTGGGCGAGGAACTGGGCGAGAACGTCGTCCGCGGCCTGCTGGATCTGACCGGGTAAACGACCGGCGGCCCGCCCTCCGAAAGGAGAGCGGGCCGCCGAGAATCCGACGAGCGGGTGAGACCGAGGGCTTACTTCGGCTCGCTCGGCTTGTCCGCCCACTTGGTGGTGCCTTCCGGCGCCTGCAGCGTGTTGATCAGGTCGATACCCGCGACAGCGAGCATCGGTCCGCCGACCGCAACGGTGCCGAGGATGCCGCCGATGCCCGCGCCCGCGATCGCGGCCGGGATGCAGCCGACGCCGAGGAACGGCAGGCCGAGGATGCAGCCGATCACCGCACCGCCGATGACGCCGACGGCGGTGCCGAGGAAGCCACCGACGGCGGTCGCGATGCCGAACTGGCTGGCGAACTCGTTCTGCGCGCGCTGGTTCTCGATCGGCGAGGCGATCGGCTGCGCCACGACGTTGACCGCGTTGGCCGGCTTGTCCTTGGGAACGGTGACACCCTGCTCAGGCGTCAGCTCGAGCACCGTGTTGTCTTCCTTCACGATCGGCTTCACCGGGACGACGGTGTCGGCGACCTTGAAGGCGATCGGCAGTGTGAGGACTGCGTTGCCCTGCGAATCCTTGATCCGGTAGACGTCGTCTTCCTTGACGTCCTCGGACGACTTGGCCAGCTCGAATGTTCCCCCCTTGAGCGTCGTCACGACGGTCTTCTCCACCAGCTTGACCGAGTACCGGATCGGGTCGGGCGTAGCAGCGGCCGGCTCGGCATGGGCGGTCCCCAGTCCGATGGTCATCGCACCGATGACCATCGCGGCCGCCGCGGTGGTTCTGCGGAGTTTCAATTCAGTTTCCAATCCATCATCAGGTCGTGCGTTACCGCTGGTCTTCAGCACGCGAGAGCTCTGTACAGCAAATCCGGGTGGTCGGCTCCGGATCCTCCCCGAGCGGTGTGAAGACGGTCGTGGCAATCAGAACGTCGTGAGCCTAATAGAACGCCGCGTTTTAAGCGAGATCCCTTATCAGGCATGGGGACTAAGCCAATCCTTACCGACTGGACGGAATGCTTCGCCGTTTACGGTGGTGGTCGACCACTCGCCAGCGCGATCTGGGCAATTTACTGTGACATTCATCACAGGTAAATAGAGGGTCAAGCCCCAGCATATGGGGCTATAGCCCAAAAGCCCGATCGTACGATGGACATGGTTGTTACTGGCGGGTAACTTTCTGCCGGTTAGGATACGAGCCAACCGAGGCGGTAGCAGAACCAGCCGCGCTCGTTGTGCCTCTAAAGAAAGGTCGCACATGAATGCCCTGACAGTGACGCTGGGCACGATTGGGGCGGCGCTCAGCCTCCTGTGTTGGGCGTCGTTCATCGGCGGCGTCCGCAATATCGCGCGCGCCATCATGATCGGACAGCCCGCGCCGGACCGTTGGCGGCCCTTCTTTCCGCGCTTCAAGCAGATGCTCGTGGAGTTCATCGCGCACACGCGGATGAACAAATTCCGCACCGTCGGCTGGGCGCACTGGCTGGTGATGATCGGCTTTATCGGCGGAGCCATGCTGTGGTTCGAGGCGTACGGGCAGACGTTCGACCCCGCGTTCCACTGGCCGATCATCGGCAACCTGGCGATCTACCACCTGTGGGACGAGATCCTGGGCATCGGCACCGTGGTCGGCATCCTCACGCTGATCATCCTGCGGCAGCTCAACCACCCGCGTCTGCCGGAGCGCCTTTCCCGGTTCAGCGGTTCCAAGTTCGGCCCGGCCTACGTCATCGAGGCGATCGTGCTGCTCGAGGGCCTCGGCATGATCTTCGTGAAGGCGGGCAAGATCGCCGCCTACGGCCACTCCGACCCGGCCACCGACTTCTTCACCATGCAGGTGGCGAAGCTGCTGCCCGCGAACACCACGATGGTGGCGCTGTTCGCTTTCGTGAAGCTGATGTCCGGCATGGCGTTCCTGTACTACGTCGGCCGCAATGTCACCTGGGGCGTGGCCTGGCACCGGTTCTCCGCGTTCTTCAACATCTACTTCAAGCGTGAGGACGACGGCGGCGTCGCGCTGGGCCCGGCCAAGCCGATGATGTCGAAGGGCAAGCCGGTCGACATGGAGACCGCCGACCCCGACACCGACACCTTCGGCGCGGGCCGGATCGAGGACTTCTCCTGGAAGGGCTGGCTGGACTTCACCACCTGCACCGAGTGCGGTCGCTGCCAGTCGCAGTGCCCCGCCTGGAACACCGGCAAGCCGCTGTCGCCGAAGCTGCTGATCATGTCGCTGCGCGACCACGGGTACGCCAAGGCCCCCTACCTGCTGGCCGGTGGCCGCAAGGACATGGGTGGCGACGAGGTCGGCCTGGTCGACGCCGAGGGCAACCCGAACGAAGCGAAGCTCGCCAAGATCTCGGAGGCCGCCAAGGCCGAGGCCGAGCGGCCGCTGGTCGGCGGCGAGGACGTGGGCGGCATCATCGATCCCGAGGTGCTGTGGAGCTGCACCACCTGCGGCGCGTGCGTCGAGCAGTGCCCGGTGGACATCGAGCACGTCGACCACATCATCGACATGCGCCGCTATCAGGTGCTGATCGAGTCCGAGTTCCCGTCCGAGCTCGCGGGCCTGTTCAAGAACCTGGAGAACAAGGGCAACCCCTGGGGCCAGAACGCCAAGGACCGGCTCAACTGGATCAACGAGCTCGATTTCCAGATCCCGGTCTTCGGCCAGGACGCCGACAGCTTCGACGGCTACGAGTACCTGTTCTGGGTCGGCTGCGCGGGCGCCTACGAGGACCGCGCCAAGAAGACCACCAAGGCGGTCGCCGAACTGCTGGCCACCGCGGGCGTGAGATTCATGGTGCTCGGCGCGGAGGAGACCTGCACCGGCGACTCCGCTCGCCGCGCGGGTAACGAGTTCCTGTTCCAGCAGCTGGCCCAGCAGAACATCGAGCTGCTGAACTCGGTGTTCGAGGGCGTCGAGGATCGCAAGAAGAAGATCGTCGTCACCTGTGCGCACTGCTTCAACGCGCTGAACAACGAGTACCCGCAGGTCGGGGGCAACTACGAGGTCGTGCACCACACTCAGCTGCTCAACCGCCTGGTGCGGCAGAAGCAGCTGGTCCCGGTGGCCTCGGTGTCGCAGAACGTCACCTACCACGACCCTTGCTACCTGGGTCGGCACAACAAGATCTACAACGCGCCGCGTGAGCTGATGGCCGCGTCCGGCTCCAACCTGGTCGAGATGCCCCGGCACGGCGAGCGATCCATGTGCTGTGGCGCCGGTGGCGCCCGGATGTGGATGGAGGAGCAGCTCGGCAAGCGCGTCAACATCGACCGCGTGGACGAGGCGCTGACCACCTCGCCCGCGAAGATCGCGACCGGCTGCCCGTTCTGCCGCGTGATGCTGACCGACGGCGTCACCGCGCGCCAGGAGAAGGGTGAGGGCGAAGGCGTCGAGGTGGTGGACGTCGCCCAGCTGATGCTGGACGCCATCGAGCGCGTCGAGCCCGCGGTGCTGACCGAGAACCTGACCGTCATCCAGGAGCCGAAGGCGCCCGAGGTGGAGCCCGAACCGGAGCCGGAGCCCGAACCCGCCCCGGCCGCCGAAGCTCCCGCCAAGGCCGCGCCGACCGGCGGCGGTCTGGCCATGAAGGGCCCGGCGAAAGCGCCCGGTGGCGGCGGTCTCGCCATGAAGGGCCCGGCCAAGGCACCCGGTGGCGGACTCGGCATGAAGGGTGCGGCCAAGGCGCCCGGCGCCAAGGCCCCCGCCGCGGAAACGGCGGAGGCCGAGGCCACGTCGGCGCCTGCCGCTCCGGTCAAGGGTCTTGCCATGAAGGGCCCCGCGAAGGCGCCCGGTGGTCTGGGGATGAAGGGCGGAGCCAAGGCACCCGGCGCCAAGGCCGCTGCGGCGCCCGCCGCCGAAGCCCCGGCCGAGGCTCCCGCGACCGAAGCCCCCGCGGCCAAGCCGGCCAAGGGATTGGGCATGAAGGGCGGCGCGAAGGCGCCCGGTGGTGGTCTCACCATGAAGGGCGCGGCCAAGGCTCCCGGCGCGAAGGCCCCGGCAGCCGAGGCAACGGCCGTCGAGACGGCTACGGAACCGGCCGAAGCCACGACCGCAGCCGCGCCGACCGAGACCAAGCCCACGGTGCCCGCCAAGGGTCTGGCCATGAAGTCGGGCTTCAAGCGGCCCGGCCCCAAGGCCCCCGGCAAGGCAACCCCGGCACCGGCCCCGAAGGATGCGGCTCCCACCGAGCCGGCTCCGGTGGAGCAGGCCCCCGCCGCGGAAGCCCCTGCGGCAAAGCCCGAACCCGCCGCCGAACCGGAGCAGACCAACGGTGCGAGCGGCAACGGCGCACCCGAAGTCGCGCCGCCCAGCGCCAAGCCCGGCGGTCTCGGCTTCAAGGCCGGTGCGAAAGCGCCGGGCCGCAAGAGCTGAGCCCACAACAACTCCATACCGACATCGGCCGGGTCCGGGAACGGACCCGGCCGAGTCACATCAGGAGCAGGTAGGCGCTAGGAGCAAGCCAAAGCGGTGAAACGGCCCAGAACCCGCCCGACCGGTCCGGCCGGGGTTGCGGGTCCCGGCCGGAGACTCGAACTACGGCCTGGTCAGTGCCGCGTAGCGAGCGAGATGTTCGTCGGTGGAGCCGAATTCGTGCTCGATCACGGTGAGGCGCTTGAAGTAGTGGCCGATGGCCAGCTCTTCGGTCATGCCCATCGCGCCGTGGAGTTGCACGGCGTTCTGCCCGATGAACCGCGCCGCCCTGGCGACGGTGACCTTCGCCGCCGAGACGGCGCGGGCCCGGTCGCCTGCGGAGGCGCGCAGGGAATGGACGACCAGGTGGACCGCCGCGATGGCCTGCTCGAGTTCGATGTACATGTCGACCATGCGATGTTGCAGCACCTGGAAGCTGCCGATCGGCTGGCCGAACTGCTCGCGCTGCTTGGCGTAGTCGATGGTGTCGGCGAGCACTTTGCGCATGCAGCCGACCGCCTCGGCGCAGATCGCCGCGGTCGCTTCCGCGATGGTCGGCTCGATGACCGTCCAGCCGTCGGACTCCGTGCCGAGCAGCGCGTCGGAGGGCAGACGCAAGCCGGTGAACACGAGATCGGCGGCGGTCCGGTCGTCGATGGTGCGGTAGGCGTGCACCTCGACTCCGGCGGGCGGAGCGCTCGCGTCGAATTCGAGCCGGAACAGCGAGATACCTGCCTCGTCGCGTCGTTCGCCGGATGTGCGCGCGGTGATCACCAGGTCGGTGGCCAGCGGTGCGCTGGTCACCACGGTCTTCGCGCCGTCGAGCACCCAGGTGTCGCCGTCGCGGCGGGCGGTGGTCGACACGTCGTGCAAAGCGTGTCCCGATGACGGTTCCAGCGCGGCGAACGCGATGCGCGCGTCACCGGACACGATCCGGCGCAGCACGGCGTCGGCCTGCTCGCCACCGGAACGCTCGAGCAGACCGGCGCCGAGCACGACCGTGTCCACGAACGGCTCGACCACCAGTGCACGGCCGAGTTCCTCGGCGATCACCATGAGTTCGACGGGGCCGCCGCCGGTGCCGTCCACCCGCTCGGGCAGGGTCGCGCCGAGGATGCCGAGTTCGTCGGCGAATCCGCGCCAGATCGCGGGCTGCCAGCCCGTCTCCGATTTCGCCGACGCGCGGCTCTTCTCCAGGTCGTAGCGGGCGCCGAGATATCCGGCGATCGCGGAGCGGAGCATTTCCTGCTCGTCGGTAAGCGTGAAGTCCATCAGAGTCCCAATGCTGCTTTGGCGAGGATGTTTCGCTGAATCTCGTTGCTGCCCGCGTAGATCGAGCCCGCTCGGTCGTTGAAGTACTTCAGCGGCGCGACGGCCTGCCAGTCCGCGCCGCTGCGGTAGCCGTCGGCGGGCGGCGTGAACTGGGCGATCGGGCCACCCGGCTTGGTGGCGTGCGGCTGGTAGACGCGACCGCGCGGGCCCGCGGCCTCCAGCGCCAGCTCGGTAAGCTTCTGGCTGAGTTCGGTGCCGAGGATCTTCAGGATGGAGGACGCCGGGCCCGGGTTCTTCCCCTGCGCCATCGCGGAAATCGTGCGGTATTCCAGGATTTCGAGCACCTCGGTGCGGATCCGCAAGTCCGCCAGCTTCGCCGCGAACGCGCGGTCGTCGATCAGCGGGTTGCCGTCCGGGCCGGGCTGCCGCGCCGCTTCGGCGGCGATGTCCTGGGCCATGACCTGCAGCCACGGCGCGGCCGCTCCGCCCCGCTCGTGCACCAGCAGGTACTTCGCGACGGTCCACCCGTCATCGATCCGGCCGAGCACATTGGTCTTCGGCACTCGCACGCTGTCGAAGAAGACCTGGTTCTGCACCTGCTCGCCCGAGGTCATCACCAGCGGCCGGATCTCGATGCCCGGCGCGGTCATGTCGATCAGCAGGAACGTGATGCCCTGTTGTTTCTTACCCGTGCGCGAGGTGCGCACGAGGCAGAAGATCCAGTTCGCCTCGGTGGCGTGGGTGGTCCAGATCTTGCTGCCGGTGCATACGAAGTCCTCGCCGTCGTCGACGGCGGCCATGGCCAGCGCGGCCAGGTCCGATCCGGCCTCGGGCTCGGAGTAGCCCTGGCAGAAGAAGACCTCGCCGGTGAGGATGCGCGGCAGATAGAACGCCTTCTGTTCCGGGGTGCCGAACGCGATGATGGCCGGGGCCACCATCCTGATGCCCATCGGCGACAGCGCGGGTGCGCCGGCCAGCGCCGATTCCCGCTGGAAGATGTAGTGCTGGGTCAGGCTCCAGTCGCATCCGCCGTGTTCCACCGGCCAGGCGGGCGCCGCCCAGCCGCGCTCGTGCAGGATGCGCTGCCATTCCGTGCTCGCCTCGTGGTCGGGATACACGCTCGTCGCCAAGCGCCCGGCCCGCCGCAACTCCGGCGTCAGCTTCGCGTCGAGGAATCCGCGCACCTCGTCCCGAAACGCCAGATCCTCCGCTGACCAGTCGTAATCCATCTGCCCTCCCGGAGGGTGTGCACCGTTGCTTCCCTGGCGACCATCCCGCCACCACGCGACAGAATGTACGGCCGCCTCTTTCACCGAGTCAAACTGAAGTCATATGCCAGCACATCCTCAACCTGGTGCGACCGGCACTCCCGAGTGCTTCAGCAGTCCTCGAAGAAGGCCTTCAGGTAGCCCACCGATTGGTAGACGTAGTCGTAGGCCCAGCGGGGGATGGAGAGGGCGGGTTCGGGATCGATGAAGAGGAGTTCTCCGTCCCAGCACCTTTGCAAGACGTAGCGGGCTCGAGAGATATGGGGGGTGAAGGTGACGACGATGACCCGGTGCCAATTGTGGGCGCGGGCGAGGCGGGCGAGTTCGCGGCCCTCGCCGCGGGTGGTGCGGGGAGACGGGTCGAAGCACTGCACCTCGAAGCTGTAGCCGCCGTGACAGATGCGGTTCAGCATGGCGCTGTTCTCATAGGGATTGGAGAACACCACCCGTGGCGCGAATCCCTCACGCGCCAAGCGCAGGCCCAGCTGTTCGCGTCCGTCGTGCGCACCGCCGAGCACGAGAACGGCGTCCGCCCGCGCGGGCGGATCGATCCGCGGACGCACGTAGACCGGCCACAGCGCCACCGCGGCGACCACTACCACCAGACCGGCACAGAGCCCGGTCCAGGCCAACCGACGACGTCGCACAGGCCGATGCTAGCCGGGTGCCGCGCGAGCATCACGCCAGGTCACGGCGTCCGGATCAGCGATGTCGCCGCATGTACACCTGCTGTTGCCCGGACCCTTGCCTCGCTGACGTGGCGTGGCCATCGGCGGGGCTTACCAATCGATCATGCGATGCACAGTCTTCGGAACCGGGTATCTCGGGGCCACGCACGCGGCGTGCATGGCCGAACTCGGGCACGACGTCATCGGAGTGGACGTGGACCCGGGCAAGGTCGCGAAGCTGTCCGACGGAGTGGTGCCGTTCTACGAACCGGGCCTGGAGGATGTGCTTCGTCGCAACCTCGATGCGGGCCGACTGCGGTTCACCACCTCCTACGCCGAGGCGGCCGCACACGCCGATGTGCATTTCCTCGGTGTGGGCACGCCGCAGAAGAAGGGTGAGTACGCCGCCGACTTGAAATACGTGCACGCGGTGGTGGATACCCTCGCCCCGCTACTGGAACGTCCCTCGGTGATCATCGGCAAGTCGACGGTTCCGGTCGGCACGGCGGACGCGCTGGGAGCCCGCGCTCGCGCGCTGAGTTCCACCGACGTCGAGGTGGCGTGGAATCCGGAATTCCTCCGAGAAGGCTTCGCGGTCAAGGACACCCTGCGGCCGGACCGATTGGTCCTCGGAGTCGACCGGGAGCGCGCCGCCGCCGGGTGGGTCGAGGATCTGGTGCGCGAGATCTACGCCGACCTCATCGCCGCCGAGGTCCCGTTCCTGCTCACCGACCTGGCCACAGCGGAATTGGTGAAGGTCTCGGCGAACGCCTTTCTGGCGACGAAGATCTCGTTCATCAACGCGGTGTCGGAGGTCTGCGAAGCGACCGGCGCCGACGTGACCATGCTGGCCGACGTCCTCGGCTACGACGCGCGCATCGGCCGTCGGTTCCTCAACGCCGGACTGGGTTTCGGCGGCGGATGTCTGCCGAAGGACATCCGGGCGTTCATGGCCCGCTCCGGCGAACTCGGCGCCGACCACGCCGTCGCCTTCCTGCGCGAGGTGGACAACATCAATATGCGCCGACGGACCAAGGTGGTCGACATGGCCGCCCGCGCCTGCGGCGGCTCACTGCTCGGGGCCAACGTGGCGGTACTCGGCGCGGCTTTCAAACCGGAATCCGACGACGTCCGCGACTCGCCCGCGTTGAACGTGGCGGGCATGATCCAGCTGCACGGCGCCGTGGTGACCGTCTACGATCCCAAGGCGCTGGAGAATTCGCGCCGGGTGTTCCCCACCCTGAACTACGCGACCTCGGTCACCGAGGCGTGCGAACGCGCCGACGTGGTGCTCGTGCTCACCGAGTGGGACGAATTCACCGCGCTGCGCCCGCAAGACCTGGACCGGGTGGTGCGTGCCCGCTCGATCATCGACGGCCGGAACTGTCTCAATCGTGCCACCTGGAGAGCAGCCGGATGGGTGTACGCGGGACTCGGTACACCGTAGAGTTGCGGAGCGAGGCGGGCTACTGCCAGACAGACGACCAGTCCTGCCTTAAGCACAGCTGATCGCCGACGGTAGGGTCCGTCCAGCGGGTCTCCGCCGACGGACGGCGCAGGCTCGCATGTCGTGAAGTGTGAAACGAGATGGGCAGCTGATGAGTTCGGTACTGGGAGTTTCGGTGGGGGCCGGCGCTGTCCGTATGGCGCGACCACACGCCGGAAACCCCCACGGGCATGTCTCCCCGCATTCCTTCGATCTGCAGACCATTCCGGTCGTCGACCAAAGCATGGAAGAGTTGGCGGCAGAGGCCATCGGAGTCACCCTGGAGGCCACGCCGGGTATCGGCGCCACCGCCATCGCCTACCGCAGTGAGCAGCACGCCCGCGCCATTCGCGCCGCCATGGCGCGTCAGCAGCTGACCAATTACGAACTCGTGCCCGAGATCGCGGCCGCACTCGAGTTCGCCCAGGCCACCGGCGATATCCGGGGTATCTCCTCGCTGGTCGTCTACGACCTGGGCAGTTCGGGCCTGACGGTAAGCGTGGTCGACACGCAGACCCGTGAGGTCCGGCACAGCGAGCGCACCAGCGACATCAGCGGCGACTATCTCGACTCGTTGATCCGGGAGCAGCAGATCGCCTCGGGGCGAATCGCGCACCCGCCGAACGCCGCGGGCCTGGCCGCGCTGGACGCGCTGTGCCGCGAGGCCAAAGAGCAGCTCACCACCAACACCGCGGTGGCGCTGCCGAGCGAGCAGGGTTTGGTGCTGCTCGCGCAGGAGAACTTCGAATCGCTGATCATGCTGGCCATCGAGTCGTCGGCGCGCATGGCGCGCGACGTGATCGTGCGCTCGGACCGCCCGGTGCACGGCGTGCTCGCGATCGGCGGTTGCGCCCGGATCCCGTTGGTGGCCAAGGTGCTCGAACGCTGGATGGGCGTGCCCGTCATCGTGCCGGACAGCCCGGAGACCGTGATGGCTCGCGGCGCCGCGCTGCTGGCCAGACCGGTCCGCAAGGAAACGCCGACGGCGGGCGCCACGCTGGACGACGAGCTGTCACCCGCATGGTTGTCGGCTCCGACCCAGCGCGGCAAGCGTGAGATCAGCGGTGCGGTGCTGACCGTCAGCGCGCTGGCCGTGGTCGCCGCGATCGGGCTCGGCCTCGGTTACGGACCGCAGGTGCTGGAACGGGATTCACACACCAGCGAAGGATCACCGTCGCTGTCGCCCACCACCACACCGCGCACGACCAGCTTGGACCCGCAGATTGCGGTCGCGCCGGGCACCACGGAATCGCCCGCGCACGAGTCGCTCGCCGCGCCGCCGCCGAACCGGAGGCAGACCACCAGCGAGGCGCCGCCGACACCCGGCCCGAACACCATCGTCGTGCCGGGCCTTCCGCCGATCGTGGTTCCCACGATCCCGCCGGAGGTCTTCCCCTTCCCTCCGCCGCCGCAGCGCTGAGCCGGGCGGCCGCGCCGCACAACTCCTGACGAGACGGGAAACGAGGGGAGTTCAGACCCTCGCGTGCCGTGCGCGACGCGGGCGCGGCGCGGGGGTTGGTTCCTTGGTCGTGAACGGGCGGGCCAGCAGCACAGCGATGCCGGTGGTCAACGGCACCGAGAGCGCCAGCGCGATACCGCCGACCGCCGAGCGCGCGATCTCGATGGCAACGGCGTCACCGGTCAGCACGTCGCGGATGGACCGCCCCGCCACGCTGAACAGCAGCAACAGCGGCAGCGCCCCACCGGCGTAGGCGAGCACCAGCGTGTAGACGGTACTGGCGATGTGGTCGCGCCCCACGCGCATGGCGGCGGCGAAAACCTCGCGCCGGGAGGCCGACCGGTCGATGGCGGCCAGCTCGAACGCGGCGGACGCCTGGGTGATGGTGACGTCGTTGAGCACACCGAGCGAACCGATGATGAATCCGGCCAGCAGCAATCCGGTGATACTGACGTGCTCGATGTAGGTCGCGACGTTCGTGTTCTGCTCTTCGGAAAGGCCGGTGAGATGGGTCATCTCGATGGTGAGCCAGGACAACGCGGCGGCGAGCAACATCGAGGTCAGCGTGCCGAGCAGCGCCGAACTGGTGCGCAGGTTCACCCCGTGCGCCAGATACAGCACCGCGTACAGGATCAGGGCGCCCGCGACCAAGGCGACCGGGATCGCCGGTTTGCCGTCCAGCAGGGCGGGCAGCAGGAACAGCACCAGGACGGCGAAGGCGAACACCAGGCCCAGCAGCGCGCGGACGCCACGCCAGCGCGCCACCGCGATGATCACCACGACGAAAGCCACCACGATCAGCGTGAGCGGCAGCCCGCGCGAGTAGTCCTCGAACGAGTACAGCGGCGTCCCGCTGGGATCGGTCTGGCGGACCAGCCGCAGTTCGTCACCGGCGTGCAGGTCGGGTTGCCCTGGGCCCGGTGCGATTTCCAGCAGCGTGCGGTTGCCCTTGTGCGGTCCGGATTCGATCGAGATCAGGCTGCGCTGGCAGGTGTAGGCGTTGTTGCGCGGCGGTTCGGGCTTGTCGACGAAGACCTTGCCCAGTGAAGAGCTGCCGCACGGCCCGATGTCCTGCAGCACTACGGTGCCCGCCTCGGTCTGTACCGCGCCGCCGCCCGCGTTCTGCATCGGCAGCGGGATATCGATGTGCTGCTTGCTCGGCCACAGCGCGATCGCGCCGATGACGACGACGATCCCGATGGCGGTGAGCAGCCCGATGACCACGCGCGCCGCGGTCGCGCCGATCGCGATCGGTCCCGAATGATCGTGGTGATGGTGGTGGTCGCTCACCGCGCTCCTCTGTCCGATGTGTTTGCGCCCGGAGCGAGCCTAAAGGATTTCATTTTCAAGACCGTCGCGGCGGTTACCTAACACAGCGGAGACGCGGTTGATGTGAACCGATCACGGGAAAAAAGGAGTTAGAGGGGGGCGGCGGAGAGCAGGGGGATGTCTCCGCCGCCCGCAGGGCAGGCGGCCCAGGGGGGTAGGCGGCCTAACCCGAGGTCGGATATGCCCAGGGGGGGTAGGCAATCCGACCGGGCACTCTGAGTGCCGAGGACCACTGTACACAAAAGTACTTCTTTTGCGCTAGCTAGTCGCCAAATCCGACGGGTATCCGTACATCGAGTTTGTTTCCGGGCCAGAAGCGGGGCGATTATATTGTCCAGCTCCGGGCTTCCCGCTACTGGCGATAGCTGGACAGGAAGTTGCCGAAGCGTTCGATCGCGACCGCGAGATCGCGGGCCCAGGGCAGTGTGACGATCCGCAGGTGGTCGTGGCGCGGCCAGTTGAAGCCGGTGCCCTGCACCATCAGGATCTTCTCCTGCAGCAGCAGATCCAGGATCAGCTTGGAGTCGTCGTGGATCTCGTACACATTCGGATCCAGCTTCGGGAACGCGTAGAGCGCGCCCTTCGGCTTCACGCACGACACGCCGGGGATCATGTTCAACCGCTCCCAGGCGACGTCGCGCTGTTCGAGCAGCCGCCCGCCGGGCAGGATCAGGTCCTCGATGCTCTGATGACCGCCGAGCGCGACCTGAATCGCGTGCTGCGCGGGCACGTTCGGACACAACCGCGAGGAGGCGAGCAGGTCGATGCCCTCCAGGAACCCGGCCGCGTGCTCCTTCGGGCCCGTGATCGCCAGCCAACCCGACCGGTAACCCGCGACCCGGTAGGCCTTGGACAGCCCGTTGAAGGTCAGGCACAGCAGGTCGGGCGCCACGGTGGCCAGCGAGATGTGCTTGGCGTCGTCGTAGAGGATCTTGTCGTAGATCTCGTCGGCGAGCAGCAACAGCTGATGCTTGCGAGCCAGGTCGGCGATCTGCTGGAGCACTTCGGCGGAGTACACCGCGCCGGTGGGGTTGTTCGGGTTGATCACCAGCAGCGCTTTGGTCTTGTCGGTGATCTTCGATTCGATGTCGGCGATATCGGGCTGCCAGCCGTTGGCCTCGTCACACAGGTAGTGCACCGGCGTGCCGCCCGCCAGGCTGGTCATGGCGGTCCACAGCGGGTAGTCCGGCGCCGGGATCAGCACCTCGTCGCCGTTGTCCAGCAGGGCCTGCATGGTGATGGTGATCAGCTCGGATACGCCGTTGCCGAGGTAGACGCCGTCCACGTCCAGCTCGGGGAAGCCGGGCACGAGTTCGTAGCGGGTCACGATCGCGCGCCGCGCGGAGAGGATGCCTTTGGATTCGGAGTAGCCCTGGGCATACGGCAGCGCCGCGATGATGTCGCGCATGATCACGTCGGGCGCCTCGAACCCGAACGGGGCGGGGTTGCCGATATTCAGTTTGAGGATGCGGTGGCCCTCGGCCTCCAGCCGTGCCGCGTGCGCGTGTACCGGTCCACGGATCTCGTAGACGACGTTCTGCAGCTTCGTGGACTGCTCCAGAACACGCGGGGGATGGTGCGGATGCTGAGGACTCACCCGTCCCATGGTGCCATCCGTCGCAACTGGATAAACCGCCTGTCCGAGCTCTCCACGGGCCGCCACGCCCACGACGGCGGCCGCGGCCCCGCCGGGTGTGACGCGTCACTCAATGGGCCGCGCCGGGCGGGATCCCCTTGGCCGCCGTCGACCCGCAGAATTCCTCGATCCGCTCGTCCAGCCTGCGCGCCTCGACCGAGTCGCGGAAAGCCGGAGCCGCGATCCGCCTGCGCACACCGGTCAACCGCTCCTCGAGCTGCGCGATGCGCTTGGCCTCGTCGAGGCCGAGCACCGGCTGCAGCGCCTCGGCCGCGCCGTCCAGGCTGCCGTTGATCAGGTGGGCAGCCGCGCAGTCGACCCTGGCAAGCGCCTCCGCGCCGTAGGAACGCTGTTCGGACGGGCCGTTCGAATAGAGTTCGATGGCCCGCTGGGTGGCGCCGAGCGCGGGCTCCGCCTGACCGAGGTGGATGTAGGTGGCGCCAGCGTAGTAGTTGGCCTTGGCCTCGTTGAACCCGAAGACGCCGCCCACCTCGTCGTGCAGCGTGTCGGTCGCGGCGATCTCGCGCGCGTCGTCGGCCGCCCGCACGCAGCGATCGGTGTCGGCGGCGCTGCCAAGCGCCGACCAGATGCGCGCCTCGATATTGAGCAGTCGCACCTGCGCGGTCGCGGATTCCGCGAACTCCTGCCCGCTCTGGGCGAGCTGGACCGCCCGGCGCGGCCGCTGCGACCAGTACTCGATCAGCGCGTGCATGCCGCGGGTCCAGGCCCGAAGCCCGTTGTGCCCGCACAACTCCGCGTAGGCCCATGCGGCCCGGACCTGCTCGCCCGCCGCGTCGTAGTAGCCGAGATCGGTGCTGGCGTTGGCGAGCAGGCCCGAGAGGGTGCCCGCCAAAAGATACAGATGACCGGTATCGGCGGGCCGCTGATGGCCTTCCAGCAACCGATACACCCGGCGCCGCACCCGCACCATTTCCACCATCATCGGCACCGGCGGAATGCGCACGTAGTCGTTCGCGATGCGCACGACATCCGCGTCGAGCTGGTCCAAAGTGCTCGCACCGACATTGGTGCTCTCGGCCTTGCCGGCGTGCTCGCTGGCCTCGTGGGCAGCCGCCATGATCAGATCCCTCTCCGAAATCGCTGCCAACGCAGCACCTCTCATCGCACCGGCGTCTATGAGAGCCAAAAGGTCCGCGTCGCTCGAATAATGAACGCGCGCCGAGGCGTCGGCACGCGCATCGAATCCCGGCGGGACGGTTCGATCGATCGCGGGCTTATCGATCAATGCCGCGAACCGCGCCCGCACCACATCGTCGGACCTGGCCAGTGAGGTATCCAGAGCGGCTTGGTTGATCGGTCGTGGATGAACCCGGACGCCCCCGGCTTCCCACTTCGACACCAAGCGTTCGTGCACACCCAAATGGGCGGCGAATTCCCTGATGCTCATCCGCTTGGCATCGCGAAGGGCACGGGCCTCTTTGCCTGACCAATGCGTGACCACGGTGTCATCCCTTCCGAACGAACTCCTTCCAGAGTACGAGCGGTTTGTGAGCGCGGCCACAGGTGAAATACGGCCCGTATCAAAGGCAGCGGAAGGGCAGCGCAAGGCGGGTGAGCGGGCGATGCCGAATCGCGCGGCGGGCCGGGACCATTGAGTCGGAAGGCAAGGAGTTCGCCGTGAATGTCGAGAAACTCAGGACCGTGGACGATTGGGTGGCGTTCTATCGGCACGAGTTCGGACTGCCGGTCACCGAGCGGGGCGGTTTCGCCATGCTGCCGATCACCGGACGCGTTTGCGTCGTCCACCTGCCGACCGCGCGTGCCGAGAAGGTGCGCGCCGCACTGGAACAGCAGGGAACGAGGGGTCCCATGTTGGCCAGGCAGATCCGATGGAGTTTCCTCGCCGAGCCCGACAGCCGACCGGGACCGCAGGTGCTCGAGGTGCTCAATCGGCTGGATATCGGCCTGCCCGCCGTCGGCAGCGCCGTGATGTTGCCGACCGGCCTCGGCCGCTGGACCCGGGAAGGGTGCTTCTGGGTCAGCCCGCCGAGCCGCGGTGACACGCTCCCACCGCTGTCCGTCATCCTCACAACGGCGCTCGCGGTGGGAGCGGGCGGCGGGGACTGATCACCTCCGCGGTCGGTTCCCCGCCGCCGTCCGCCGGGTCCGCTTCTCCCCCACAGTCGACGAAGCGGACTCGGCCCCGGTCAGCGTGCTTCGGCGGCGTCGATCGCGGCGGCCGGAATCGGGAAGTTCAGGTAGGACCGCGACGGAGTCGGTCCGCGCTGGCCCTGGTACTTCGAGCCCGCCACGGCACTGCCGTACGGGTGCTCGGCCGGGCTGGTCAGCCTGAGCAGGCACAGCTGACCGATCTTCATGCCGGGCCACAGCGTGATCGGCAGATTCGCCACGTTGGACAGCTCCAGCGTGATGTGCCCGCTGAACCCGGGATCGATGAAGCCGGCGGTCGAGTGGGTCAGCAGACCCAATCGGCCCAGGCTGGACTTGCCCTCCAACCGTCCGGCCAGATCGTCCGGCAGCGTGCACACCTCGAGGGTGGAGCCGAGCACGAATTCGCCGGGATGCAGCACGAACGGCTCGCCCTCGCCCGGCTCGACCAGGCTGGTGAGTTCGTCCTGCCGCTGCGCCGGATCGATGTGGGTGTAGCGGGTGTTGTTGAACACCCGGAACATCCGGTCCAGGCGCACGTCGATGCTCGACGGCTGGATCAGGTTCTCCAGCAGCGGCTCGACGCCGAGACGCCCAGCGGCGATCTCCGCGCGGATGTCACGATCGGAAAGCAGCACGCGACGAGCGTAGCGCCTGCTCGCCGGGGCTCCTCAGCCGCACAGTGATATGGAGAGAACGATATCCTCGCATTCATTCGGGCGGCGCCGCCCGCGATCGAAGGGATGAACCATGTCCGAGGGCTCGCTGTTCGACCTGACCGGCCACGTCGCCGTCGTCACCGGAGGCAACTCCGGCATCGGTCTCGGATTCGCCCGGGGTCTCGCACGGGCCGGGGCCGATGTCTGCGTCGTCGGCCGCAACGCCGAACGCAACGAGGCTGCCGCCGCCGAATTGCGCGCGTTCGGCGGGCGCGTGCTCGCGCTGAGCTGCGACGTCGGCGAGGAGCAGCAGGTGATCGACACCATCGGCCACGCGGCCGCCGAACTCGGCCGCATCGACTCCTGCTTCGTGAACGCCGGTGTGAGCCAGGGATTCATTCCGTTCGTGGATACCGATCTCACGGAATTCCGCCGAATCACCTCTCTCAATCTCGACGCCGCGTTCGTGACGCTGCGTGAAGCGGCGAAAGCAATGCTCGCCCAGGGCGAGGGTGGCAGTCTGGTCGCCACCGCGAGTTTGGCCGCCCACCAGGGCGTTCCGCGCGGGCAGTCCTATGCGGCCAGCAAGGCGGGGTTGATCGCCATGGTCAACTCGATCGCGGTGGAGCTGGCCAAGCACGGCATCCGTGCGAACTCCGTGCTGCCCGGCTGGGTCGAGACGCCGATGACCGAAGGGGCCTTCGCGTGGGACCGTTTCCGCGAACGCGTCCACCCGAGGATCCCGGTCCGCCGCTGGGGCCTGCCGAGCGATTTCGAATCCGTCGCCGTCTACCTCGCCAGCCCCACCAGCGCGTACCACACCGGCGACACTCTGCTGATCGACGGCGGCTACAGCAAGTTCTGACGCGCTTCGGCCGCGGCGGTGTCATGCCAGCTGGGAAGGAGCCGGTTACCTTCGAGCGTCGGAGGTGGCAACGTGGAGGAGTGACCTCCCCTCGCATTAGCGGCATCATCGGGGTGCTCACCGCGTTGCTGGTGGTGTGCGCCGCGGCTCTCACGGCGGGCGTGGTCGGGAATCACGGTCCCGGCGGGTTCGATCGCGGCATCACCGATTGGGCCGTCACGCACCGCAACGGCACGCTGACACCGGTCGCGGTGACGGTCAGCCTGCTGGGCGGCACGCTCGCCATGACCGCCCTGGCCACCGCCACCTGCCTGGTCCTGTCCTGGCGGCGGCGCTGGACGGCGGCAGCGCTCGTCGCGATCACCGGGCTCGGCGGCGGCCTACTGGTCCGAGGCGGCAAGAAACTCACCGACCGAGACCGCCCACCCCTCGAAGAACACCTGATCAGTGTGTCCAACCAGGCGTACCCCTCCGGGCACAGCATGGGCTCGTTCGTCGTGGTCGGCATCGTCCTCGCGGTCGCGCTCCCCGGCATACACGGCCCCGCCCTGCGCGCCTGGACCGCGATCGCCGCCGCGCTCTTCGTCATCGCGGTCGGCCTGTCGCGGATCTACCTCGGCGTCCACTGGGCGACGGACGTCCTCGGCGGTTGGTGCTTCGGGGCGCTGTGGCTCATCCTCTGCCTGAGCTTGTACCGGTACTTGGTACGCGCCGACCGGGGTACATCGGCCAATCGACGGGAACTCGACACCAGACGGCCGGACGATGCGAGTGCTTCCTCGAACTACCGGCGGGCATAGCGAACAGTGCGATAAGGCCGACGACCAATGCCCTGACTTCTGCCACCGGTACAAGCTGCGCTTTTCCCACCCTGAGCGCGGCTTCTGCTACAGTCTCGATTGGCACTTTTGCCTCTGCCGATGTAGTTCAATGGTAGAACTTCTGCTTCCCAAGCAGACAGCGCGGGTTCGATTCCCGTCATCGGCTCCACCACAAAACCCGTCCTGATCAGGGCGGGTTTTGTTTTGAGACCGGCGGGCGAGTAGGGCACTGTACCCTAACCTGTACCCAATGCACATCCGAAGAGTCGCAACGGAATCGGGCATATAACCCCAGCTCAGAGGGTTGCTGTGTGACTGCATGGAACCGATGCGGTACATGGTGCGTCAGAACATTCATGACACATGAGTTGCGTCCTGCGCCGAATCCCGAACCGCCGCTGGGCGGCACGCACCGGGAAGATGCCACCCGGATGTGGAGCGAGTTCCTCGCCGAGTGGCCCGGCCGCAGTAGCGAATCGCATGACGAGGAACGTGTACACGGTGACGACCGAACCTGATGACGAGGCACTGATGACCGGCGAGCAGCAAGCTCTACTGCGCGCCGTCGTCGACGCGATCAATTCCGCCGGCCGACCGGTCACTCCCGACGAGATCGCCCGCCACCTGGCCGACCGGCTGCTCCCCGCGCCAGCACTCGACGACATCACTGCCGTAGTGAACATCTTGGAGCTGCCGAGCGTCGCCTTCCAGCGCGGGGAGGCGAGCGGCATCGTGCTCGCGCGAGTGCTCGATGCGCTGGAGGCCGCCACCGCAGGCGAAGAGTATCGGCCTCCCCCGCCAGACGTGGACGACCGGTACTGACCAGCGCTACTGCTGACCGAGCAGGTAATCCCTCATACGCGGCGAGCCTGTGCGCGCAGTCTCGATGATGTTCACGGCCTCACGTCCGGTCAGGCCGAGACGCTGAGCCAGCTCGACCGGCACAACGTCGTCGTCGCCGACCAGTTCGACGAGCAGGCGATTACGTGCCTGCTCTGCGGCGTGCACTTCGTCGCGGGCCTGCTTGAACCGGTCGGATCGCGAGGGGGGTCGACCACCCTCGCTGCGCGCGAACACTTCGCCGGTCCCCATGAGGGCGGCCTTGGCGCGCTCGATCTGCGCCAACACCTCGGCTTCCCGCTCCGCGCTCATACCATCACGATATCCCGAGCCGCGAGGCGTGCGTCCAGCTCGCGGACCGGCCGTGAGCCAGCCCACGGTGACAGGACTCGGCGCCCGTCCCGGATCGCAGCGGCCAGGCGTGGCGACTTGCATTGCGCGGTGAGGTCGGCAGCGTCGCCGACGGCGGTCGCGGCCTCGCCTACTTCGCCGAGTTGGATGAGTGACCGCTCCAGCTCGAGCAGCGATATCGCGCGGTCGCGCACGTACTGCGGCTGCATGAGGGTCAGCGCCTGTCGTGTCGCCGCTGCGGCGTCACGGGCTTCGCCGAGGATCGACAAGCAGTTGCCGCGGTAGGAGTGCATCATCGCCTCGGACACGAAGTAGGCGCGCGACTGCGAAGGGTGGCAGGGCTCCAACCCCGCGATGGCCTGGTCAGCTTCATCCAACGCCACGAGGCACGCCTGCCGCTGCCCGGCAACCGCGGCGGCCTCGGCTGTGCGCATCGCGACATACGCGCGAAGCGGTGCGTCCTCACTTTGGGCGACCCAACTTCGCGCCGCCACAGCGTGATCGACGGCGACGCGTGGACGACGCTGCCAGATGGCGAGCTGGGACAGGTGGCACAGCATGTACGCGCCGAGGTCCGCGTCCTCGGCGTCGTGCGCTGTCTCGCGCGCGAGCTTGTACAGCCGCGCGGCGGTGTCGTACTCGCCGGAGTCCCACGCCAGACACCCCGCGAACCCAGTCCATTCGGCATACAGCGACAGCACAGCGGGCCGCAGCGCAGGCATGCAGTCACGCAGCATCGCCTCGGTGAGTTGCTGCTGAGCGATCACGAGCCCCTGCGCGGCAGGTGAGCCGAGGGTGTCGTCGAGCAGCATCGCCGAGTGGAGAGTGTTGCGCACCACCTCAACAGCTGCGGCGTCCGGTTGGCCGGCCCCCGACATCAACCAGCGCGCCCGATCGGCGTCGGCGATACCGAGCATCGCCAACCCACCGGCACCGAGCGCGCCCACCTTGAACAACTGCCGCCGATCCACGTCGCCCTCCTGTGTCGGGTGTAGCCGCGCACGGAACGCTGCTACGACTTCCTCCGGAGCCATGGACAGCGTCGTGTCGAGCACGGCTTGATACGCCGGGCGAATAGATCGACCGGCCTCCCAGTGCTTGACGGTGCGCTCATTCGCACCCAACTTGCGTGCCCAAGCCGCCTGGCTCAATCGGAATGCGTTGCGCAGGGCGCGGCTTTCCTTGCCAGTCCACTCTCTGACGCTAACCATGCTGTCTCCCAGGACGTAGTGGCTGAGGCCCACTGTGCACCACCACGCCCCCACTGGTCCACCAAAACGCCACCGAAGCGCCACCGCCCTCGCGGCGAAGCTACCTACAGCCCCGGCGCCGGGAGATGCCACCCGAAGATCCCCGGCGTCGGGTGCTCACCAACCACCCCAGCAGCGAGGACGGCATGACCGCAAAGGCGATCGGGTTCCTGCGGAAGAATTTGGCAGTAGACCCACAGCGCGACGCAGCGACGATCCGCGAACTGGTCGACCGAGTCGGCTACACGCTGGTCGAAATGCTCACGCCCGGCGAAGAGATCGAACCAGACCCCGCGACCTGGCTACTCACCCAGGTCCACAGGCATCGCGCCGCGGCGGTGGTGATCGCGGACGAGCGGCATTTAACTCCACCGATGGCGGACGCGATCACCGCAGTGTGCAGCGTGGTCGGGCCAGAGCGGATCATTCCCGGTCACATCCGGTACCCGGAGGGATGATCGATGTTCGAACAGCCCTATCGAGACGCCTTCAACCCTGCATCGGTGGTGATGGGGTGAACGACGCCGTCTCCGCCTGGCAGGAACGCCTGGACGGCCGCACCATGATCGTCGGCCCGGACGGGCTCGCATACACCGTCCAGCACTACCTGGCGCTTGTCGCGAGGGCGAACGCCGGTCAGTCGCCGCAGCAACTGATGCGTTTCGCCGTAGCCATCCGCGAATGGGCCGACCAGTGATCGGCTACCGCGAGTCCTTCGTTGGCGAATCGGTGGTGACGCGATGAGCTGGATCAACGACCACTGCGAGACCAAACCGCCCGTGACCATGTCCGAGACGCGGGCGCGCGGCATCCTCGCCATCCACGCCTCCTGCGATCCGCCGTGCCCCCGCAAGCTCGGCGCGCTGGCGAAGCTGCCCATCCACGCGACACCGAACACGGTGATCCGGTGAACGAGTACCGCGACAACGTCCTGCCGTTCCACCGCGACCACCTCGACGCCAAGTTCGGGTTCGACCACCCCGACGCCGCCGTGATCACCCACCACGACTGCGAGGTCGGGGTATGCGCGCCGCGCACGGCCGCCGCAATCCGCCTCCGCTACAGGCAGAGGCGGTACTGATCTTCCCCGGCACACGCCGGGGAATTAAGGGAAAACACCAGAGCGAAGGAGATCGTGTGGACAAGCGCGTACCCGGTCCTGATGGCGCCTCGAACAACTGGCCGACGCATCCGTTGGAGAAGGACGCGCCGCGGCACCGGCTCGCTGAGGACCGGCTGCGCCTCAACGGCGAGGACTGAGCACCACTCAAAACGCCGAAACCGCCCCGCCCCACGTTGCTGGTGCGGGGCGGTGCGGTTTATAGACAGGATCCGATTGCGGGAATACCCCTGCGCTGTCAGGATGTAGCCGCGCAATCAGCAGGGGACTTGAGGGGAGCGACGATGAGCGATGTACCCGAAGAGAGCAAGCCACCGAACCAAAGGAAGCGCATCGCCTGGTTCGTAGTTGGTGGCGTGCTATTGGTGAACATCGTGGTCTTCGGCATCTTCGCGATAGGCACCGCTGCTGATAGCGACCGCACGAACAACAATCAAGCACGCGCGGTCGCCGCCAACTACAGTGGCACGCCCATCTCACCGTCATCGATCTACACCCCGCCGCGCACCACCGTGGCGCAGGCGACCACCACGACTGCACCGACGCCCGGGAAGTCGAAGTGGTCGGGCAACGGAGTGTTCAGCGTCGGCAGCACGCCCACCGGCGGCGCGAAGGCGGCAATCCCGCCGGGCCGGTACACAATCGAGATGACAGACTCAAGGCTCGGCGCACTCGTAGTGATCCGCTGCTCCGATCTGCCGTGCTCGGAGACGCAGAACTTCCTGGGCGGCGACAGCGGATTCGGCGACAGCTACGTCAGCGTGATCGAAATCCTGCCCAGCGACGGCGCGGTCCGGCTGATGAATGCCACATTGACCGCAGTGCCGTAGCCGGCTCCATCCGCTTCGCCCGGTCAGGTGATGGTCAGGAATGTGCCTGTCCCTGTAGTGACGGACCCGTTGTTGGTGCCGGCCGCGGACATCTGCACGCCCACGCTGGTGATCCCCGACAGGTTCACGTTGTTGACGGTGACCGTGCACGTGCCGGAGTTGGCGGAGACCGCGCTGCCGGCGGAGCCGATGACGTTGTTGGACTGATCGACCAGCCGGATCTGGTGGGCGGAGTTGAAGATGCCGCCGGTGAACGGAACCGATGCCGAGAGGGTGGCATTGGCTTTGGTTCCCTGGACCACCAGTTTGTCGCTGACCACACTCGACCCTGGATAGGTCCCGGTGTTCGCGGTCCAGCCCGGGATCAGCGTCCAGGTCCCGTTGTCCGACCAGGTTTGGGCGCCGTTCTTCGTCATGCCTGAGGGAGTGAAACCTGGTGCGATCGCGGCCGACAGTGTGCCGGAGCCGGTGAGCGCCGCCGCGGCTGTGTAGGTGGCGAGCGCTGCTGCGAGGGCACCGGAGCCGGTGAATGCCGCCGCAGCAGTTGCTTTCGGCACCACGACAGCGGACAGTGCGCCGGAGCCGGTGAATGCCGGTGTCGCGGGGTAGCCGCCGATCACGACCGCCGACAGAGCGCCCGAACCCGACAGGGCGGCCGACAGCGCCGCGGCCACGGATGCGGAGAGTGCTCCGCTGCCGGTGAGCCCAGGCGCGGCAGTCGCTTTCGGCACAATGACCGCGGACAGTGCGCCGGATCCGGTGAATCGGGCGGGGTGACTCGCGGTCGCTGTCAGCGTGCCCGTGCCCGACAGCCGCGCGGGGAACGCCACCGTCGCGGTGAGCGCTCCCCCGCCGACGAGCTGCGCGGCCGTGAACGCCTTGGTGATGGTCGCGGCCTGCAGGACGCCACGTCCGGTCAGCTTGGGCCACACGCCGGGCTTGACCGTGATCAGCGCCGCCAGGACACCGCTGCCGGTGAAGACGGCGACGACGCCGTCGGGCACGGCGGGGATCCAGTCGTCGGGCACGACGAACATCGGCACCGCCGGAGCGTCCGCGACCCAGAACGAGCTGGGCGGGTCGCTGCTGCCGAGGCCTGGGCCCGGCAGGTCTTCGCGCATCAGCTCTGGGTGAATGTCGGGGTGATCAGCAGCTGCCCCTGGGCGCCGAGAGTGGTGCTGGTGATGGCGCACTTGTCGATGAACGTGCCGCCCGAGGCCGCCGACCAGATTCCGATGTGGGTGTAGGTGCCTGCCGGAAGGTCGACGGTGACCTGGCTGCCGTTGACGACACCGCCGGTCGCGGAGGTCCACGTGGTCTGCTTGCGCGCGTAGGCGGGGCTGCCTCCGGACGCTTCCGACGCACCGGTGCTGCCGGGGTCGGCGGTGTGGACCGAGACATAGGCGCCGAGGGTCTTGTAGTTGTCCGCCAGGGACTGGCGTGTGGTGCCGACTGCGATGGCCATGATTGCCTCCTGAAATGCGAAAACCCCCAGAGGTACTGGGGGTTCAGGTGGGTCGAGGGGTGCGGGTTACTGCTGGCGGTGGCGGCGGATGACCGGCCCGAAGCACCAGTCGTATCCGGTGGGCGGTGCGGTGGGCATGACGACCGACAGGGTGTAGCGAGCTCCGGCGGGGATGGCGTCGGCGCTAGCGGCGGGCACCGACCAGGTGACCGCTGTCGGGGTGACGGTGCCGAGCCAAATATCCAGCAGCGTCGTCTCGGTGCTGTCCCAGATCTCGATCGTGGCGGTCATCCCCGCCGGGAACGGTGTGGTGGCCGGGGTGATCTGGTGGACGAACGCGCGGCCGCGGGCCAGGACGAGCGGACGCTGCGGGGCGTCGTGCCCGAGCGGCGCGGTCACGGCTGCCCCGGATCCGGGTCAGGTTCGGGTTCGGGCTGTGGTTCGGGCTCGACGATCGTGTAGCCGCCAAGCATTTGCAGCGCCATCCAGTACGCGCCCTCGATGCGTTCGGTGCTGTCCGGCTCGTCGTGCAGGACAAACGATCCGGGCCGCCGCTGCAGCGTGCGCTCGGCTGATGCGCCGGTCTCGTCGGCGGGGACCACGGCGATCTCCGGGCGCTGATATCTGCCGTAGGCGGGTTGCACCCATGCGGTCACCCACTGGTGTCCTTCATACGGTGGGTCCACCTGGAAACACCGTGCGGGACCAGCGAACCCGTCGACGCTTTCGATATGCACTGTCGCAGTGGCCATTAGCCCTCCATTCAGTCGAAGATGTATTCGATGATCGTGAGCACGCCCGCGGCACCGATCGCGGTCGCGCCGCCACCGCCGCCCGGGAATCCGCCCGCGCTACCGCCGTTGCCACCGCCACCGGACTGGCATGTCTGCCACAACGGCGGGCTGGACACACCCGCGGCGACCAAACCGGACGCGCCTCCGGACGCGCTCGCGCCGCCACCACCGCCACCACCGGCGAGCAGGCGCACCGGCGCGGAAGTCACCGAGGCACCAGCGATGCCGGATCCTGTCCCGCCGTTGCCGCCACGCATATTCGACAGACCGCCGAGGCCGCCATTGACGGCACCGAGCCCGGGTGCGGCGGTGTAGTAGTCGCCGAAACTGGTCGGGCCACCGTCACCGCCCGCGCTGCCCCCGGCGCCGATGAGGATCGCGACGGTGGGGGCGAGTTGGTAGGCGCCGATGCGTTTCTTGTTGATCACCGCCGCGCCGCCACCGCCGCCGCGGGTGCTGTCTCCGGAGCCGCCTGCGCCGCGGGCGATCACATCGATCGCGAACAGTCCCGGCGGCTGCGCCCAGGTCGCGTTGGAGGTGTACACGCGCAGGACCGAACGCATCACGACGACCGTTCGATGATGAACAGGATGCCGTTGCCGCCGATGAACCCGTTCGTCGAAGACGAGACGCCGCCACCACCACCGCCGCCACCACCGCCGGGAAACGCGCCCGGGCCCGCGGTGGTGCCGTCGTTGAGCGCGCCGCCCCCGCCGCCCCCGCCGGTGGCGACAATGCTGGCCGGAGGCGTGCCCGCCACACCGGGATTGCCGCCGGGCGAGATTCCGCCCGCTCCGCCGGCGGAACCCGGCCAGATCGGTGTGCCACCGCCGCCACCGCCTCCACCGCCACCGTTGAGGTCGTAGGCCGAGACCGAGTTGCCGCCGGCCGTGGACATCACGCCGCCGTTGCCTGCCGCGCCGCGGCCGCCTGCGCCGCCGGGGATCATCCCGACTCCACCCGCGCCGCCTGGACTGCCGGTGTTGGTGCCCAACGACGCACCGCCGTTGCCGCCTCCGGCCACGATTTGATACGAGCCGGTACCGAAGGTCGTGTTGCCGCCACCGGTCCCGGCCGCTCCCGAACCGATGCCGCCGGCACCGGCCGCGCCGATCAGGATCGGGATGCCGACGAAATTGCCGGACCCGTCGGTGGGTAGCAGGTTCGCGGGGATGCTGACGTGCACCTCACCGCCGCCGCCCCCGCCGCCCCCGCCGGAGCGCTGGTCGGCGATCAGATCCCATCGGCCGGACCCGCCGCCAGCGCCCGCGCCGATCTCGATGATGTCGACGCTGAGAATGCCCGGCGACGGGTAGTAGGTGTTGTTGCTGGTGAAGACCTGGGCCAAGCCCTGCAAGATCAGCTGATCGAACTGCTCGACCAGCGTCTCCAGGGTGTTGCTGTGATCGGTGATCGTCGGCAGCTGCGCCACGTAGTCGTCGGTGACCGTGCCCAGGATCGCGTCGGCGACCGTGGAGAAGACACCGAGGATCGCGCCCACGGCAGCGGCGATCAGCGACAGGATCAGGTTGATCAGCCCGCCGCCCAGCCCGCCCCAATGCCCGCTGCCGACTTGCGCTTTCAGGCGCTCGGTGATCGCGTCCTGGGTGCGGCCGGCCATGCCGGGGATCGAGCCGTTGCTCGACAGCCCCCACTCGGTGCCGTCGAATCCTGAGCCGAGCGGGAAGCTCATCGGATCAGATCTCCTCCGCCAGCTCGGGCGGGATCACCACCGGGTTCGGTGGTGCGTCCTGCCCGGCGCGGCGCATGGTGTCGGACAGGTCGTCGATGAACCGCAGCAGTGAGCGGATCACCCGCACTGCCGAGCGGAACTTGCCGCGCTCCTCGACCATCTGCGCTTCCAGGGTGGCGACGCGTTCGGTGAGCTGCTTGATGCGGCGGGACTGCCAGGCGGTCGCCGCGCCGATGATGCCCGCCGTGGCGACGCCGAGCGCTTGGACGAATTCCGGGGTGAGCCAATCCATCAGCGCTCCCCGTCGGGTTCGGCCGCCAGCCACGGCACCCATACGGTGAGCGCGCCGTTGACCACCGGCAGCGACATCAGGCGGGTGATGGCGGCCGAGACACCGAGCGCGACACCGACACCGGCGGCGGTCTCGGGCAGGCCGGAGGCGGCGACGATCATCGGCATGGCCGCAGCGATGCCGATGATCAGCTGGAAGACGGTGCGCACGGTGGTGCGCCACGGATAGCGCACCTGCGTCGCGTCCTGCGGGTCGCTGTGGCGGCCCATCACTTCGCCTGCCGGGGCGGGATGCCGGCGGATTCCAGTAGCGCCGCCAGCGCCTCGAGCTGCGTGCGGTTGCCGAGCTCCGTCCAGCGCTTCGGCTCGACGACCGGGCCGCGGATCGCTTCGGAGCCGGGGCCGAGCTGCTCGACGACGAGCTGCGCGGTGTGCTGGTCGATCCACGACAGCACGTTGCCGACGGTCTCGCCGGGCTTGCCGTCCGGGCGGGTCAGGCGTGTTTCGAGCACGGCCTTGGCGATGTCGTCGATGCTGGGCATGTCGTCCTCCTCGGATTCGGTGGTGCGGCCGTCGATTGCGGCTTGTACGTCGCGGGCGAAGACGTCCCAGGGGAAGCCGGGCCCGACGTCTGTGTGGTCGCCGATGCCGAGGCAATCGGTCACGTATCGGTGATCGCTGATCCCCTCGCCGCGCCGGTAGGGCGGAGCGATGACGGTCGTAGCGAACCCGTATTTGCGGGCGTCCTGCACCGCGAGCCAGGCCGCGATGCGGATGTCGTCGCGGATCCGCAGCCAGTCCTCCCTGGTCCACGCTGACCGGCTGCCCGCGAAGCAGAGATTGATGGTGAACGAGTTCGCGTCCAGCACCGACCAGCTGGCGAGATTGGTGTCGACCACATCGACCACCACGCCATCGCGGACGGTGTAGTGGTAGCTCACCCCGTTCGCTGGATTGTTCAGGTAGTTCGCGAGGCTCTCGGCGGTGCCGTTGCCTTCCTGGGTGTGCAGCAGGAAGTTCGTCACGCGGCGGCCGTAGCGAGACGACGCCGAGTTCCCCATCCGGTCCAGTTCGACGTATTCGGGCTTGCCCATTACTGCTGTGCCTCCTTGTTTTGTGCCCGCTCGATCTGGTCCAGCGCGGCGCGCACGGCGTCGATGTGGGCGGGGATGTTTTTCTCCAGGCGCGCGGCCATGGCGGCGCGCTGCTCGGGGTCGGTCAGCGCGTCGATCTGCGCGAGCAAGGACGGCTTGACCGCGGCCAACATCTGCCGTGCCTGCTGCTCGCGTTGCTCATCCGGGTCGGTCGGCGCCGCCGCCTGCTCGGCCTCGGCGGCCTGAGCGGCGCGGTGTTCCTCGTACTTCTCGCGTGACATCCACTCCATTGGCTGCAGCCACCCGGCCTCCGGGTGTTCCCCGGTCGGGACCGGCAGCTCTTTCATCAGTTCCGGCACCACCACCACACCGCGGCGGATCAGCGTTCTCGCCCACGCCTGGCGGACGCTGGGATGGATGGGCACCAGGACGTCAGGGTTGCCGGACTGGCCGGGAAACGCGTCCAGCAGCGCGGTCAGCATCGCCTCCTGGTCGGCGTCGTCGCGGAATGTCGGATGGTCGAACACGGATCTCCTTACGAGACGAGACGGACGCCGATGCCCTGCAGCGTGGCCAGGGTCTTGGTGAACAGCCGCGCGCTGCGTGCCGCCATCGACATCGCGGCATCGGCTTTGCCGACCGTGGTCGACCAGCCGAAGAACTTCGCGGCTTCGAAGTCCCAGTCGATTTCCATGTCCTGCACCTGGTCGACGAGCAGCTTGTCGGTGACGTGGCTGGCCGAGGAAGCGATGCGGTGGCCGATGTCGTAGTCCAGGCCGGGGATGTACTCGCCCCCTTCACGCATGGTGAATTGGTGCGCGGTTTGCGATTTCGTGGACTCGAATCCGGCGCGCAGCGCGGCGACGGCCGCCAGCGACCACGAATTGTTGTCCGCCCCTTGATGGAACACCTCATAGAGGTGCACCCAGCCCAAATTGTGGGCGCGGGTGTGGTTGGTCCATTGCAGCCAGGCGAAAATAGTTCCCACCAAAAACGGCATGACCACGTCGGCGACAATGCTGCCGAGGCCGGAGAATCCCGCGAGCAGGAAGTAGCCGATCAGCGCCGCGATGGATTCGATGGTCAAGCGGGCGAGGTTATCGGCCAGCGGATTGTCGCCACCGACGATGACGCTGACCGCGGTCGCTGGTGACCACACCAGTTCGCTGGTTTCGATCTGGCTATATCGGCTGTCGCGGATCGTCACGTGCGGCGCCGAGGGCACGGTGCCGTGGTAGTGGCCCTGGTAGTACTCGTCCGGCCAGATCGCCTCGTCGTCGGCGACGAGGACGCGCACGTCCTCGACGAAACCCGAGAGGAACTGCGCGACGGTGCGCTGCAGCCCGAGGGCGATCCCGCCGCCGGTGCCGGTGCCGGCCGCGCCGTAGTAGCCGGAGTTGTCGACCACCTCGAACACCAGCGCTCCGTTGGCGATCTCGGGCACGCCGTCGATCGGTGAAGTCTCGCTGTCCACGGTCATGATGCGCCGGTAGGTGATGGTCTGCTGTGCGTCGTCGAGCGCGTCGACGAAGACACGGTCGAGGCGATCCATGCGGGTGGCCAGCATCGTCCACATCGACGAGTCGTCCAGGTCGAATGCCTTGGCTTTGACGAAAACCTGCCAATCGGACCAGTCGAATAGGTCGTCCCAACTCTCGACACTGAATGGATCGTCCGGCAATGTCCACGGATGTCCGTTGAGCCTGATGAGGTTCATCAGGATCATCATGGAAATTGCCCATTTCGCAGGCCCGAAAATCGGTAGCACACGCGGAAATTGGAAAACCGGAATTGGTAGCGCCGGATTCGGTGGTCCCAGCATGAATTGCAGGAACTGAAGGTCGTCGACCCAATCCACTTCCAGATAGTGGATGCGGTTCTTCGTGACGACCCGCGAGTTCTTCAGCAGGCCCGACCATTGTTTCGCGCCGCCCACCACGCCTACGGTGATGACGACGTTCTTTTTCGCGTCCTCATCGTCGGGGATGCTGACCAGCCACCGCGCCAGGTGATGATCCAGCCGCAGCCGCAGCATGCCGGTGCTGGCCTGGTTGTTCTTCCACCCGAATTTCCCGGCCACGGTCTCGTTGACCCGCCCGCGCAGGGTCAGGCCGGGTGAGCCGTCCTGCTGGTTGGTCCACAGCCGGATCAGCGGCGGCATCCTGCGCAACCTCGCGAGGTTGTCGCGGATCTCGTCGGTCTGCTCCATCAACCGCGGGATGTCGGCCAGCGTGGTCGTCAAATCGTCACCCCCCACGGCCGCGAAAAACGCCGCGGAATCCAGATCCGGATGCCCGCACCAGGGCTCGCGCCCTCCACCTGCACCGTGACCGGGGTCGGCTTCGTCCAGGGCTTGATCGGATACAGCAGCCCCCGCGACTGCCACCGGTTCTGCACCGGCGCACCGTTCGCCGCGATCAGCGTCGGCATATCCGGATCGGTGTCGATCGAGGTGTCCTCGCCCGCCACCAACTCCGGCAGCCACTCCATCCGCGCGGCGTCGTCATCGGCGCGGTGGAACGGATACGTCGTCTTGGCGTAGAGCTTCTGACCCCAGCTGCGATCCGGCACCCGCCACCGCCCCGGTGCCGTGACGAAGCCGTACCACCACACCGGCACGTCGCCCCGGTTCTCGAACATCAGCGTGCCCGTACCGGAGGTGCCCGAGGTCAGTTCCCATTCCAGCGGGACCGGCGTCGACTCCCAGAACGGCTGCTCACACGCCGCGCTGATCGCCAGCGTCGAATCATGCGTCAGCCACGGGTCTCTGCCCTCGTAGTCGGCGTTCGCGTACGCGGTCGGCTCCGACAGCAGCCGCATCGCCAGCTTCCGGACACCGTAGGAGGTACGCGCTTCGAGCCAGAACGTGTCCTCGCCGACCATGCCCAGCGCCATCCGGAACCGGCTGTCGATGTCGGCCCACACATCCGGGTTCGGGTGATGGATCTGCACCGAGAACACCGGATCCCGGCGCTCGAACCTGGCGCCCTGGTAGTGGCTGCCCGTCGAGGACTCCAGCCAGAACGTCTTCGCCGGGGCGTCGAAGATCTTCTGCGGGCCGCGGCGCAGCAGGACACCCTCGGTCTCGTCGGTCAGATTCCACCGCGAGCCGTCCTGACCGATCAGCCAGAACGTCAGATGTCGGCTCATCCCGGCAGCCCCGCCCACTCGCCCTGAGCAGCGATCGCCTGATGCCGCTCCATCTCACGCATCAGCTCGTGCGGATCGTTCAGCTGAATCGGGCCATGGAAGTTGATCGAGCTGTCACGCCGGACCGTTGTCGTATCCCCGCCGCGCGGAACCATTCCCGATGGCAGCGGCGGCACCGGCAGCGGCAGGCCGGCGTTCATCGCCTCCAGCTCGGGTGCATACGCGGCGGCGGCGTCAGCGTTCATCACGAACTCGCCGCGGCTCAGGAACGCGCGGTTCGCGTCATCGCGCGGGCCACCGATGCCCAGCACCCAGCCGCCATCGGCGTAGCCGTGGCCCTGCCCCCACACCCCGACCGGGCTGCCGTAGCGGGCCACCGTGTACCGCAGCGACGCCGCGATGTTGGCGCCAGGGTCCCAGATGTCGGCCGGGTACAGTGCCGACTTGTAGGACTGGAACGTCGGGTCGATGACCTGCATAAGCCCCTTGCTCGGCGTTCCCTTCTGGGCGTTGGAATCCCAGAGATTGATGGCCTTCGGGTTACCGCCGGACTCGGTCTGCATCTGCGCCAGGCCCAGACTCAGCCAATCGGCGGGCATCGCCAGCGCACGCAGGACCTGAGCGAATGCGCCGCGCCACTGCTCGACGCCGCCGGAGGGGTTGTACTCCGCGGAGGTGGCCGACTCGCCGGACGTACCGGTCGCGGCCGCAGTCGAGTCCTTCCGGTCGACCGGGAGGTTCTTCGGCTGGTAGTCGTAGTCGCCGGTCTCGCCGGGCTGCTGTTCCCGCGCCTTCCCGGCGTAGAAGTTCAGCGCGGTGTTCACCGAGCGCGTGTAGACGTTGTTGCCGGACAGGATGCTGTTCTCCAGCCCCAGCGCCGACAGGATGCCCTCGGCGAGGATGCCCGCGCCCTTGGCCGCGATCCCGGGCAGGCTGATGTCGATATCGTTGCTGCCGCTACCCGACTGCGCCGAGGACTTGTAGGTCTCGGCGCGCCGGTTCTGGGCACGCTGGTAGTCGCGGTCCGCGGCGCGGCGGTCCTCGTCGGTCGCGTTCGGGTCGTTGTAGACCTGGTTGCGCTTCGTGTTCGCCGCATCGACCGCGGCGTCCGCGTCCTCCCGATCGAGCTCGGCGTTCGAGCGGCGGCCGGGCAGCGCCTGCTGGGGAAACACTTCGGTCGTGGGCCCGCCGCGGCCGGCCTTCTTGTCCTCCAGCTGCTGCGCCTTGTTCCGCGCTTCGTCGACCTTCAGTTCGGCCGCGCGGCGGTCGCCCGGGCTGACGTTCTTCTTGAAGTCCAGGACGCGCAAGTCCTCCTCGGCCTGGGTGATCGCGTTCTGCGCCTTCTGGAGCTTGATCTCGTCCTCTTCGGTCCAGCCGACCGCGCCGCCGGTGCGCATCGGCCGCACGAGACCGGCCTGCAGCGCAGCGCGGAATCGGTAGACGCCCGCCTGGCCGCCCAGCTTGTCGACATCGGAGGTGGTGAGCATGTGCTCGCCGGGCATGCCGAGGATCGGCACTGAGTCCTGGCCGGGGATGCCGCCGGTGATCGGGCCACCGTGGGCGCGGCCGGGCAGCCTGCGGCCGTCCTCGGCGCGCGGGTAGGACGCCGGGTCCTGCCGTGTGCGGCTACTGTGCTCCGCGGCTTGGGAGTCGGGGGTGTAGGAGTTGATCCCGTTCGGGTCGACAACATGGACGAGGACGTTCTTCGTCTCAGGCTTGACGATCTGCTGGATCTGCGCCTTTGCCGCCGCGTCGTCGAGGAAGATCTTCAGCGTGCCGTCGGGAAGAAGTTCGACAGTACGGCCCATCTCTTCCAGGCGGGCCTTGAAGTCGGCCGGATCCTGGCCCGGTGGCGCCTTGACCCACACCGTCTTCTCGTTCGGAACCTTGATGACTGCGGCGCCGAGTTCCTCGAAGGACTTTTTGCCCTGCTCAGTGAGCTGCCAGGAGTCATTGAGTGTTTCGTTGATGCGGCGCTGGGCTTCGGCGGCGCGGCCGGTGTTGGTCCCTAGGCCGTTCATTTCACCGCCGAGGGTGGCAGCGCTTTCGCCGATATCGTTGAGCTGTTCCTTCAGCTCGGCGAGATCGGCGGGCCGCGCGCCCTGGGCACGGGCGGCCATCGTCGACGCCTCGAACTTCTTGACCGCCTCTGGAATGCCCTGGAGGGCCTGGGCCACGGTCGCGGCATCCATGCCGGGCATCGCTGCGGCACTCTCGAAGGCCAGCTTTCCGTAGCCCTCCTTCGGTGTTTGCTCGAGAATGATCCGCGTCAGCCGGGCGTTGATCGCATCTCTGCCCGCCTGGTCCAGGCCGAGACCGGCCTGGACGTACTGGCGTGGGTCGACACCGAGAGTCTGGGCGCGCTCGAGGAAGCCGCGGTTCTCCAGGTCCTTCGTTGTCGAGGTGATGGTCTCTTTGGTCACCGCGCCGGTCTGCTCGTCGAGCGTTTCGCGCAGCGCCTCGAGCTTGCGCCGCTGATCCTCGGCCGCCTGCGCTGCCTCCTGATGCTTGGTTGCCAGCAGGCCGAGTCCGAGTGCGGCGCCGCCGAGGGCGAGCCCGAAGATGCCGCCCGCGCCGAGCATGCCCGCCAGACCGGCGGCGCTGGAGCGCAGCGCACCCGCGCCCGCACCGGATGCAGCGGCCTGGGACGCGACGTACCGGTCGACGGCCGCGCTGGCCGAAACCCACCCGGTTCGGAGCATGGTGAAGATCGGGTTGATGGTGCGGAACGCGAGGTAGCTGATCATGAGGGTCTTCAGCAGCCCGTCATGCTGGTCGAGTAGTTCGGCTCCGGCGCGCAGGAACGGCAGCAGGATCGCGCTCCACGCCTGCGAGGCCTCGTATACCGATTTGAGGATGCCGCCGACCGACTGGAGGATCGGCATCCAGCCGTCGAGCTGTTCGCGGCCTTCGCGGAAGAACACACGCAGATCCGCCTGGCCCTCTGGGGATTTCAGCCAGACGGCCATGCGCTCGGTCAGCTTGTCGACGGTGGTGAGGAATCCGTCGCCTTCGCCTTTTCCGGCGCGCAGGAAGGATGCGAGCGATGAGCCGAGGTTGCCGATGATCGACAGCAGTTCCTTGCCGGCGTCGATGCCCTCGTTCATCCAGCGCGACAGGTCACCGGAGTTGTCGGCGCGGGTCAGGAACGCATCGAGCCGTGTCGCTGCGTTGGCGAACCCTTGCGCGAGGATCGGCAGCTTGTCGCTGCCGACGCCTGCGAGGGTCTCGACCGAGGAGATGATCGGCTTGATCGCGGTGTTGAGGATGTCCGCGGACTTTGCGGTGTTGCCGAATACCCGGTCGACCGACGCGACGGACTTGTCCGAGCCCAATTCGTTGAGCAGGATGCCGGATCCGCGGTTCATCGCTCCGGCCGTCGCGGTCATGCCACGCTCGAGTGCGGGCATCTGGACCTTCAGCATGTGGTCCAGCGGCTGCGACAGGTGGTTGAGGGTGATGCCCTGGATCCGCTTCTGGATCTCTTCCCACTCTTTGCCGTTGCGTTTGACGGTGTCGACCAGGGCGCGGCCCTGCCGGTCGAGGTTGTTGTAGGCCTCCATTCCCTTCTTGCCGTCAGCGAAGGCGTCCTTCATCCCGTTCAGGCCGACGACGAGTGTGCCGATACCGGCGGCGGCACCGGCGAAGATGGCGGGCAGCAGGGCGGCGTTCTGGGCGAGCGCCTGGATCTCGATGCCGACCGACGACAGCGCCGCCGCGCCCGCGGGCAGCGAGGCGATCCCGAGCGCGCCAGCATTGAGCATGGCTGCGCCACCGAACCCGGACAGCGCGCCGGAGCCGGATCGGCCGCCGTTGGTGGCGACGTTCACCGTGACCGTCTGACCGTTCAGCGCGGCGATCCGTGCTTGCGCGGCCGCGGTGTCGGCGTGGACGTCGATGTCGATGTCCTCACCGGCGAGCATCCGGAACATGCTGATCTGGCTGTATGCCATCGAGGTGTCCGCGCCGACGCGCACGTCCACGTGCAGGTCCATCGCGGCGAGCTTGGCCCGGATCAGGGTTTCGAGATTGTCGAGGCTGGTCTGGTCGACGCCGACTTTCACATCGAGCGCCTCATGGATCAGCGCCAGGTGCAGCGCCAGCTCATTGGCGAAATCGGTCAGGTCCGGGTTGATCTCGACATCCAGCGAGGCCCGGACCAGCTTCAGGTAGTCCTCTACCTCCTGCGCGAAATTCGTGAAGTCCGGCTTGATCTCGACGCCGAGCTCGGCCTCGACGCGCTCCAGGTCCTCTCGCAGCTTCCGGACGAAGTTGCTGAAATTGGGGCCGATCTCGACGTCAGCGGTGCCCGCGGTGTAGTTCGCCACTCACTCACCCCCTGTCAGCTGTTGTTCCATCTCGATGAGCGGTGCGCGGCGTTGCTGCTCGCGCAGTTCGAGATGCGGATAGTCGGGCCACGGCTCTGTCGGCGCTGCGGCCAGATCGGCGCGCACGGTGCCGTAAGCGATTTGGCTGAGGCGGTCGAGGATCTTCGTCAGCATCGCCTCGTGCCAGCCGAACCCCTCGATCCGAGGAGGGGTCGGGCGGTCGGATTGCTTCTGCGCGGCCAGCTCGGCGGCGACGTCCGGATCTTGAAGCCACTGCGACCAGCAGTCGGTGCCCATCTGTTGCCGGAACCGTTCGTGGAATTCGAACAGGGTGCGCCAGTCCCGCTCGCCTCGTAGCCAGTCGTCCAGGTCGAGACGCAGGATCGATTGGAGGTCCCAGCGCAGCGCGGCCCCGTAGACGCCGACGAGGTCTACGAGGCCGGAGTACCCCCCACTTCAGCCGCGCCCCGGCCGAGGAAGTGATTGGTCAGGCGTATTTGCAGGGCGATCAGGAGACGCTCGCCGTCGGGCTGGGTCTTGAATGCCTGCACCACACGCAGCAGGCCGACATCGCCGAGCAGCACATTCAGTACGCCGAGCACGTCCGCGCGGCGGCTGGCAATGTCGAGTGCGACCTTGGACTCGAGGTCGGTCGGAAAACGCGCGATCACCGGCGGATCGAAGCCCATCGCCTCGCCGAGTTCGAACGGCTCCGTCACCGGGGCGATCAGCTCGTAATCCCCGGCGATCGCCCGCAGTTCGTCGAACGCGGCGATCTTCTCCGCCGCCGCCTTCGGTGGGGCCTTTCGTGGGGCCTTCTTCGGTGCGGTCTTGCGGGGAGTGCTGGCAGCCATGATTCCTCCTGGGTATTTCCTGGCGGTCCTGGCGGAGCCGCCCCCGCGCTCCGCCAGGTAGGCGCGGGGGCGGCGCTAGGAGGGTCAGGCGACGGTGATCGCGGCGGTGTCGGTCAGCCCGCCGAGGGTGGCGGTGATCGTCGCGGCCGCGCCGGTGGCCACGCCGGTGACGCGACCGGTCGCCGAGACCGTCGCCCGAGCCGCGTTCGAGGTGCCGTACGTGCACTCGGCCGTGCGGTCGAACCCGTTGCTGTCGATCACCAGCAGCTGGAGCTGCTCGGCGACGGCGACGCTCGCCGCAGCCGGGCTGACAGTGATCGAGGTCGCCGCGGTGGCGAATCCAGCAGTGGACGCGATCGAATCGAACCCGGCGCCCGCGACACCGAAGTCGTACGGGCCACCGAACTCGGCGTCGTCCAGCACGGTGAGGGTGTAGCCGAGCCCGAGTTCCTTGCCGATCTGGCCCTGCATCGCGGCACGCTTGGACACCGAGGTCTTCGGGTACATGAAGTACGGGTACAGGTTTCCGCCGGAATTGGAATCCTTCGCAACGACCAGCGCCGAGTAGTACCGGACGTCGAGCGACGAGGTCTTGTGCGCGCGGAAACCCTTACCGGGCTGCGCGTTCACCGTCGACAGGTCCATGTTGTGCGCGAGTTCGAGGTTGATCTTGCGCCACTCCTGCGCAATCCAGTCGATCGTGAACGACTCTCCGGTGACGATCTTGCGCCGCGGCATCGGCGAGCCGTAGCCGTCGATGTCGGCGGTCTGAGTGTCCGGCGCCAGGCTTACACCCGCCGCCTTCTGGATCTCGCCGGAGGTCTTCCACCCGGCGGGCAGAGTCTGCAGAACACCGGACGAGTCGCACAGATCGGTCGGCATGTACGGCGCGCCGGGCGACCACAAGTGCAGCACCACCAGCCAGTCCAGCGCGGACATCACCAGCGGATCCTGCTTGTCCTTGAGGGTGAGGAAATCGGTAGCGGCCATGGCCGGCCTCCTTTCGGGCATGACGAATCCCCGCGACCCGAGCGGGTGCGGTGCGTCAGGGGTGGGTCAGAGAGGGAGGGACTCGCGGATACGCGCGTAGTCCGGCAGGTTGCGCGGTCGGCGCAGTTCGATGCGGTAGGTCGCCGGGACCAGCCGGTCATCGGGGTTCAATTCGGGCAACTGCTGAGGACCGACGATCTCCTCGATGCAGTCCACATACGTGATCGACCCGTCCGCGCGGCGCACGGGCCCGCCGTGCTCATAGGACAGGAACATCTGGCGCAGATACTCCAGAACCTCCCACGAGGTGGAGCGCTTGCGGGCGATCACGCCGAGCTGCACGGCCGCCGGATCCCACAGGCCTTCCGCTCCCATGCCGCCGCGGTAGGCACGCACCACCGGGGTGCCCGCCTCCACGAGATCGGCGAAGTCATCCGGCAGCCACGTCACCGCCAAGCCGGTCGGGGTCAGCAGGTTCAGGTAGTACTGGGCCAGATCGAGCGCGACCAACTCGGCGTCCGGCCAGCCGCCCTCCCACCAATCCGGGAAAACGATGTCGCTCACAACGACCCCAGCATGTTCAGCACACGGTTGAGGTCGAACACGCCTGCACGGATATCCTCGTCGCCGTCGTCGGAACCGAACTCGTGCGGCAGACCGTGCGGCGCTTCGGATCCGCCGACGATCAATCGTGAGCACCAGCGGTCTTTGTTGCGGCCACCGAGGAAGGTCTCGACCCGCGCCGACCGCGCCAGGCGGCGAGTGCGTTTCGCGACGATTTCCCGGTAGATGGCTTGCGCGATCTCGGCACGCTCGAACATGAGCGACCGCATCTGCGCCGACAGCAGCAGTCCGGCGATGGCCGGATTGCTGCCCGCGCCGCTGGCGTCACGGTAGGGGATGTTGTGGCGCATCAGATCACCGCCTTCAGCGTGTAGATGACGTAGCCGGGATCCCAGCCGGTCATGGGATGGACGCTGTCCCATTGCGCCGGGCCGAGCACCTGATACACGACCCCGGTGACTTCGCGCAGCAGTTGATCAGCTGGTTTCACTGCGAACTGCCCCTTCGGCACCGCCAGGGTGCTCGTCAGGGTCGCTGAATCACGCGCCGTCGCCGGGTACGCGCCGCCGGGTTCGGCGGGGATGTTCTGCCAGTGCACGCAGCGTTCGAGTGTGGCGACGACCGCCGGGGTCTTGTCGCCGACTCGGTCACGCGTACCACGCAGCACCGACCACGTTTCGCCGTACGGGGCGACGATCGGCTGCATTTACAGCCCCGGGCTCGACATCGACACCGCGCCCGACGCGTTCACGCCCAGCAGGGCCAGGATCGCGTCACGCTCGGCGTTGGTGATGTACAGGTTGCCGTCCGGATTCCTGTACGCGATCTGAGTACTGAACGGCCCCATCACCTGATAGGCACTCTGGGCGCCCTCGATCGCGGCAGTCGTCAACGCACGGCGAACCATGCTGCACGACAGGATCTTCAGGCCGGTGGCGAGTTCCTCGTCTTCGGCCGCCAGGGCCACGAGGTCGCCATACGACTTGAACCAGACGCCCAGCCACCACGCCGCATCGCCCATCAGCACAGTCACGGTGGCCTCGCTCGCCTGGGGCAAGGCCGGTGGCCGAGCGATGAGGTCAGCGTAGGTGGCGAAGGCCATCGGTCAGCCGTCTTTGTTCGCGTCCGAGTCGGCGCCCACGCCCTGTTCGCCGACCGGGTTGTCGGCCTGCTCCGGGTCGTCGTCGCCGAGGTCGATCACGATGTCCTGCCCGATGGGCTCGGCCGAGGTCTGCACGACGTTCAGCCGATCGAAACGGGCGATATGGTCCGGATGCACCTCGACGGTGTCGCCTTCGTTGGCCGTGCGGTACGCGCCCGCCGGATCCACATACGACATCAGGCCCAGGCGGACGGTCCTCTTGCCGGACTTGGCTACGGACGCTTTGGCGCCGCCGGCGTTCCGAGTCGTCATGCGTCCAGCCCCGTCACTTTCAACACCGAGTAGGGATGGGTGACCGCGAAAACCGGGCGGACCGAGGTCTGCACCCAGGTGGATTCGCGCGATTCCTCGCGGTAGGTGACGGTCCGCAGCTCCTGCTCGAAGCGGACCTGGCCGACGCCGCGCTCCTGCAGCGCGTACGCGGTACCAGCTGCGACGAGGTCCGAGGAGACCATGTCGACCTTCCAGGTGGCCAGCACCGACTGCCAGGTGTCGCCGTAGACGGTCTGGAAGTTCATCTCCTCCTGCGGATTCACGATCCACAGCGTCGGCACCGCACCGAGACCGAACCCCTTCATGACCTTCTTCGCCTTCACGAAGTCCGCGGCAGGTCGCGCGGCCGGGGTCGAGGTGGTCATCGACAGTGCGGTGGCATCCGCCCAGGACACACCCGTGATCTGCACCGCCGATCCGATCGCGGTGATCGAGGCCTCCAGTTCGGCGATCGCGCGCTGATGGATCTGGTCGCGCACATCGTTGCCGAGCTTGGTCGTTTCGGTCTGGATCACCGACAGGTCGTTGCGGTCGCGGGCCTCGTCGGTCACCGGGTACCGGCCACCGAGCTTCTTCACCTGCGCGGTCAGCGGCGCGGGCCGGTCGAACGTCACTTCCGGGAACTCGGCGCCAGGCGCGATTTCCTGCGCCCGCCGCACCGGCAGGATGTCGTTCTTGGTGGCCTGGGTGTAGAGCAGCGCGCCACCGGACACGCCGCCGCCGTTGACGAAGATCCGATCCGCGAAGTAGTCGACCAGCGCGGTATCCGACACGTAGGTGTTGATCCGCGTCGGCTCCTTGAGCATCAGATCGACGGTGATCGAATTCCCGCTGACCGTAGGCGGTCCGAACGGGTATTCCTGGTTGTACGGGCTGTTGGCCATGATGACTGCGCCTCCTTTCCTTACTCGTAGATCGCGATGAGGATGTCGTTGCCGTTGGTACCGGCCTCCACGGCCTTACCGACCGCCTTGCCGGAGGCCAGGGTGATCGGCCGGCCGGAAGCTCCGACCTCCACCTCGGCGCCGAATGCGATGGTGCCGCCAGCGGTGACCGGGACGATGCCGCCGCGGAACAGGGTCACCGTGGCACCGGATGCCGCGTCGTATCCGGCGACCGCGAGCGCCTTCGCGCCCGCCGCGGCAGTCGCGACACGAATCAGGCCATCGGCGCCTCGCGTGGCCGAGACGTCGACGAACGTCTTGCCGGTCACCGAGGCAGTGGTGCGGGCGGTGAATTCGCGGCCCGGCCGAAACAGCGGCTGGACTTCATTCGCCATGAGCTATCAGCTCCTTTCGGGGAGTCCCCGCGGACGCCAATCGGCGGGGTATGAGGTGTCCGGCGGTGCCGGAGGGGTGGGCGAGGCGCCGGGCCTCAGACCCTCGACCGGCCGATCACTCGGCGGCGGGGTCGGTGCGGGAGCGGAACCGAAGCGGGCCCTGTAGCGCTCGCCTTTCGCTTCCATCTCCTCTCGGGTTCCGGACCCGAGGAAGTCGTAATCCTCCGCGGGGACGCCGTACTTGGCGGCGACCGCCTCGCGAGTGAGTTCGGCGATGGTCTTCTGCGCGGTGTCGAGTTGGTCGGTGACCCGCTGCACTTCCGACTTCGCCGCCTCCTGCGCCTGCTCGTGCGCCTTCACGATCGGTTCGGCCTGCTGGTACTTCGTGCGCCAGCTCGCGTTCTCGCGGCGGAGCTCCGCGATGACGGTCGTGGCCTCCTCGGGCGTCCAGTCGGTCTTCAGCGGCTTCGCCGGGTCGGCGGCAACCGGATCCGGAGATGGCGCGACAGGATCGGCCTGCGGCGCTACGCCTGTCGGCGCGGGTGGCGCCGGATCGGTGGGCGCAGCCGGTGCGGTCACTGGGGTGGGATCGGTCATTCAGCAGCCCTCCTGGGGCGTCGGGCCGCCACCAGGGCGGCAGAAATGGCGAAACCCCGCAGGCGGGTGCCATACGGGGTTCCGAGTAACCGGGTCGAGCAGGTGCGCGTCAGCGCAGAAAAGAGGGCAGCCCGTCAGTCTCGTTCGAGCCGTCGAGCTGTCCGTCGAACGCGGCTCGAGCGGCGTCGATGAGTTGCGGTGGCACGTTGGGCACGGCGGCGGAAATCGCCTTCAGCGCTTGCTGCGTCGGGAAGTCCAGACCGGTGTCGGTGCGCACACCACCGCCTGTCGCCGCACGCTCGAGCGCCCGGTCGAAGGCGGCCTGCAACTGGTCGCGATCCGGCTGCGGATCGTATCGCCTCATATCCTTCTCCTTGACTCGACCAGTAATCGGTGCAGCACGTGCGCTGCTTCGGGCGCAGCGTCGCCGTTCATCTCGACATCGACGAAGGCCTCGGCCACAGCTTCTTCCCTGTTCAGGCTGACATCGCCTCGACGGCTGTAGCCGCTGAGTTCGCCAATCCATTCACGATATTGCGCAGCGAGCTCGGCGCGATCGGCCGAACTGGTGACGTTCGCCATGAAATGGCGTTCCAGCTCCTCGACAGCGTTCGCGCTGGCGTGGTCATCGCCCTGGATGTCGAGGACGTGGCCCAGTTCATGGACGGTGACGGCGTACACGGCGCGCTGTTCCATGCCGCGGGGATGGAATCCCACCGCGACGTCGCGCTCCGCCTCGGCCTGCATGCGTGCCGGGTCGAGCATGTACTCGCGGCTGAACATCAGTGACGTACAGGTCAAGGTCCCGTCCGGGTTCATGATCGATGTCGTGTTCGCGTACGCGTGGTCCTGCTCGTCGTCGGAGATGCCGACCACACGAGGCATCTCGATGTCCGGGTACCGGGCTGCCACGTCGTCGAAGGCACCGGCGAACTCGCGCAGTTGCTCCATAGGCAGAGCCGGGTCACTGAAACCAACCGCCATGACGCCGTAGCGGGCTTGCAAGTATGCTCCGACCTCCTGTGGTGAGGCCGCGGATTCGAGCGACTCCGGGACTCGAACATCGCCGGATGGACGCCGCCTAGGAAGCGGAGGCGTCGGCCTCTGCTCGGAGTTTTCGCTTCCTTGGTCGGCACGGCTGGCCCGAACCCGCTCAGGCGCGGCCGGACCGGCTCCGGTGCGCCTCCTGTCGGTGGCGTCGAATGTTCCGTCGGCCTGGGCGTCGCGTACGGCCCGGGTGAAGGCGCGGTTCGCGTCGCTGCCGACCAGTCCTTCGGTCGAGTCGGCCCACAGCCGGTCGAGCTGGGCGAGGATCTCAGGGTCACGTCGGCTTCTGCGCCACGCCCGATTGAACAGCAGCCGCGGTTCATCACCGCGGGCCAGGGCACTGGCAGCCATCCACAACCGTTCGAGCCGTTCGAATTCTTCGCGGCCTTCCCAGTCCTGGCCACGGCGCACAAGCACGGCCTCGCAGTCGCAGTTGTCGTGGTAGGACTCGCCCAGTGCTCGCGTTCCGCGGGTCCTGTTGTTGCGGCCGCGGCCGACGACCGTCAGCGCGGACTTGTCCGACCGATAGACCGGCCCGCGTGAGGCGAGCATCGCGCAGAACGCGCAGTTCTCCGCGCCGGACAGCACGCGCGCCCAGCCGATCTCCTCGTCCGCGCCCAGCGCCGTGTTCACGACCGCTTCCCGTCCGGCCTGCGCGACGTGACGGGTCAGGGTCGCCGAAAGGCGCTCGGCTACCTCACGCACCACGGTCGGGTCGGTGCGGTTCTCCAGCGTCGGAGCGGTGACACGCGCGCGGGCGCGACGCCTCGACGTCGGATCCAGTTCGGCCGGCGCGGCTACGCGGGCGCTCGGGCGCGGGGCCACCTCCGGCGCGGTGACGCGGGCACGGCTGGCTCGGGGCGAACTGTCCGGCGATTCCGGACTGTTCGGAGATTCCGAATGGTTCGAGTCCGCAGTGCGCTGGTCGGGTTGCGGTTGGGCAGCGGGCCGAGGCGGCGGCGGTTCGACCGCGCGTTCCAATGCGGCAACCACCGCCTCGACCGGATACGGGTTCGGTTCGGCGATGCGGATGTCCCGGTCGAAGCGGCGGATCTCCTCGACCGCCTGGCCGTAGCTTCGCTGTCTCCGGGCGACCACTTCGCGGTGCAGGCGGCGCGCCATCTGCTGGCGCTGTTCCGGTGTGACCGGCACGCCGTCGGCGCGCATTCGGCGCAGGATGATCCGGCCCAGCGCAGCGCCGAGGGCGCGGTGCAGCAGCCGCAGCGCGGCAGACAGCAACTAGACCTCGGCGGGGAGCTCGGTCGGCATCTCGTCCTGCCGGGCCCGCGCGGCAAGGGCGCGGTTGACCTTTTCGCGCGTCCAGCCGGGGATGTCCTCCCAGAGGATTTCGTCCGGCACGTTGAGCATCGTTGCCATCTTGCCGAGGGCGTCGACGGTCTGGGCGAGGCTGCGCGCTGTCTGGTCGCGCCAAATCACCTCGCTGGCAAAATCACTCGCCGCTTCGGTGTCACCCGCGATGTGCGCCGCAGTGCGCAGCATCTGCTCGTAGCTCTCGCCGAGGCTGGCCTCGATCTCGGAGACCTTTCGGTCCTTGCCCGCTTCGAGCGCCGCAAGGCTGGCCTCGGAGATGTTGCTGATGCCGGACAGGCCGAGCTGCTGCGCGGGGACCTGACCGACCGCGGCCAGGTCGCGCAGCGCGCTCTCTTTCGACTTGATGTAGTTCTCCAGGTCGGTGGCGTCGAACTGGCCGGCCTTGACCGTGGCGTCCTTGAAGTACCAAGTGTCGCTCGCGGCGTGGCGCAGCGCATCCGCCTCGCTCTTCGGGATCCAGCCCATGACGTAGCGCTGCCGGAACGCTGACCAGTACTGCGCGACCAGCATCTCGAACGTGGTTTCGTTGATGCGCTCCTGGATCGTCAGCAGCGGCTCGACGATCCCGAACTGTTCCTCGCCATCGAGCAAGATGCGGTCCTGGAACCGGACGACCGGGCACACACCGACATCGTGGGCGCGTGCTTCGATGTACTCGAAGTTGTTCGCCTTGATGTACGCCGGGTCCGTCCAGCCGAGACCCGACTGTGGTGGCACGTTCTTCGCGCCGATGAAGTGCACCAGCTTCTCGTCGTACAGACGGATGTGCGGGCCCTTCATCTCCATCGCGTAGATCGGCCATGCGTCGTCGACCGGTCCGCCGCGGCGCGGATCCCACTCCAGCGGTTCGCCATAGAGCGCGGTCATCTGCCTCGGTGAGGCACCCCGCAGCATCACCGGCGTTTCGTCGGCGGGGCCGTCGCCGTCGCTCGGTCGCAGCGACGGCAGCACCGTCACATACGAGGCGCCGTAATGCAGGGCACCGCGGTTGACGCCGGTCTGCTTCGCATCGAATGCGTTGCGCTGCCACCATTTCCACGGTCCGGCCTGCACGCCGGTACGCAATCCGCCCAGCGGATGCACGGCGACGTTGGTCAGGTAGTTGTCCACCTTCAGCGCTTGGCCGAAGACGTCCAATATCAGGGGCAGAAAGTTGGTCTGACTCTTCCGCGCGAGCCCCGGCATCGGACCGGCCATCTGCTGCGAAGTCGCGCCTCGGATCTCCAGCGCCCGCACTGCCTGCTCCGGCGTCCACGGGCGTAGCGCCGCCTCCAGTTTCTCGAGGCGCTGAAGCTCGTACGCGCGCGGGCCCGACAGCATGTATCGGACGGCGTCGAGGGCCTGTTGCCGGTTCACCGATCACCGCCTCTCACACGAACATCGCCTCACCGGATGGCTCCGGATTCGCGATCAACCAGATCTTCCGCATCAGCCGGGCGCCGACCATCGCCACCGCGCCGTCGACTTTCTTCGCCGAGCCGCGGCCCGATTTGCCGAGGCCGACGCCGTACTTGCCGGGCCGCCGGCGTGCGTTGTGCACGTGTGCGCGCAGCCGCTTGTTGCCGTCGTGGCGGAACGCGCCGTCCTTGATGTCGGTCACCGTGCGTTCGGCGTGCTCGGTGTGCAGCGCGGCGTGCCGTGGCGCGCGCATGTCCCAGATGATCGGGTGCTGCCGGTCGCCCGACTTGACCGCGGGCAGCCGCCAGTCCTGGATCTCGGCCCAGTCGTCGCACAGCGGTTCCCAGTACAGCTCGCCGCTTTCGTCGTCCCGGGCATCGGATGGGTCGCACCACAGGCCGTACACATCCCAGCGAGCGCACGCCCGGCGGACACGGCCGTCGACATCGGCGCGGTCGACCAGCCACGCGCGTTTGCTGTCCCAGTTCGCCGGGCGCTCCCAGATGCCGACGACGAACACGTCGCCGGTGTCGAGGCGGCAGCCGATCAGCGCGGTCGGGTCGTCGCTCTTCGAGCCGTCGAGGAACAGGAACACCTCGGTGCCCTCGGGCGGCGCGGGTGCCGGCGGATTCCCGAGGCGATCCCAGAGTTGCGGCGTCGTCCAGGCGTCGGCCGTGGCGACCACCTGGTTGAACCACTTGCGCCGCGACTCGCTCGGCGGGTTCGCCGGGTTCAAGATGCTCTTGACGATGCGGCCCTTAGGCCGGGTGTCCAGCCAATAGGAGTCCCCCGCGATCGAGTGGACCACCGCGGGCGCGTCCTCCGCCGTCAGCGGTGCCTCGGGCGGCGCTTCCAGCGAGTCGTACAGCAAGCCGAAGTCCATCGCGATCGAGTCCTCGCCCTGCGTCGCCTCGTACGCCTCGCGCATCCGCTCGCCGACCGAGTCCTCACCCGGCCGATAGGCGTTGCAGATGTCCATCATCCGGGCGGCGCCGGCCTCCGACTTCGCGGCGTTGCCCTCCAGTGCGCCGGCCATGTCGTGGCCGCCGTTGGACGAGTTCCAGTTCTGGGTCTCACATCGGAACACCTGCGTCGGGCGGCCGCCCTCGATCGCGAGCGGCGATGATGTGACCGCCTCGATCTGGCGAGTGTCGCCGAGCCCGTAGACGTTCAGCTTGCCGATCTGGATTCCGAAGTGAGCGCGCGTCTCCGCGGGCACCAGGGACGGGAACAGCTTCATCGTGTTCTTGGTCTGCTCCTGGCTGACCGCGATGATCTGCACCCACGCGTTCGGCTCTTCGCGCCCGATCGGCCTGTCGCCGTCCCAATGGTCGAATGCGACTTCGGCGAAACAGGCGGCCATCGCCAGGCATGCCGCGATGGGATCCTTGCCCCAGCCTTTCAGCCGTTGCAGCACCGCGGAGTGGTAGAGCCAATCGCCGTCCTGGTCGACCGCGAAGTACCACAGGATGTAGCGCGTCTGCTCCGGTGTGAACTGCCAGGGCTGACCCTTCTTGTCGCGCAGCCACTTCCCACACCACGCCAGCACGCGCCACCCGAGTGTGTGCTCCGGTAGCACCCATCCGTTGTCCCACTGCCAGACCGGGCCGATCTTGACCGGCTCGTATTCGAGGTCGACCGGCGGCACCGTGGTAGCGAGCTGTTCCTCGTACCACGCGATGATCTCCGCGAATTCGGACTCGGCAGTGGTGATGAGAGCGGGGCCAGCGCTACGCGCTCTGGCCACGAGTGGCCCAGCGGGCGTTTGCCGCGGCGCGGGCCGCCGTCGAGCGAGACTCTTTCTCCGCCTCGCCGCCGTCGGCGTCGGGCAGCTTGAGCTGCCGCAGCAGCGCCGCGAGTGTGGCGCGGTGCTGGCGCAGCTCGGTCACCATCGGGTGCACCACCATCTGCCCCATCGAGCCGGGGATCATCAGCGAGCCCTTGTTCAGCACCGCTTCGAGCTTGTCGATCAGGTCCACCTCGCGCGCGGCCTCGCGCAGCACGCGCAGCTCGTCGGGACGCAGGTCCCACTTGGCGACGATGTCGGCCCACAGTTTGCGACCACCCGGGGCGAGTCCCTTCGGCGCAGCAGGTTTCGATGCCATATGACCTCCAGGGTCTCGACCGCCACCAGGGCGGCTGGCCAATGAGCCGCCACCGGCGGCCGATCGGCCTGGAGGTCAGCTCAGTTCGGACAGATCAGCCAGGCGGCGCACCGAGCACGGCGCCGGACGTTCGGTGACCGTGATGTACCGGCCGACGCTGTAGCGCTCCACCTTCAGCCCGTCGTCGGTCACGTATCGGCGGCCGCGGCCCTCGGGCAGTCGGCCCCAGACATGCAGGCCGGTACCGGATGGTGAGACCTCGACGTAGGTGGGCGGCAGCTTGGCCAGGAACCGCGCGGCCGCCGGGGTCGGGACGCCGTCGACGAGGCAGTGGTCCAGATCCAGGCAGCCGATACCGGCACCCAGCACGAAGCCCTTGCGGGCGGCGGGCTTCACGCGCGACCAGGGCGACCACGTCTCGGCGTCGGTCGACGAGGCGGCCTTGCCGGTCGGCTGGATCGGGACCTTCGTCGGCAGCCCACCACGGTAGGCCTGCTTCCACATCACCCAGCGGTCGCGGGTGCGCAGCTCGGCGGGCAGCACCTGGCGGTCGCGGTAGGCGGCCTGCCGGCAGGCGTTCGAGCAGAACCGCGGCGTCCGGCCGCGCGCGTTCGTCGGCGCGAACCGATCACCGCAGTACTCGCACTCCTTGATCCCCACACGCCCATCCTACCTGGCGGTGTTACGAATTAAAGCCCCTATCAGCGGGGATACCCCGGGGTTGCTGGACGCTCCGCAGCCGCCCCGCGGCCGCACGGCTGTGACCTGCGGAAAAACAGGAGAGAGCCGCACGCATGGTCGGAGGTGCTATGCCTTCCGCCGAACTCGGACCCGATCGAGGGCCATCCCCCACCCACTAGCTACGCCTCGGCAACCGTCCGGGGTGGGGCTCGGGCTCGCGGTACCGGCTGAGCCGGGCTCGGCCGGCCGCGGCCTCGCCTTGGGTCTTGGCGTCGTGGCAGTCCTTGCACAGCACCTGGAGGTTGTCGTCGTCATCGGTCCCGTCGGCCTTGACGTTGAGGATGTGGTCGACCTCGCGCCCTGGCTTGCCACACTTCTGACAGGTCCGGTTGTCGCGCATCCGGATCTGCTCGGCCTGCGCGCGCGACACTCCGCGGTAGCGACCGGGCTCGCGGGACCAGGGCATCAGCCGTCCAGGCGCGCGAGCAGCGACGCCCAGCGACGTGCGCACTGTACGCAGGAACAAGGCGCGGACCTTCCGGGTAGGGGCGGCCTCACCTCGCCAGGGGCTGCGGCCTTGGCCGTGATCCGGTCAGCCACACGCTGAGCCAACCTGTCGATCAGTCGGTCGTACCAGTCGAGCAGTCGGCTACACATCTTCGTACGTCTGCTCGAAGATGTCCGGCTTGCATGGGTAGAAGCCCTTGCTGTCGCGGATGATCCACTCGCCTGTTTCGATGCCGACGTGCGCGTTGTTCGCAGCGATGAGCAGGTCGCCTGTCGGGTCGGAGTCCTCGGTGCGGTCTTCGGGATCGACTGCGTGGAACGCGCCGACGGTCCAGTCGCGCAGCTGCGCGGCGTTGTAGCCGGTCCACTGCATGGCCTCGACGACGATGGGGCGCTTGCGGTACCGGCGTGCGCTCACCAGTTCACCGTCCACAGGATGTGCAGCGGGATGGCCTTGAGCACGGCCGCGTGGCCGATGGGGTGGCACAGCAGCGCGTGCGCGATCGCATACAGGTCCATCGTGAAACCTCCTGGCGGATGGAGTGGAATGGGTTGCCCTCGGCGGGATTCGAACCCGCGTCTGCGCGATGGGGGCCACTTGCCTTTCGGCCGGCCTCGATCCGTACACGCGCGCCGTCTTCGGCCGCTGGACTACGTGAGGGCGGGGTTCGCAGCGCGCAGCGTGACCACCCGCGATGGATATGCGCGGGCTTGCGGAGGTTTGCGCGTCTCCCTGGGGCGCTTGCCGGGTACCTGAACCGGTTTGACGCGCTGCGAAGTTCAGGGGGTCAGACCCGAGGCGGCCAGTTCCAATGGCCGACGGTCGGTTCCTCGGCGAAGGGAATGTTGAGGATCCCGCGGGTGCCGCCGAGCATGTCGCACACTGTGAGGTTCAAGGTGCTGCCGTCCTCGTTGACGTGAGCGACGATGGCGGCGGACGGTGGTGCGTATTCGTGGTCCTGGAAGTGGACGACGCGTCCGACGCTCGGGCCTGGGGCGCTCACGCGGCACGCTCCCAGTCGTCGGCGAGCAGATCGGTCTGTGAGGCGACCCACGGAACGATCTCGCCGTCGACGGTCTTCATGTCGATGTGCGGCCGGTAGTTCACGGTCTGGCCGACCAGATCCGGCGCGGCCTGCCCGAGCGTGCGATCGGCCTCCACGGTGAAGGTCGAGCCGGGCACGAGTACGAGCCACATACCCTTGCCGTTCCATCCGGCGCGGGCGACGCGCCCGCCGTCACGGAGAACGGCGAGCGCCTGGCCGAAGTCCATCGGCATCAGAAGATGGCGCGGATGACGGCGCTGAGCACGTCACTCCAGTCGATGGCACCGATGGCGGCGGATCCGGCGGCGGACAGGGTGGACAGGATGGCAGACAGCATGGGTTGCTCCTTCATCAGAGATTGGAGTGGGCAGCGCGCAGCGAACTCCCCGTCCAAGGTTGGAGAACGGGTTGCGGAGCTGTGCTCGTTGGAGGGCTTACCGGCCGAGCCGTGGCCGGGTTGACGCGCTGCGTCCGTGGCGAGGACGGGATTCGAACCCGCGACCTGTGCGTTATGGCCGCACCGAGCTACCGAACTGCTCTACCTCGCTGCGTGCTCCGGGCACGAAAAAGCCGCTGCGATCCGATTCTGGGGTCGGGTCGTCAGCGGCGGTTTCGAGTCTCACTGTACATGAGCTGGGCATCTAGTTGATCAGGGCGCACAGCCAGTCCGAGCGATGAGGCCAGTCTGCGAGTGGGGTGCCATGTCCTAACGCGATGTTGGTTCCGCTTTAGGTCGCGCGATGCTGAGCTCGGACAACTTCGCAGCATCGAGGGCATCGACGGGCATGATCGCTGGGGGAAACCCGAACGCTCGGAAGTCATCGACTAGCGCAGCTCGAACGAATCCGAATGCGTAATCAAGCCCGTACTCACGCAGGAACTGCATCGTCTCTTCATCCCCGGGAGCCTCAGCTTCACCACCAAAGACGAACCGCACCATGACCTCGAAACTGGCTTCCACGGCCGCATTTTCCAGGTCGACCTTTGCGCGGAGATCCAGTACTGGAGCATTCCCAGCCTTGGGATCCCGGCTCATCACCGGCGCAATGCCAGCCTCGAAGTTGCCAGACTCCAGGTGCGATGCATCAAAATTTTCTGCGCGCTGCACGTACCTGCGTATCCAGATCACATCACCAGCGGTGATGCGGTTCACCAGATCGGTCACAGCGCGCTCAGCCGGAAGTTGTAGGCGTGGACAACGGAGGGCTCCGCAGGCCCGGCCGGGCCTGCGGGCGACATCAGTGTGCCCGAGAACCGACTGGTGGCGCGATGAGGATCGTCCTCCCACTTGAAGGTTTGAACCCGAAAGACGCCCATCACAGCCTTCGCGTACCGGCGGATCGTCGACATCGTGGGGTTCGTCGAACCGCTCTCCAACCTCGACACCTGAGACTGATCGATGCCCATCTCGGTAGCGACGTCAGCCAGCGACATCTGCCGCTGGATGCGAATCTCACGCAGCCCAAGGATGAGGTTCAACTGCTCATCAGCAACCGCGCTGCCCAAGTGATCTCTATCGGTTGGCTCTGCGATGCCAGGGAAGAGTTCCATCTCGCTGCCTCCTCTCTCGGTCCAAGGGTGCCCTATTGAACGCCCCAGCGCATGCGTTATAACGCAAAATCTATCAACTTGTTTCCCAGCGTCTCCATCTGGCTCTCACGTTCTCGCAGGTCGTCACCCCGGAGTACATCGCGTCATGGATGTCCCAGGTCTGATCCAGGGAGGTCCAGTCAGTCGTCTCACTGACCGGCTTGCTGCCGATCCCGCTACCGATGATCTTTTCTGTCGGAGGCCCCCATTCCGGACGCATTTCTATGAAGTACAGCCGGTACAGTGTTCGATTGTCACTGCTCTCGGCGTACAGCTCACCCGTCCACGGCATGGGCCAACGACCATCCTCGAACTTGGACCCTTTGAGGTCCTTGACTCTCTCCCCGACTGGGCAACGATGCGTGGGCCAGCCCTTGCGGTTCGGATCGGCGTTGTTTTCCTGCGGCGGTAGCCCCGTTCTGTAGGCCCGCCGCGCTTGCGCCTCCAGCAGTTCGGCGGCCTCCTCGTCCTCGATACGGAGCTTGTGAAACTGCTCATCGCACTCTGACGTGTAGGACCATGGACAGCCTGGTGTATGGATCCGGGACATGTAGACCCACACGCTCGGCTCACTAGCCAACGCGACCCTCCCATCACACGCAGCCACCGAGCTGGCGGCGACCCGTTGTCATATGTTGCCAGACACAGTGTTTCGGAGTCGGCCGATCTGAACGATTTGACCAGCGGTTTCGGATCGCTATCCGTTCTGCCGCGCACGGTGCGGTTGCCGTCCAACGTCACGCGCGGTCGATCCGATTCCAAGCTGGTCACGGCTGAATCATCCTCCCCGTCCACCGCTGCCTACGGTGTTCGTACGTGACCGCGGGCTGATAGGTGCCGTCAGGGATCACGCCCCATTCATCGGCGACGATCGGACGACCGTGTTCGGCGCTGTCGTATGTGCACTTCCACTCCGAATTCCAGAATCGCAGACGACGCTGTGTCGCGGCCCGAATAGCCCAATCGAGCAGACCTCTCGCTTGAGCGTCGAGGCGCGGCGCCAGATACGGGCGCGCGACCGCGTATGCGCAGCGGTCCAAGGTGGCCGTGGCTGGGTTGCGATCGGCTGGGCCGAACCAGGTAAGCGGGACTTTCGCGCGGTCGTCGCAGAAGTACGGATTGTCAGGCACCCGCACGAGCTCAAGGAGGTGATGATCGGTCCTGGCCTCGGTGAGTTCGGGTGTCATGATGCAGCCTCCTGTGGCTGTCCGAGCTGCGCGCGGGCCTCGGCGTCGGTGAGCGGTGCGGGCACGCGCGCGCATTCGCCGCAGTCGTCGCACCGGTAGACCATCGGCCGGATGTCGGCCCGGGAGTGCAGGACGATGCGTTCGTGCCCGCAAGGGCGGCACGCGAAGGCGGCGTCCGTGACGACATCCTCCATCGCCGTGTCATACCCGCCGTCGAAGTCCGGAAAGGCGGACGTCGACCTCTCGCATGCCCCCGCGTACTTACGCAGCAGCTCGATCTGGCGGAGGATCCGCTCCGGATCCTGGCGCTCGAAGTAGGCGAACAGCTTGCCGCCGAGCACGCCTGCGATCTCGGGGTCGCTATCGACCAGGTGCCACTCGTCGAGCGCGGCCTGCGCCAGCGCCTCGTCTTGGTCCAGATCGGCGCGCAGGCGCGCAATCACATCGTGGATGCTCACGCTGCCGCTCCTTTCTTCGTCTTGGCCGGCTCTCTCTTGGCGATGTCGAGGACGTCGCCGAGCCGGTACACCTGGTCGTCGGTGCTGTCGATCTGGTGGTCGGTGATGCGCACGTACCCGTCCCCGTCGACGTGCCGCCATCCGCGCGGCGAGAGGCGCCGCTCTTTGTTCGCCCACCGGTAGAGCGTTGCCTTCGCGACCGGCTGGCCGAGCGCGGGTAGCAGGCGTAGCAGTTCGGCGAGGCTGTAGGACTGTTCGATCGCGGCCGCGGTAGCTTTCGCCTCGATCTGGTGCACGTCGTACTGCGTCTTGCAACGGCCGCAGTACACGTACGCCGCGGTGCGGCCTTGATCGTCGAGTTCGGCGCGCAGCCCGAACCCGCACTTCTGCCCGTCCTCATAGGTCGCCGAGCACGCGCCGAGGTACCGGCGTTCGACGGGCCGGTCGACGAATCGCGTGAGCCGGTCGACGGCGGTGGTGATGTCGTCGAGCAGCTCGGCGGCGGCCTCGTGCGCGCGCAGCTGGTGACGGTGGCGTGCCAGCCACACCGCGGCCTGCGCCGTGGCGTCCGGCGGTGCCGGAGGCAGTGTGGTGGTGTCGATGATCTCGCGCTCGACTGGCGTCGCTCCACGTTTCACCGCGGCCTGCGCTGGCGTGGCGAGCGCGTCGCGTTTCGCGGCCGCCAGCTCGAGCAGGTACGGCCCGCCGATGTACGGCTCGACGCCGAGGTCCTCGGCGAGCACGCGCGTCCAGGTGGTGACCGTGTTGACGAGCTGGTGGTAGGCGCGGTCGCCTTCGAGCACGACTCCGCGCCCGGTGGTGACACGCACGGGCAGCACGGTGTCGGCGCCGCGGCCGACCTGGTGCGCGGTCATGCGGGCGAGCCCGGCTCGGGTGACGGCGAATTCGTCCAGCAGGCCGGGCACCTTGTGCAGGGCGTCTATGGTGCGCTGGCCGCATTCGCCGCACAGCGGCGCGTGGTCGGCCACCGGGCGTTCGCAGGCGACGCAGGGAGTCTCGGTCATCGGCGCCCCAGGAAGAACTCCAGCATGCCCTCGATGAAGCCGCTCACCAGTTCGCCGACTGCGGTTCCCGCGTCGATGTCGAGGCGGCGACGCTTCGGTGGTGTCGAGGGTTGTACTGGCGTAGTAAGTGCCGGGCTCGGCGAAATCCCTGAATCGGATTTCGGCTCGACGGATTCCGGGCGTGTCGGATGATCGGATCCGGCCGGGCCCGGCTTGCCGAGCACGTCGCGTTCGTAGACGTCGTACCAGGCCATCGCTATGCCTCCCAGGTGATTTCGAGCCAGAGCGCACCGGGCCGACCACGCTCGGCGGGGTGGATGACGGGGATCGTTTCGCGGATGAATTCCGCGGTGTCGTCCGGAGCGAGGCCGGCGTCGACCAGGCCGTCGATACTGGCCTTGCTGTCCAGGCACAGATTCCCGGGATCGCGGCGGCCGTTGCGGGCGGGCCGGTAGTGCAGTGTCACCGTGAACGGCAGCGTCGGTGCGATCTTGGCGGCCTTCGCTATCCACCCGGTCTGCTCGCGCACGAACCGGGTGTGCCGCCCGCGAGCAGCCCAGTGCATGTGTGTATTCGGATTGAGCTTCGGCGCCTGCCAGGGCAGCTCCAGCCGGGCGCAGACTTCGGTCACGCGCACCTCCTGCAGACGTGCCCGTCGTCGGTTGCGGCGATCTCGTCGCCGGGCTCGATCGGCCGGGAGCAGTCGGCGCAGCGGCCGTGGTAGCGGGCCGTGAACCAATACAGCGGTTCAGGTTTCGGCAGGTCCTGCTTGCGGCAGTGCGCGCACATGCTGACCGGCAGCTCGGTCAGCGAGCACTCGGGTTCGGCCACGCCTCACCGCCACTTCAGGGCGATGCAGCCGATGCCTTCGCGCCGCGCGCGCAGCATTTCCCAGATAGCCCGGCACAGCGATTGCCCCTGGTGCCGCGTGTAATGGCGATAGCCTTCGCCGATGTTCGTCCACACGAGCACTTCCCACTTGCAACCCATCAGGAACTCCTCTGCTGCGTGATGTCGGGCCGCTGCTCGGACAGCAGCCGTGTCGCCTCGTCGAGGCGCTCGTACTTCTCGGCGGTGCTGTGCCCGTCCCACTGGTTCGGGCCGCGCGGGATGCCGGCGAACAGATCCATGTCGGCCTGCGCGACGTGCCGCAGGCCTGCCCGGTGGACAGCTCGACCGCGACGACGGGCCAGTCCGGCTCGTCGGGGTCCACCCAGACGACGGCCGGGTAGATTGCGGCCAGGTGCGCGACGAGATGGGCGCGTTCGCGGTAGACGGTGTCAGGCACGTCGGTCCTCTCGTTCGGCTCTATCGATCGCGGCCCGGGCGCGCGGCGACAGGCGGCTCGGGTCGTAGTCGTTGGTTTCGGTGGGTGCTCGGCGCGGCCGGTGCAGCGGGCACGGGCGCTGCACGTCGGCGGCCTCGGGGGTGAGCCAGCCACCCGGGCGGCAGCGGTACGGGCAGCCGTCGGGAGCGGGGCTCGCCGGTGCGGTCGAGGGTCATGCCGCGCCGCCGATCTGGCGCGTACCCGGGCAGTCCTCGGCCCTGTGGCCCTGCCGCATGGACTTCGCCCGCCAGAATGGGTGGTGCTCGCACTCGGGGACGGCGCGCTGGAGGTCGACCAGCCCGCACGCCTCCTTTGGGCACGGGCACTCGTCCTCGATCGCGGTGCCTGGAGGCCAGCAGCGGCCGGAGTGGTAGCTCATGCCGCACCGCCTTCAGTGAGGTACTGCTCCGCGGCCTGCTCGTGCTCGGCGTTGTCCGGTGCGGCGGCGTGGATCTCGGCGAGCCGGTCGAGGCGCTCGTGCCGGAATCCGGCCCAGTGCACATCTCCGGCGACGACGACCGGCAGCGTCAGGTAGCCGAGCATGGTCACGATGTCGTGCGCGTCCTGGTCGGTGGTGACGTCGCGGTAGGTGTACTCGACCTGGAGCTTGTCGAGGTGGCGCGTCGTCATGCGGCACTGCTGGCAGCCCGGCTTGCCGTAGACGGTGATCAGAGCATCCATTCCGGCACCTCCGGATCCACGTCGGCAAAGTCCCGGATCACCGGATCGCTGTGCGCTGGCGGGCAGTGTCTCTCCGCCGGTGCGTCGCCGGGCAGGTAGACGGTGACCATCGGGCGCCGGCGGCATTCGCATTCGGCTTCGGTCGCGCCGCAGTTCGAGCACTCGCCGCAGTCCGCGCACGGGTCGCGGTCCTCGTCGGCTTCCAGGTGCATCCAGAAAAGCTCGGCGACACCAAACCGGGCCTGACCGTGGCTGTCGACGGTCACCGTCACGGCGTGGTCGCTGTCGACGTAGGTCGCGGTCGTGAGCCCGATGGCGCTGCGCTGAATCCCGAAGTCTTCCGGGCGGAGCGGCTGGTGGACGCCGTGGCGGATGGTGAACTCGCACGCCTCGGCGAGCGCGCGCTGAAGGGGCGTCTGCTCGGTGATGCGTTCAGCCACGGCCGTCCTCCTCGGTGGCGACATGGGCGGGCACGAAGCGCAGCCAGTCGTCTGCCGGGATATGCAGCACGGTGACGATGCCCAATCCGAGCAGCCGCTCGGAGGTGGCCGCCCGGCTCCAATTGCCGAGTGCGGGCCACCATTCCGTTGCCGCGGTGACGGCCTTCTGCCAGACGCGGCCGTTGCGTGTGAGGACAGCCGAGCCGCGCGGCAATGCATCGAGCTCGGTGGGGTCGGTGATCTCGCGGGCGGATGGACGCCAGGTCTCGGCGTAGACCGCCAGCGCACGCCACTCGACATCGGGAGTCTCGGCGCTGGCGTGCTGCACGTCGACCTTCGCCTCGTCGAGAGTCAGCCAAGGCTCACCGTCGAACGCGATGTGCCACTTGCCGTCTGCGTGGCGGTGGCCGGTGACCCAGCCGATGTGCCCGCGCTTGGCCCGCGCATCGTCGAGCGCCTGGGAGTTGTCGCGAGCAACGCTGACGGCTGCGGCATGCGCTGCCTCCAGTTCGGTGATGCGGGCCCGCAGCTCGATCAGCTCGGCTGCCATTCGGGCGATGCCGGTAGCTTGCGGTGTCCGCTCGTCGGGATACAGGTCAGTGCCCTCGGCGATCCGCCGCAGCTGCTCGTCGGTGAGTCGGTCGGTGTGGACGGGCTTGGTCTCTTCGATCCATTCGCAGAAAGGGCAGTACCGCAGCGGGTTGCCGTGCACCGACGGGTCGGGGCACTCGGCGGCGGGCACGGGGCGGGTCTGGTCAGGCATGGCGGCGGGTCTCCTGGGTGTCGATACTGGCGGGCTGGATGTCCCCAGGTTTGGGAACAAGGTCGTCATAGGCGGGAAGGTCTTCCCGGATCACCTGGTGAAGCACCTCCGACATTCGCCGCATCCACCGCTCCGCCGACACGAAGCTGTCGTGGAACTCGGCGTGCAGCCGTTCGTCCGCCACCCATGCCCCGCACTTGGGGCAGGCGGGTAGATCGGGACACGGGTTTGCGGGGGCGGGTTCGGCCGCAGACGGGCGGCGGGTGATCCGGAGGGGCTGGCCGCTCATCGCCAAACCTCACTCGATGGGGAATTGTTTTTCCACAGCCCGGCTCGCGCGGTCGTGAGTTGCGTTGAGAAGTCAGCTACGCGGCGGGTTTGGTTGGTAATGGTTGGTATGGGTTGGTGGCGTATCACCGGTGATCCCCAGACTTGCTCTAAATGATCCCCAGACTTTTCGTGGATGATCCCCAGACTTTCCCGGCGGGCCGATTTCCCGGGATCACCTGTGATACCCAGACTTTCGGCCTGTGGATAACTCCGGGGATCATGGGCGATACCTAGATCGCCACCCTGTGGATAACTCCACAGATCACTAGTGATCCCCAGAGTTGCGGCGGCGGCGCGATGTCTGCGGATCATGAGTGACCCCCAGACACCGCTTCCTCGTCCGGATCGAGCATCGGCAAATCGAGCACATCCGACGGCATCGTGAGCCGATACTCGTCCGACTTCTTCGCGTGCCGGTTGCCCTGCTTCACGCGCTCGACCAGGCCCACCCGGCGCAGCTCGGCGAGGCCCCGTTTCACGGTCGGCTCGGACACGCACATCACACGCGCCAGCCGCTCGACGCCCGCGACGATGTGCGACCCGTCGCCGTTCGCGTACGTGGACATCATGAGCCCCAAATGCTTTGCACTAGCAGGGATCTGCACGCGCCGCAAAATGCGTTGCCACTCGAACGTGTCAACCGGCATCAGCTCGCGCGCGCTGCCCGTCATTGAATCCACCACGCGCCTCCACACGGTCGATAGGAGGGACAGCCACCGTTCGTGGGTGTCCCGCTCAAATACGTCCACCGCGTAGCGCATTTCACGCATCGGACACCTCGAACAGCGGGTAGTGCTCGGCCTCGATGCGCGCCTGCGTCATGCCGTGACGTGCGCAGGTCGGGCCGAGCCGCCGATCCACTGACGCCGCTGATACCAGCCAGTTGCCACAACGGCGGCACTGCACCGCCAGCCGGGTCGGGGTCCCGTCCTCCAACTGCCCCTCGACCAGCCCGGTCATGGTGCCCCCTCACCGGACGGATCCGGTGCCTCGAGTTCCAACATGGGCGCGGCCTCCTCGCCAGTTTTGCGGCACTCAGCACAGAGCCGGTCGCGCGGCACCTCGGCATCAGGCACGAACGGCCGCCGGCACTCGCGGCAGTCCATGAGCTGGACCGGCCCGTACTTGCCGACGCGGTAGCGGTTCGGGATGGGGCGCCGGGGCTTGGGCCGCCCCGGCGTCACCCCGTAGCGGTTGCTGCCGGGCCAGGGCCCGACCACTACGTCGTCGCTCACGTGTCCCCGTTCCGGGCGGGGTTGACGATGCGGCCGACACGGGCGCGGACGTAGGTCTCGGCGGCGGCCTGGTCGACGATGTCGATCAGGCCGTCCTCGCCGTCGGTGCCGAACGCCGCGATCGTGTTGGCGAGCTTCTGCTGTTCGACGAGTTCACCGAGGCGAGCCTCGATGGCGAGCAGGGCGTGCGCGGTGGCCTCGCTAGCGAGCGCGGTCGACCGGGCGTCGTCATAGGCAGCCGGAATGTAGCCGAGCGCCTTGCGCGCGGCGATACGGTGGTCGGTCACGGATCAGCCCTCCCCGCAGTAGCAGGCGCCGTCATCACTGCCGCAGCTACGGCAGGTCAGGAAGTCGGCGTAGGTCGGTTCGGCGCAGTAGCATTCGCCTTCGGGGCACCCGCGCGGGCAGCCCATCGGTTCGGCATCCTGGTAGCGGCAGTACGACGGGTGGCTGTTCCCGGTTGTGCCGCAGTCGGGGCACCGTTCGGTCGTGTCAGCGTGGAGGCTGTGCGGGTAGCTCACTGGACACCTCCAGTGATCCGATCCCACATCCGCATGGCCCAGTCGGCATCACCCATCGCGGTGTGCCGCATCTGCTCGCTGGGTGGCTCGACGCCGATGGACCGGGAGACGTCCTCGGACTTCCAGGGCAGGGGCGGCGCGAAGACCTCCTCGGTCTGCCGGTCCCAGGCGTGCAGCCATCCCATCGCCAGCGTCTCGACATCGATGAGGTGGTAGTGCCACGCCGGGGTGAGGTGCTGCTCGCGCAGCAGGTTCGCCAGCACCTCGGTGTCGAAACTGGGGACGATGCCGATGAGGTGCGCGCCGTGGGTGAAGCGGGCGATGTTGTGTGCGGCGTCGCGCGGGCGCAGGAACTCGCCGTCGTCCTTGATGCCGAAGCAGAAGTCCGGGATGGTGCCCGCGAGATACCGGCCGTAGGGGTGACGTTCGTAGAAACGACCGACCCGCAACCCGAACGGGTCCGCTGTTTCGAGGTCGATGTCGATGAAGAACTGCGTCTGATGCTGTGTCCCGTCGGGCTCGCGGCGGATCATCGCCACCTCCCAGGCCTTGCGGCCGGGGTGCACGCCGTCGGTTTCGGTGTCGAGGAAGCAGAGGGGAGCGGTCATTTCGTGAGCTGGCCTTCCAGGTTGAGGCGCCCAGCGCGGGCACGACTTCGGCGATTGCGTGGCTGTTGGACGGGTGCCGGTCACGAGGCGGCCGCCTGCGTAGGCCCGACGGCGCGGATGGCGTCCGCGTTCGCGGGTGTGACGTGGCCAGTCTTGGTGTGCCAGATGTTGCGGACGGTCGAACGGTCCAGCCCGGCCGCGTCCGCGATCGCCCGCAATGTCCACTGCGCGTCGATGAGCGTCTGCATGTGGGCGTGCACGATCCCGATCGGGGTGTGACCGCGGGCGCAGCCGCGGCAGCGCGGCGGGTCACCGGAAAGGTTGCGTTGCAGCGACTCCTGCCCGCACCGGGCGCAGACACCACGCGCGTCTGGCTTCGGCGGGGCGGGTGGCCGGTAGTTCGGGTCATACCGTGCCCGCAGCCGCTTGTTCTCCCGCTGGACGTCCATACGGTGCCCGGCCCACACGCCGTAACCGATGCCGTGGGCGACGGCGTAGATGCCGCACGCGCCGATCACCGGGCAACTGACGCAGACCGCGCGTGCGTCGGCGGCGGCGTCGCTGGCCTTACTCACCGGGAACCACAACTCCGGATCGGGGTGATCGGCGCACAGCCCGTCGTCCATCCACGCTGGTGCCATGCGGCGCAGCAGGTCCAGCATCTGAATGCTTTTGCCCATCACTGCACCCCCGCCTTGCGGTAGCAGGACTCGCACATGCCGTCGCGGCCGCGGCGCGCGTGGCCGATGAGCGCGACGTTGCTCATCGGCCGGTCGCATCGGCGGCACAACGTGGCAAGCTTGCGTGCCAATGCGCCAGTGAGACCGAGCATCTCGAGCAGCCGAGCGGCGTCCTCGGAGCCGCCGGCGTTGCGGCACACCGTGAGTGCCGCACGGTGGCGCTCCTCGGCCGTGCTCTCGCGGACCTCGCCCAATTGGTCACCGACCCGCAGTTCGGTGTCGTCCATCACCGCACCCCCAACTCGCGGTCGATCCCGCGGCGGGGATCCGGCTGGGTATCGGTGCGCACGGGCACGCCCTCGCACTCGTCGGCCGTCTCGTCGATATCGGTGTCTACCGGCGCCCGGCCGCGCGGCCCGATGTAGCGCACATAGACCACACCGCCACGAGAGACGGCGTGGAACCGGTCGGACGGCAGCGTCCTGTACTTGCCGCTGTTGACGCGGGACGGCACCACACGCGCCGACCCCGGGGCCAACTCCACAGGCCACTTACCCCACACCCGAGGCCGGTCGCGCAGCGCCTCGGCGAACTCGGCCAGCACCGACCGAGGTTTCGGTGGCGCGGGCAGTTTGTGGAAGAACTCGAACTCGTAGCTCACCGGCCGTCCACCTTCCGTGCGTCGGCTTGATCCACCGAATCGGCGGGGGGCCGCAGAACGCGGGTCAGGTAGTTGCCGACGACCATGCCGGCGAAGTACACGGCCACACCGGCGAGCGCAGCGGCGACGACGGCGATCTCGATGATGTGCGCGAGCGGGCTCATCGCGCCCCCTTCGCGATCGCGAGGCGGATCACGGCCTCGGTCAGCAGCATCGGCAGCGTCTCCGGGCGGTAGGTCTCCATGATGTAGCCGACGAGGGGCAGCGTGTGCCGCTGCGAGTCGACCGGCTGCCCGGACGGGCACGCCTTCTGGCCCGCGACCATGCCCTCGATGAGGGCGTCGAGGCTGTCTCGCACGCGGGCGTGCACCTGGTTGAACTCGACCGCGGTGTCGGTCATCGGGCCACCTCCGCCGCCGGGGCACCCAGCACGCGCACCGGCAGATCGGCGTAGATGCCGCGCCAGTCCCGCCGACCCTGCGGCGTACGCTCCGCCTCGACCAGGCCGAGCTCGGCCGCGCACTGCTCGGCGGCAGCAGAGTCGGAGTCACGCCGGTAGGCGCGGGGCATCCCGACGAACTTGCCGCCGATGCGATTCCAGAACAGCCCCGGATACGTCGCCTGCAACTGGGCGAACGCGGCATCGCCCGCGCGCCCGTGCGGGCGCAGCTCTGTGATCAGCTGTTCGATGTCCTCGGGCAGGTAGCGCAGTGACCCGACCTGCTCTGTGCGGTCCAGGATTCGACGCAGCCGCGCCATCAGGTAGTCGATGTCCTGAGCGGTGTCGTCAGTGACCGGGTCGAGGTAGCCGTTACCGATTTCACGCCGGACGCGCATCCACTCCGGCTCTTCGGCCTGCGTGGTGGTGTTGATGGTCGTCACTCAGCCACCACCTCGAGCAGCTGCTCGCCGGTGGCGCGGGCGGGCACCTGGACGTCGGGCGCGTGCGCGGCGAGCATCGTGAGGTCGGCACGCACCTGGTCGAGGGACTCGGCGACGTAGCCCAGGTAGGCGACGATCGCGCGGGCTCGGGCGGCGAGCTGTGGCAGCCCAGCGAATTCGATGTCACGCGCCAGCTCAGCCAGGGCCGCAGCAGGGATCACGTTGTTCGGTACCTCAGTGGGTGCCATGGGGGCGCTCGCGCGCTGCGCGTAATCGAGGTCGTGCAGCGGACGCCCGCCGTCGACCACGACGTCCTGCGGCTGCTGCGCATGCGCGGCATCCTCTGTGCGTGGCGCCGATTCGAATTCGAGGACGCGCCCGCATTCGAACGACCCGGCCACCGGCGCGGTCGCGTACTCGGTCAGCACCCCCAGCTGTGCGCGGGCCTGGTCGAGGTGGTCCGCGCAGGCGTACACCACCCGGTCCAGCGACCCATGCAAGCGTCCATCGCGCGCGCTGTAGCCCTCCAGTCGGTGCACTGGTGGCGTCTCGCACTTCACGAACTGCCTGGATGTCGTCATCTTGTATGCTTCCCTTCGTTGTCTCGGGATGCGCCCGTCGAGTTACCGGCTCGACGGGCGCTGTGGGGTAACCGGTTTGGCGTGACGCCGGACCAGCGGGCTACCTCGCCGCTGGTCCGGGTCACGATCCCCCTGGAATCGGGGGACGATTCCTGTCCAGCAGCTGCTGCCACTGGGTGAACTGGACGGCGAGCTCCGCGAACGATGCGACGAGATCCACGACAGCGGCAGCGTCCGCGCAGTCCTGTGCGGTCAGGGTCGGTGTGTTGATGGCGCGGTCGAACAGCTCGGAGATGTGGGCGTCTATGCGGGCGGCGCGTTCGCCGGGTGTATGCGCAGTCACAGCGGCAAGCCCACCGTGACCAGCAGGAACACCAGGACTCCGAGCAGCAGCACGGCGCCGACACGGGCGAGGTCGGCCAGCAGGCCGAGCCAGCTTTCCGGTTGAGGGACATGCGGATTCACGACTCACTCCTTGCGTAGGGCGGCGATGGTGAGGGCGATGAGCCCGGAAGCGCCGAGCGCGCCGAGCAGGATGATTGCGATCAGTCCGCTCACCGCGACCTCCGCGACCAGGCGCGCCGCGCGAGTGGAGTCACTGCGGCGAGCACTGGTGCCCACACCGCGACGAACACGGCGGCCGTCTGCCACGCGCTCACCGGGCACCGCCGACCTGAGGGCGGCGGAGCACGCGGCGGCGGGCGGCGACCAGGCGTGCGTCGTTGTCGTTGTCGCCGGTCAGCAAGCCCTCGGCCTGCAGCTGCTCATAGATCGAATCGAGTTCTCGGGTACGGGTTTGGGCGCCGCTCATCGCGTCCCCCACGCGGGCAGCGAGTTGATGTACCGGTCCAACGAATCCCGCATGAACAGGTTCTTCGTGCCCTCCTTGCGGACCACGAGCACCTCGTCGCGCACCAGATCGTTGAGCTTGGTCTTCGACAGACCGGTGTAGGCCATCGCTCCCGCGAGATCGAACGCGATCGGCCGCACGTCGACCGTGGCCTCCAGGGGCGGCTGTTCAATTGTTGCGTTCGGGCGTACGGCAGCGTTTGCCGCACTTGCACGCAAGCCAGGCCTGATTTGGTTAGCCTTCACGACACCGCTCGGCATTCGCTGCGCGCATCGGTTGACACTTCAGGCAAGGCTAAATCCTCATGGGCGGTGAACAGTTCCTCCCATGGCACATCCAGCCGCGCGGCAATCGAGATCGCGAGATCTTCGGTCACCGTCTTCATCCGACCGGTCTCAAGCGCGTAGATCGTTGTATGCGACCGCCTGACCAGCATTCCAAGCTCTCGCTGGGTGTAGCGCTTCTGCTTCCTCCACCTTCGCAAGGCGGCCGGATCCTTGATCCGCATCCAGTAGTTCCTCTTTCTTCCGACGCGTCGGTTTCTTCTCGCTATCGCCATCCTGCTTCTCCGTTTGCCAAGCTGTCAACCGATGCACATGACACTAATCACCGGCTTGCCAAGCTGTCAACTGTCATTTATGCCGGTAGATGTGGGATCATTGGGGCGGAAGGTTGCCAACCACTAACCAGCCGACTACTTATGCAACAAAGCACGCCTTGAGGAGACTCACACCCCGTGACCACATTGCGTGACCTACTCCAGTCCGCCGTCGACCGCGGCATGTCCACGCGTGCGATGGAGGCGGAGGTCGAAAAGGCAGCGCGGACATCGGGCGTCGATATGCGGTTGAATCGCGGCACCGCGTCGCTAATCCTCAGCGGCAAGTACAAGTCGAAGCCGTCGGACTCGACTATCCGGGCAATCGCCCACCTCGCCGGCGTCCCCGAGTACAGGGCATTCGAAGCGGCCCAACGCCCACAGCCGACAAACCCGTTCCGAGACGAGCTCCCCGAGGGTGTCGATCACCTATCCCCTAAGCGGCGGCGCGTAGCGCTCGAAGTGCTGCGCGCCCTCGTCGAGGCGGAAGAGTTGGAGCATCGACTCGCCGCGGTGCCGGAGGACGATGTACCGATGTCGGACGTCTATATGCCGGACGGGGCGCTGAATCCGGACAAGCTGCGATTCGTCAGGACCAGCGACGCCCGCCGAGCGGGACTGCTCGAGCATCTACAGTCAGGCGAGCAGGAGCGGTAGGTCACGTCCGTATACCATCCGAATTTCGGATGGAACTGCCAGCCGTCCCGAGTTGCCATACCGCGCGTGCGCACCTGCACTGCTGCCGATAGCAGCCACTCACGGGCGGGGCCACCGAGCCCACAGCACGGCACGACCTCGATCCGCTGGTCCAGTCGCACGCCGATCGATCCGACGAGGTACCAGCAACCGCATGTGACCATCTCGCCATAGGGTGCGATCACGCGGATTCCGAGCAGCGCGGCCAATTGCTCTGCGCCCGTGAATAGCTCGGGCGATTCCCCGTTCACAACCCCTGCGCTTCATAGTTCTGGAACGATCGCCGAGCCCACACTGGCCACCCCTTGGGTTCATGCGCGGCGGCAGGTCTTCCCTTCGAGATGGCCGGTCGGGGCGCGTTATTCGGATAGGTTCCCGCGTGTGCCCTAGAGCACGTACGCTTGATCTGAAACATAACTCCCAAACGGGAGTACTGCAAGGTATGGTTCGACAATCCAGGTTTGGACCGTCGACCAGGGGGGAACGCTGTTCCGCTCTGTCACCAGACGTGGATGCATCGATGGAGCTCCCGAGCTTAGGGTGAGGTCATGGCGCTGGCACGACGGGGAGAGCTGAACTGGGCGCTATCGCGCGAGATATTTACTCGCCGCGAGGAGCTCGGCCTGTCTCAAAAGGAGACGGCGAGCCGGGCCGGGATGAGATACAACGTGTATCAGCGGCTCGAGTATGACGAGCGGGCCATGACCGTGGAGCAGCTCGCCGCCATCGCGGATGCGCTGGAAACAACGGGCGACGAGATCTACAAGGCCGCGAAAGGGCGGGTCGACCGCGGCGAGGTCCCCACTTTCTCCGAGCGCGCAGCCGAGAAGCTGGACGCCGCGATCGGCTACCGCCGAAAGTAGTGTAACTTTGAGCGATCGGCCAGCTATATCGGACATATGGGCGTTAACCTGTCGATTGTGCTCGCCGCGATCGTCCTGACACTTGTTCTAGCTATGCTGGCTGTGGCTTCGTTTCGGTTCATCTTCGCGTGGTCCGATAGACGGTCGCGCGCACTGACTCTCGCGCTGGCCGCATCTCTGCTCGGAGTGGCCAGCGCGCGACCGGTGTTCGACGGGCCGGTGGACTCGGCGCTCGCCGGGGTGTTCGGCGAGAACATAAGCGATCTGGTCCATGTGCTGTTCCTGGTCGCACGGAACTGGCTGGTCGGCCTGATAGCCTTGCGCCCCTTCGGCTACCAACGCGCGTGGACGACGTTCATGGGGGCTGTCGCTCTCGCGATGATCGTGACATCCCGCGCCGGAGACGCCCGTCGCTACCCGGTGTCGGACGAATGGGAGCTGCACGACGCACTCAGCGTCATCTACAGCGTGTTGTACGCCCTGACGGTCGGCGCGACCTCCGCGCTCGTCGTCGCGGCCGCGGTGGTGGCGCTCCAGTCGCGGCGCGGCATCCGGCGGGCGCCGATGATCGCCCTCGCCGCAGTCGGCGTCATCGGAATCACCTACGCCATCACCACGATCGCGCTGCTGATCGCCGCGCCCGGAGTGCTGAGCGACTACGCAGGGGTCATAGTGACGGCATGGAGCCTGCCACTGAACGCGGCCCTGGCCGTGGCCGGCCTCTACGGCCTCGGTAGACCGCGCACCGAACTGGCCGCGACGGCGGCGTGATTCAGGACTGGCCAGGCACGATCACCTCCGGTAGCAGCAAGCGCGAGAACTCGCCCATCCCCGCCCGGGCGCGGCCGAGGTCCACCTTCCGGTAGATCCGGTTCGCGGTGACGGTCGACTGGCCGAGGATCTTCATACGGTCGGCCTCGGGGATCTCGAGGAGGTTGTTCGCGGTGTGCCGACCTCCGTGGCCAGGGATGATCGGAACCTCGGCCGCGGACTGAGCGTCCTCCCAGAGCTCGGCGTCGGCAGCGAACTGGATCGGCTTACCAGCCGCTGAGGTCCACACCAGCCCGTATTCGTTGGGCTTGCGGTTCTCGAGGTAGACCTGCAGGATCGCTGCCAGTTCGGGCGCCATAGGTATCAGGTAGCTCGTGCGGGTCTTCAGCCGCACCAATGCGGAACCGAAGTACAGCGGCCGGATCTCGTACCCCTTCGGCACGTCGTAGCGGTCTGGGTCGTCGCTGTACTTCATGCCCTCCTTGAGCGGCAGCCACTGCAGCTGCCAACTCTTGTCGATGGTGAGGTTCTCGAAGTCGATGCGGTCCTCTTCGAGCCCGAGCAGCTCGCCGCGGCGCATCGCAGTGAGGTAGCGCGCAGCGATCAGTGACGTGTACGGGTTCTTCCGTTGCATGGCTGTGGCGAGCACCTTGCGCGCCTGTTCGGCCGTGTGATGGGGGATCTCGGCGCTCACCGCCTTCGGCCGGGCGACGAACTTCGCGACATTCTCCCGCACCAGCGGCGGGCGTTCTTTCAGCGCGGCGTCCAGGCCCTGGCTCATGCGGTCGTAGGCAACTTGGATCGTCCGGGACTTCCATTTCGGAACGGTTTGCACCTCGGACTGTCCATCGTCATCCTCGACGAGGATTTCCTTTGTCGCGGTGGTGCAGTACTCGACCAGGAACCGGATGTGCAATGGCTTGAGCTTGTTCATCCGGATGTGGCCGATGGACGGGATGATCTGCTGGCGGATCGTCGCTCGGTAGGACTTCCATACGTTCGGCGCGAGCTCGGATTTCTTGTGCTCGAGCCATTGCAGCATCCACGTCTCGACGGTGATGCCTTTCTGTAGCTGTTCCAGGCCCTGAGCGATCTCGAATTTCAGTTCCTCGAGCTTTTCGATCGCCTTGCCCTTGTCGGCACTGGAGATCTGCGAGCGGTAGCGCTTCGGGTCGAGGTCGTCGGGTATCTCGACGCGGCCGATCCAGATGCCGTCGGCGCGCTGGAACAGTGCGCCGGTGCCCTTGGTCCGGCGGCGCCGTTTTCCGGGCGTGCGGAATTTCTCGCGCTCGTTCCTTGCCATGCCGATCACCCCGTGCTCCACTGAACGGACCATGGGTACGCACCTGCATTTGCTCACAGCAGACTGGTACGTCAGAACCATTCTGACCGTAGCTGTACCCTATCCCTGTACCCTATGCTCTGGTATCGTACGGTATCGCAGCAACAGCCAAAGCGGTTACCAGCAGCGGATTTACAACAATAGCCCAGGTCGATATCATTGGGGCATCTGCTTCCCAAGCAGACAGCGCGGGTTCGATTCCCGTCATCGGCTCCACGCGAAACCCGCCCTGACCAGGGCGGGTTTTCCCTTTGACTAGCGAACGAGTAATCGTGTGGTTCCTGCCAAACGCCCATTCCCGTTGCTGCAGCCGGCATCGACGTCCGATGCGGCGGCCATTCGCACCAACGACTGGACGGCGTTTCGGCAACTGGAGAACTTGCACGACCACTGGACTCTGAAGTCATGGGCGCCCGGCCGGTCCGGCTACTACTGGTATCTCACTTTCGACGATCCCGCGCTGACCGATCTCGCCGAGCGGTGTCAGAAGACCCTCGCCGACGGTGGGATCGACCTGGTGCCCCTCGATGCTCTGCACATGACTCTGCTGAGCGTCGGCAAGGTAGGCGAAGTATCGGATGAACAACTCGCGGGTATCGCGGAGACCGCACGTGCACGACTCGCCGATATCGCACCGTTCGACCTCGAGGTAGGACCGCTCACCGGATCATCGAGTGCGCTGCGATTCTCTGTCGCCCCGTGGCACAACCTACTCACGTTGCACCACGCGCTTCGTGCGGCGACCGCCGCACACCGGCCCACGAGTCGCCTCGCCGAGACGACCGACTTTCGGCCACACATCGGAATCGGCTACCTCAACAGACCCCGGCACTCTGCGGCGCTGATCACCGAAGTCGCCGCGCTGCGGGATCTGCCGCCGGTCACCGTGCGCGTCAGCAAGGTCGACCTGGTCGAGCTGCGCCGCGACGGCCGCCGGTATCGCTGGACCGACCACGCCGTGCTCCCGCTCGGCTGAGCGGTTACCCCTCCGGCGCGGAGAACTCCCGCGCGGATGACGACCACGCCCGCAGCGAACCGAGGTACTCGTCCGAACCACGCGCGCGGATCGCTCCGATAATCGCTCCGAGCTCGTGCGCCCGCTGCCAGACCGAGCGAATCGGGCGATCGCTGGACGTGTTGAGCGCCTCGACTCCGAGGTACGCGGCCCGCTCGACATCGCGGCAACCGGCGCCGAGCATCGCTGCCGCCATGTCGAGACGCACCAGAGATCGGCTCCATACCGAGTCCGAGTCGGCGACTCGATCCTCGACCTGCTGGCCGTACCCGAGACAGCGCTCGTACTCACCTGCCGAAAGGAATGCGGTGGCAGCGTTTGCCATGATCCGCGCCTCGCCGTAGGGAGCGAAAGTGAGAGCGGGCGTGAGGCCGGGGCCGGTATCGAGCGCGGAAGCCGTGGTGGTCGCAGCGGCGATCGCGGCCGCGACGCCGGTCGAGTCGCCCACCTTTCCGAGAGCGCGAGCCAGCCCGTTCGAGTACAGGCGGATGGATTGCGGCCCACCGTCTGCCAAGTCCAGCCCCTCGTAGGCCGCCCGGACCGCCGCCGCGTAGTCGCCTTGGTAGTAGGCACAGAAGCTCTCGGTGCCTTTCACCCATGCCTGTAGATCGGTGTCGCCGAGCAATTGGCCGATAGCGAACGCCTCGCGGCAGTACATCCGGGCGTGCCCGAAACGTCCGCGGTTGACCGCCATGTACCCGAGCACGCCCGACAGTCGGCCGGCGATGGAGTAGAGCGCACGAAGCTGCGCAGGGTGTCGACGCTGCCCGAGCATCGCCTCGACCTGGTGACGTGCTGTGATCACTTCGGGTGCCAGCCGGCGCGGCCCTTCAAATTCGTAGCGGTGTACGACGTCGTCGACTGCCAGCATCAGGATGTCGAGAACGTTGTCGTCCGTGTCTATTTCGGTCAAAGCCTGGACCCGCTGTGCGATATCGGTGGGATTCTCGAAAGTGTCGGCGACCGTGCGCATGCTTGCGGAGCGCGGCCCCGGCATGAGCGCGGCTTCGAACCGCGCCCGCTCAGAATCGGTTAGCCGATCGAGCATGGTGTCCATCGCTGCGGCGTATCTGCCTGACAGCTCTATAGTTTCGCGCCGCGTCTCCCACTTGCGTACCGCTGCAACAGTGAAGCCGATGATCTCGGCGAACTCCGGCTGGCTGACACGCAACGCCGCAGTGCGTAGAGCACGAACCTCGACCCCCGTCCACTTGGTCACGATCATCTGATCTGCCCATCTGTGTGTTCGTCCGTGAACGTCAGCGTAGGTCTTCCGTAGTAGTCGCGTGGCTTCAATAGCCGGTATTTCCGCTGGAAAGTACCGGTAGGCGCCCGACGCCGGGTGATGCCGGTCCGTCGGCGGCACCGTACCGCCAGCCGACGGCGAGAGCCCCGGCGCCGGGTGCACACCAACCACATCGACCAGCGAGGACGGTATGACCGCGAAGGACGATTCCCCTGATCTCACCGCCGTGCGCGCCGCCTTCTCCGCCGACGATGCTGCCAAGCTCGCCATCGCAAGGACCGAGGGACCCCTGTGGATGGCTGTGGATAAACCGCAGACCTGGGTATTCGTCGACGAGAACGGTACGCAAGGCGATGAGTTCAGAATCGCAGGCCCGGTTTTCGGAACACCGGAGCTCTACCAGGGGGATGCCGAATGAACGGGTGGATCACTTTCGCGATCGGTATCGGCGCCGCGCTCCTGGTGATGGCCCCCGCAGTCGCGGCCTCGCTGTGGTGGCAGGTTCCCCCGGATCACGACACCATGGAGGGGCGTGTCGCCGCACCCCGCACAGGCGACAGATCATGGGCTGTGGGTTGCCTGGCCGATACCCCCGACGTCGCAGAGGCGCACATGATGATGCAGCGGCACCGAAGCTGCGATATCACCGCATGCCGCCGGAAGCAGGCAGCCTGGCAAACACTCATCGATACGGGCAGAATCCGGCCGGACGCCTCGCGGCAAAGATAGGCACCATCAGTCGAGTGGCCCATGGTTGAGACGAATCGCGAGTAGCCCCTCCGTCATGTGCCACTCAACGAAGTGCCGGGCGGTTACCGCCGCTGGGGGTGGTGTGGGTTACAGGCAGTGGCAGGCGCCGCTGGACAGGGCGTGCACGAGGCAGGCCAGAGACTGGGCGTCGCTCGAGCCCGAGGAGACGCCGACAGGAGTCGCCTGAGTGCCGACGGGAGCCGGTTGCGGGCTCGACATGGGCTTCAGAGGTAATCCGCTGGATGTAACCGTGGCGTTCGCCCAACCTGCACGTGCTGCAAGAGAGATTGCAACGGCGGCGATGACTTTCAACGTCGTGCGGACCACCACATCACCGGCCTCTACGGTGGTGGTTGAGGATGGGGTGACGGCGCGATGCCTCGAGACACTAGAAGGCGTATCGGAGTATTCGGTTGGCTTGCCGAGACAGTCCTGAGCTGAGGGCTATGGCGCGGGTTACCGCGCGTAACGGTTGTGGGAATAGGTCGACTTCGCCGGCGCGGGTGAGAAGTTGTTCTTCGATCAGTGTCAGGCGGGCGCCCCAGGTTTCGGGTTCGTGGGCGTCGTCGAATCCTTGGGCGGCGCTGATGCCGAGGGCCTTGATCGACGGGTGGTATTTCATGGCCCAGGCGGCGAAACGGGTGTAGCCGTTGAGGGCGAGCTCACCGGTCGGGAAGTGTGTGGTCGCCTCGCGGATCAGGGTGTGGAACGTGTCGCCGGGCAGGAAAGGCAGCAGGCCCTCGGCGACGATCATGGCTGGTCGATCGGCGGGCAGCTGCTGAGTCCAGCCCGGCTGGGTGAGATCGACGCCCAGCGGATGGGGGCTGTGCGGAAGCAACTGTCGGCGCAGTTCGATGACCTCAGGGTAATCGACGTCGTACCAGTCGACATCGGCGGGTGGATCGCATCGGAGCATGCGGGTGTCCAGGCCGCAGCCGAGATCGAGTACCACCGCATTTCGGTGCATGGCGGTGAACGCGCGTACCGCGTCGTCGAGTTTTTTCGCGCGTAGCGCCGTTCCGCAGATGAGGCTGGGTTTCAGCTCGAGTTCGGTGAAGTCGTAGTCGATCCGGTCGGCCAGCTCGGCCTGGTGGGTGTCGCCCAGGATCGGGGTGCGGGTGGTCGCGTCCAGTGCTCGGGCTTGCAGGGTGAGGAGCAGGGTTTCCTGAATCGGGTCGAGGTCGGGTCGGATTCGGAGCACGATCGGTCCTTCAGGTGGTGGTGTCCGTGTGTCGGGCGGCGATGTCGCGCAGCCAGGTCAATGCCTGCTGAGCGGCCCGGATGCGTTCGGTGAGAGCGGGATCGGTGCCGCCGACCAAGGAGAGTCCGTCCTCGGCGATGTCGCCGAAGGCGCCCAGGCCGGCGATTTTGCGATGGATGACCTTCTCCCAGGCGTCGTCCTCGATGCGGTAGTAGGCGGTGCGGTCACCGGGGATCCGCACCTTGCGGACGAGGCCGATGGTGGTCAGCAGGCGCATGTTGGAGGTCAGCGAGGCGCGGCTGGCGTGGATCGCCTCGGCGATCTGGCCGGCGGATTGCTCCGGCGGATCGCAGATCATCAGTAGGCCGAGGATTCGCCCGGTGATGGGGGGCAGTGCCCATTCCTCGACGCAGAAGGTAGCGACTCGCTCCACCCACTCCAGCGTGGCGCGCTGTCGATCCGGTTCCGGCATGCTGTGTCCTCCTGCGCTGTACTCGGCTCGATTACTGTGGCATAGCGGTCACCGACTCCCGGGTCGGCTCCGGGGTGGGAGCGACAAGGCGGGTCCGGCGCAGGTGCCGGTCGAACCACTCGACGGCCAGAGCCATGGCCTCCTCCAGCCCGGGACCGGTGTAGAGACCGAGCACGTCGTAAGGCAGGATCTCGAGTCGTTTCGGCTCGCCGGCCTTGGCGAAGGCGCTCTGCGCCTCCTCGAGCATGTGGTATGGGTCCCAGCCGCCGTTGGCGATCATCAGCAGCGGGGTCGGCGCCAGGCGATGAATGAGGTCCTCCGGCGCAAAGGTCAGCAGACGTTCGGCGGAGTCGAGGGTCTTCTCGTTCCGGTAGTTCGGGAACATCTCGGCGGCGAGATCCGGTGCGCTCTCGACGTTTTCCCCCCGCAGCGTCAGGTGCGGCACCCGAGCACTGTCGTGGCCGACATATCGGCGCTCCCAGTCCTCGTCCAACCGGTCCCGCAGCGCGGCTACGCCCTCCCTGCCGAGCAGCCGCTCCAGATATCGCCATCCGTTCCACACGCTCGGGCTCTGCACCACAACACATTTCACGCGCCGGTCCAATACCGCGGCCTGCGTCGCCACCGAGCCCCCGATGCTGACACCCCAGAGTCCGATCCGATTCGGGTCCGCCTCCGGGCGGGTTTGCAGATACGACACCGCGCTACGAAAATCTTCCGTCTGTCGCTGCGGGTAGTCCTGGCCGCGAGGTTGCCCCGCGCTGGCCCCGACCGTGCGATAGTCGATCGCCAGTACCGCGAACCCCGCCCGCACGAAATACGGTGCGAACACTCGCAACGCCTCTTTCACCATCACCCCTGAGTGCCCCAGCACCAGACCGGGGACCGGACCGTCCGCCGCGGGCAAATACAGATCACCAGCACACGCGGTGCCAAGGCTGTTGAACGTCACTTGCTCGATATGGAGATCCATCAAAGCTCCCGTCGTTGCTAGTCATTTCAGTCTTCACTGAAACGACTAGCAATGTCAACTTCGCCCCCGAAACCCGTTGCCGATGCGATCATTACGCCGTGGGCTGCCGCCGAACGAACGACCTATGAGGCGCGCGGTGGTATCCGACGCACCAGCGGATGCGTTGCGCCGATCGCCGACTCCGTGGACCCGTCGGGACCCGGCGCCGCAGACCTCGACCACCGAGGCATCGTGTCGTCGCCCCTCCCTCGACCACCACCGAAAGTGAGCCGGAGCCGACTATCCGACGGTCTCGGATGACGGGGGTAACCACTCCGTGATGTGCCACTCAACGAGGTGCCAGGCGGTAGAGGGAAGTCGTTTCGCGGGTGCGGGCGTGGTGGAGTGGAGAGGTGGGGTTGTGGGCTCGGTGGTGGGTGGGGCGGGTCGTCAGTTGGGCGGTGATGTGGAGGCCTGCGGTTGTGATGCGGTCGAGGAGTTCGTCGTGGGGGCGCAGGCCTAAGTGTTCGGGGAGGTCGGAGAGGATCAGCCAGCCTTCGCCGCCGGGGCGCAAGTGGGCACGGAGGCCGGAGAGGAAGGTGTACAGCATGGACGAGTTCTCGTCGTATACGCCGCTTTCCAGGATCGAGGTAGGTGTGCCGGGGAGCCAGGGGGGATTGCACACCACCAGGTCGGCCTTGCCGTCCGGGAAGAGAGCCGGGCCTTGCACGGCGATGGATGACAGGCCCAGTCGGTCGAGGTTGGCGCGGGCACAGGTCAGCGCACGGGAACTCTTGTCGGTGGCTGTGATTCGAGTGCAACCGCGGCGGGCCAGAACGGCGGCGAGCACGCCGGTGCCCGTGCCGAGATCGAAGGCTGTCTCGGTCCGCGCGGGTAGCGGCGCGGTTGCTACCAGATCGATGTACTCGCCCCGGACCGGGGAGAACACACCGTAGTGCGGATGAATGCGGTCGCCGAGCGCGGGCACGTACACACCCTTCTCTCGCCACTGCGCCGCCCCCAGCACGCCGAGCAACTCGGTGAGCGCGACCACCGTACGCCCCCGCGCCGCGCCGTACGCTTCGGTGCAGGCGCGCCGCACATCGGGAGCGCGACGCAACGCCAGCGAATAGTCGTCTTCCAGCAGCACGAGCAACTTGCCGAGCACTTCCGCGCGCCGCCGACGAGACGCGCGATACCGGCGGAACGCCTCGGCCGGATCGTCGCCCAGCGAAACCTTCCGCTCGACCCGCCGACCCATCGCCCGCAGCAACTGCCGCGCATTGTGGAAATCACCGCGCCACAGCAGGCCGGTCCCCGCTCGCGCCATTCGGCAAGCCGCTTCGGCAGTCGTCCAGTCGTTCACCACCACGAGGGAATCGGGTGGTGGCGCGCCATTCTCGGAATGCCAACGGGCGCTCGGGCAGGTGTTGTCCTCGGTCCAGGAAACGGTGGACACCGCGTACTCCTCGTGTACGAACGTGCAAAGGGCACGAAGAGCACCTCGACGCGGAGACGCGAAATCGCCTGTGCTGCTATCGCACAGGGGCCATCAGGTCGCCTGTTTACGCCCGCGCCGAAGTGCGCGGGAAATCACCGAGAACCATCCCGAGCGACATAGCCGGACCTTTCCGTAGGAGACGCCTGAGTCTCCCACAGCGCCGCCGGTACAGCCCAACCATGGGCCGTGAGAGGTCGTCCGGTCGCTTCGACCGGCAACTTGCGTCACGCAGTTTGATGTCAGGTCTTGCAAGGACGCCGTCGCGTCCCCTGCACGACCGGACGGACCCCGCCGCGTTCTGGCGAGTGAACCAGCCCCTCAGGCCGCCCCGTTCGCCGATTCCGCGTGCAGTCGGCGGAACTTGCTGCCGTGGAAAACGAGCGGGTCCACGTCGGTGCGGGTGGCGATGCGGTGGATGCGGAGGATGACCACCGCGTGGTCGCCTGCCGGGACGTGCGCTTCCTGGACGCCCTCGATCCAGGCGGACGCGCCATCGATGAACACGGCGTCGCCGGAACCGCGGTGCAGCTGGATATCGCGGAAGCGATCGCCGTCGCGGGTGCCGAGCGAGCGGGCGGCGGCCTGCTGGTCGGTGCCGAGCAGGCTGAGACCGAGGTGGCTCGCGGCGGCGAGCTTGGGCCAGGTGGCCGACGAGTTCTGCACGCAGAACGAGACCAGGGGCGGATCGAGCGAGACGGGCACGAACGTGCTCACCGCCAGACCGTGCGGGGTTCCGTCGATTTCGGCGCACACGGCGACGACGCCGCTGGGGAAGTTGGCGAACGCGCGACGCAGACCGGCTCCGTCGGCGGGGAATTCGAACAGGTCATGCATGATTCGCAGCTTTCGAGCTGTGGGCCAGTGCCTGGGCGACCGAACGCCACCGACCACTGTACCGGTCGATGACGCCGTCCTCGGCGAATGTGCGATCGGACAGGTAGAGCCCGGGCAACGCGGCGGTGGCCCCGATTTCGACGAGCACGGGCTTGAGCAGCAGGTCGGGCGCGAGAGCGTGGGCCGGTCCCGCGCCGAGCATCACCGGGACCGCGAGCACGCCTTCCAGGCCGGTCCCGCCCTCGAACTGTTCGAGGAACAGCTTGAGCAGACCGGTGTAGGTCGCCTTGAAGGTGGGGCTGGCGAAGACGACGAGCTCCGAGCCCGCCACGGTGCGCACCGCCTCGGCTACGGCCGGGTCACCCCAGCTGAGCAGCGCGGGACCGAACTCGACCAGGTCGATCACGGTGGGCTCCACCTCAGGTCGCAGCCCCCTCGCGACCAGGGTGGCCGCGGTGAGCGTGCGTGAGGCGGGTTTCGGATTTCCGACGACGACAGTGACTGCCATTTCGTCTCCTTTCAGATCACACCGTGGAGCGGTGGCGCGGCGTCGTGCAGCAGGGCCCTGCCGATGTGCTGGTATTTCCAGCGCACCGGATCGTGCAGGGTGTGCGTGCGCGCGTTGCGCCAGAAGTGGTGCAGATTGAGATCCGCCGCCGCGCTGCGCGTTCCGCCGACCTCGAACAGTGCGGCGGACACGTCGTTGGCGGCGCGGTCGGCGAGTATCTTGGCGGTCGCTACGGCCAGCGACGACTGGGCGATGTTCGCGGCGCTCGGATCGATCCGGATAGCCGCGTCCAATGCCCATCCGGCCGACGAGAGCGTCGCCTCGGCGGCGGTCACCGCGACGGACAATTCACCGAAGCGCTGGATCAACAGGGGGTCGTCCACCGCGTTCGCCACCCCCGCCTCGAACCACGGACGACTCTTCGTGCGCACGAATTCCGTTGCCGCGGTGAGGGCGCCTCGGGCGATGCCGGTGTCGATGGCGGCGTGCAGCAACTGGGCGAACGCGCCATAGCCGGTGGGTGCGCGCACCGCGCCGGAGCGGGGAATCACCTGGTCACGATCGACGAGCACACCGTCGAACGACACCGTTCCGCTACCGGTGGTGCGCTGCCCGATCCCGTTCCAGTCGTCCACGACGCGCACGCCGGGAGTGTTGGCGGGCAGGTAGACGATGTACTCCCCGGGTTCGAGACCGCTGCGCCCCTCCGGGTCGTCCAGCCGGGTCAGCACCGCGAACAGATCGGCGAACAGCGAGCCGGTGCAGTAGTACTTCGCGCCGTCCACCCGGAATCGATCATCGACCGGCCGCAAGGTGGTTGCGATGTCGGCGACGGTCGCGCCGCCGCGCTCGGACTGCGCGTTGGCGATGCGCCCGCCGTCGAGCACCCGCCCGAAGTACCGCTCCTGCTGCTGGGCCGTACCCGCGAGCCGGAGCAGGTTCACATACACGAAGTGGCTGTGCGGGATCTGCGCGATGTTGGGGTCGGCCGTGGCGAGAATCCGCGTCACTTCCGCGACCGCGCTGGGCGGCAGATCCGCGCCGCCGTGCGCGGCGGGGACGGTGATCGCGAGCAGACCGCTGGCCGCCAGCCGATCGACCTCCGCGTACGGCAGCGCGCGCTCCCGGTCGCGTTCGGCGGCTCCCGGCGCGAAGTCCGCCGCGAGCCGCTGTGCGACCGCGAACGCTTGTGCCGCCGACAGGATGCGATCGGCGGCGACCGCGGTCATCAGTTCACCGCCGCGACGGGCCGCTGCGCGGCTTCCAGCTCACGCACCAGCGGGAGCACCTTCGCGCCGAAGTACTCGATCTCCTCCTGGAAGTGCAGGAAGCCGCCGAGAATCAGGTCGACGCCGAGCTGCTTGTAGGCGACGATCCGCTCGGCCACCTGCTCCGGCGTGCCGATCAGCTGGGTGCGGAAACCGTCGTTGTACTGCACCAGGTCCTCGAACGTGGAATCGGCCCACATGCCCTTGCGGTCCTTGGTGGACGCGCCCGCCTGCTGCACCGCGTCGCGGAAGCCTTCCACCGCGGGCTTGTTCGCCTTCTCGACGATCTCGCGCAGGGTGTCGCGAGCTTCCCGCTCGGTATCACGGGCGATGATGAAGCCGTTGAGCCCGAATCTCACCTCGCGGTCGTGGGCGCGGGCGACGGCGCGCAGGTCGTCGAGTTGCTCGGTGACGCCGTCGAAGTCCTTGCCGTTGGAGAAGTACCAGTCGGCGTAGCGGCCGCCGTTGCGCCGTGCGGCGGTCGAGTTGCCGCCCTGGAAGAGTTCGGGATTCGGCCGCTCCGGGGTGTTCAGCGGCTTCGGCTTCAGGGTGAAGTCCCGGATGCGGTAGAAGTCGCCGCCGTAGTTCACGTTGTCCTCGGTCCAGATCTTGCGGATCACCTCGAGGAATTCGGCGCTGCGCCGGTAGCGCTCGTCGTGCTCGAGCCACGGCTCGCCGAGCGCGGTGAATTCACCGGCGAACCAGCCGGACACGACGTTGATGGCGAACCGGCCATTCGACAAGTGGTCGGCGGTGGCGCCGAACTTGGCCAGTACCGCCGGATGCCACAGCCCGGGATGCACGGCCGCGATGACCTTCAGCCGCTCGGTCGCGCCGAGCAGCGCGAGACTGAACGAGGTCGATTCGTGCTGGTACTCCGCGCCGTAGGAGGCGGTGTAGCGCACCTGGGACAGCGCGTAATCGAAGCCGTTGTTCTCGGCGGTCTGCGCGAGCTTCTTGTTGTACTCGAAATCCCAGCTGGTGCGTTGTTCGATATCGCTGGTGACCAGTCCCCCGCTGACGTTGGGCACCCAGTAGGCGAACCGGATCTGCTCGGCGATCTGCTCCGTGGTCATAGCTGCTCCATGGTTATCGGGGGTAGCCGTCGGATCGGAGGCCGGACGCCACGCGTGCGTCCGGCGCTCCTTCCACTCCAGCACCGGCCCCCGGTCGGGACGAGGTTTTGAATCTGCGCGATTCGGATCAGGCGTCGGCGAGCGCGGGCGAGTAGCTCGACCTGGCGAACTTGCCCGCGGGCGCGAACCGGCCCAGTAGTGCGGCGGCGTCCTCGCCGGTGACCCGCGTGATGAACTCGTTGACCGCTTCCGGCGAGTCGACCGGCAGGAACGGCTGCGGCCGGTGCAGCAGGCCGACCAGCGCCGAAGCGAACGCCGGGTCGACGGCCGCCGCGGCGAAGAACGCGTTGCCGACCTCGGCCAGTTCGGGATCGCTGAGGAACAGCCTGGTCACCTTGTTCGCCGCATCCGCGCGCGCGGCGAGGAACGCGGCGTACTGCCGCGCGATCCACGCCTCGTCGAATGGTCCTTCGTGCACGGCGGCCGCCGCGACCAGCCGCTGCGCCTGGATCAGGCCGCTCTGCGCGCCCTGCCCGGCGATCGGATCGTAGGCGATGGCGGTGTCACCCAGCGCGGCGACCACGTGGCCCCCCGCGGTGCGCCCGACCCCCGACCGCACGACCGGGCGCACCGCGCCCTTCAGCCACGAGTGCGGATCCTCGGGGATGGTCTCGGTGGCCAGCACCTCCGGCAGGTCCCACTCGATGTAGTCGCGGTAGAGGTCCTGCACGATCCGGTGCGCCGACTCGGCGGAGTCGGCCCCGGCGAATCGCTTCTCCCAGTCACTGCCGGGCCGCGCCCAGCCGAGGAAGGCCCAGCTCGGCCCCGCGTCCTTGTGCAGGTACGGGCCCCACCAGCCCTCGCCTTGGTCGGCGAGGATGGAGAAGCCGCTGTGCGCGCCGCCCGCCACGCTGCGATGCGCGAAAACATCTTCGTCGTGGCCGATCCCGGTGACGACGACGGTGAGCAAGGACCGCTGCGGCGCGTCGTAGGGCGTGCGCTGCGCGTCGACGGGGAACAGGTCCGACAGCCCGCCGCGGCCGGTCGCGACCAGGGTGAGGTCGTTGGCGGCGGCGATACCGTCGAGCGTCTCCGGCGTCACTTGCTCGACCGCGAACCGGCCGCCGCGCTCCAGGAACGCGGTGAGCCGCTCGTCGGCCTTGAGCCGGGTGTCCACCGCGACGCCGACGTATCCGTCGAAATGGCCGTCGAATTGGATCAATTCGGGACGATCGGGGCCAGGTCCGGCGATGCGTACGCTCAAGCCGGTGTGCCGGGGCGCCCGCGCGGTGTAGCTGTCCAATCCGAGCGCGGCCTCGGCCTGCTGGGTCTCGCCGAATTCCAGCGCGGTGCCGGTGGCGGGCACGTCGTCGCGTAATGCGCGCTGATCGCGCTCACTGTAAAGGGTGACGTCGAAACCGGCGTCGAGAAGTCCTAGCGCCGCAGTGACGCCGGTCTGTCCGGCGCCGATTACCGCGGCCGAACGAGTGGAACGGGATACGGGTTGCTGCGAAGTCATGCAGGGATGATGCGATGGGCGCGCGGTGCTCGCAGAGTGTTGCGATCACCGAGAATCAATAAGCAGACAGCGAATTCGCAGCGCGTACCATTCGGGCCATGTCGTTTGTCGTCGCCGACCTGACCGGAGACCGCACCGAGCAGTACCGCCAGCTCGTCGCCCAAGCCGAAGCGCTGGTCGCGGGCGAGACCGACCGCATCGCCAACGCCGCCAATCTCGCCGCATTGGTATTCCACGCCCTACCCGATGTGAATTGGGTGGGTTTCTATTTCTACGACGGTCGGGAACTGGTGGTCGGCCCGTTCCAGGGCAAACCCGCGTGTGTGCGCATCGCGCTGGGAAAAGGCGTCTGTGGCACGGCGGCGCAAACCAGAACCACTCAGCTCGTGCCCGACGTGCACGCATTCGAGGGGCACATCGCGTGCGACGCCGATACACGTTCGGAAATTGTCGTACCGCTGGTCCGGGACGATGCGCTGATCGGGGTATTCGACCTCGACAGTCCGCGGCCTGGGCGGTTCGACGAAGTCGACCGCGCAGGGTTGGAATCCATAGCCGAAATCTTCTTGACCGCAAACTGATTGCCTTCAATCGCAACGTATGCGACTCGTCGTCGACAGGCGGGTGCCGCGGTCCTACTTTCGGTCGAATCTGGGATACACCCAAGCCAATTGCGGCAGCAACTGCCCCTCCGCCGCACCCACTGCGACGAAACAGCCGTCGGCCGGCTGCGCAGCGCGCATTGTGCAGCCGTGGGCAGAAGCCTCGATACCTGGATAGTTGACATCGTCGATCGTGACAGCCGACGTGGTAGCACTGACTCTCCGCATCACGTCTCGTAGGCTTATCGCCAAGACGTCGTCACCGCGATGCAACCGGGAGACAAGTCCGCTCAACGATTCCGCAGCGAACAGCGGCAGCCGTTCCGATTCTGCCGGTAGCCCTTGCCGGAGAGAGGTCCCTGCAGCATATGTGACGGCATTGATTACGGGGTTTGTCGACTTGACAGTAGCCAGATCGGCAAAACCATCCCAGCACCGGGTTTCCAGAGTGAACTCAAAGGGCAGAACGGCAATCGGAATGCCCATCGCGGTCGCGATAGCTTCAGGATCAACGGACCTCGGAGGCAGAGGTGCCGGGTCATTCGACATTTGCATGCGCTTCTCCGTCCGGAAGTGATACGTCCGAGCAGACCCCGGACCCGCCTGGCGTCGGCGGACGTACGGCACCACGTAGACCACAATAGGCCTCAGTCGACCGACGCCACCGGAAGCAGGGTGGCGTGACGCCGTCCGGAAATCAGGTACTCGCCTCGACCGTCACCCCCGGACGCGAGACCGTATCCGGCAGAGCCGTCGATCCCGCACCGCCCAGGCGGTAGCTCGCGCCCCGATGATCCGCGGGCAATCGATCACCCGCGCCGAACAGTGCGTTGCGTAGCGTGCCCGGCGTGTATTCCGGTGTGTACGCGCCTCTGGCGGTCAGTACCGGGACGACGTGCCGGACGATGTCTTCGAACGTTCCCGGTGTGATCGCGTAGGCCAGGTTGAAGCCGTCCAGGTCGGTTTCGGCGGCCCATTCCTGGAGCAGGTCGGCGACCGTCTCCCCGGAACCGACGAAGACCGGGCCCATGCCGCCGATGCCGGCCCACTTGCCGATGTCGCGGACGGTCCATTCCCGCCCGTCGTCGTCGAATTCCTGGAACGCCGCCACCGCCGACTGGATCGCGTTGCTTTCGACTTGGCCGATCGGGTCGTCGAGGTCGTAGCGGGACAGATCGATGCCCATCCAGCCGGACATGAACACCAAGCCGCCCTCGACACTGGCGTAGGACAGGTACTCCTCGTGCTTGCGCCGCGCCGCCTCGTCGGTCGCGTCGGTGATGATCGTCGCGAGCGCGTAGATGCGCGCGGCGTCACGGGCGCGGCCTGCCGCCGCCAGCGCGTCCCTGATCCGGGAAACCGTCTGCGCGAGCACTCGTTTCGACGGACCGGCGATGAAGATGGCCTCGGCGTTCTCGGCCGCGAAACGCACCCCGCGCGGAGACGCGCCCGCCTGGTAGATCACCGGCGTGCGTTGCGGCGACGGCTCCGACAGGTGGATGCCCGGCACGGTGTAGTGCGTGCCGCGATGACCGATGTGGTGCACCTTGGCCGGGTCCACGTAGACGCCCGCGGTCGCGTCGCGGACCACCGCGTCGTCCTCCCACGAGCCTTCCCACAGCTTGTACAGCACCTCGAGGTATTCATCGGCCTGGTTGTAGCGCTCGTCGTGGGCGAGCTGGTCGGCCGCGCCGAAATTGCGTGCGGCCGAGGGCAGGTAGCCGGTCACCACATTCCAGCCCAGCCTGCCGTTGGTGAGATGGTCGAGCGTGGACAGCCGCCGCGCGAACGGGTACGGGTGCTCGAATCCGGTGCCAGTGGTGATGCCGAACCCGAGATGCTCGGTCACCGCCGCCATGGCGGAGACCAGCAGCAGCGGGTCGGCAACCGGGATCTGCGCGCCTTGGCGCAGCGCGGCGATGTCGTTGCCGCCGTATACGTCGTATGTGCCCAGGACGTCGGCGATGAAGATGCCGTCGAAGCGGCCGCGTTCGAGCAGCTTCGCCAGCTCCGTCCAGTAGCCCAGCTCCTTGTAGCGGTGCGATTGGTCGTCGGGATGCCGCCACAGCCCCGGGGACTGGTGGGCGACGCAGTTCATGTCGAATGCGTTGAACCGGATCCGGCGGGTCACTGCGCGGCTCCTCCGGCCGGTGTACGCTCGCCCGCGCTCCAGGCGAACGGCAGATCGGCGCCGTTGAGCAGGTGATCGCCGATCGCCCGCGCCTTCTGGATCGCCGGGTTGTGCACCGAGATGGTGCGGGCGTTACGCCAGTGCCGATCCAGCCGCAGCTGTTCGGAAACGACGGATGCGCCACCCACTTCGAACAGCAGCGATGTGGCGGGCAGCACCAGATCGATGACGGCGAGCTGGGCCCGGGCCGCCGCGAGTTCGGCGGCCACCACCGCGCTCTCGTCCTTCGCGCCGCCCGCCAGCACTCCGTCGAGCACGTCGGCGACGGCGAGCACACTGGCCTCGGCCGCGAACGCGGCCGCCGATAGCCGCCCGATCACCTGTTGCACCAGCGGATCGTGCCGCGGCAGGTCGGCGGCGGAGTGTGTGTAGCCGCGGGTACGCGCCGCGACCCACTCCCGGATGTCACGCTCGGCGCGCTTGGCGATGCCCGCCAGCACAGCGAGCTGGACCAGTTGCAGGTAGGAGGTCGCGTAGGTCGGCCCGGGCGCGCCGTAGCCGGGACCGAGGATTCGGTCTTCGGGTACCGCTACGTTGGTGAATTCCGTTGTCCCACTGGCCGTCAGCCGCTGGCCGAAGCCGTCCCAGTCGTCGTGCTGACGCACTCCCTCGGCGTTCGCGTCCACCAGCACCCCGACGCGCTCACCGTTCCGGTCGGCGGCGGCCAGAATGTAGTCCGCGTACAGCGATCCCGTGCTGTAGTACTTGACACCATTGAGCAGCCAGCGCCCGCCGTCCTCGGTCAGCGTGGTGCGGTAGCGGTCCACCGCGCCGACACCTGGTTCGGTGATCGCGTTGCCCACCAGCGTGCCTTCGGCCACCGCGCGCAGCCACCGCTCCCGCTCGGACCCTTGCTCCGCAAGGAGTTGATCCTCGACGAACGAGAAGTGCACTCGCAGCGCTTGCGGCAGATTCGATTCCGCGGCGGCGAGTTCGATGAGCAACCGGAACAGCTGCCGGACGGTGACGCCGTAGCCGCCGAACTCGACAGGAACGCGCAGCGCGCCGAATTTCGCCGCGCGCAGCAGTCCGACCTCGTCGTAAGGAAGCGTGCGATCGATTTCTCGCGTCACGGCGCCCTGGGCGATCCGGTCGAAGATCGGGCCGAAGATCGCATCCAGTTCGGAATCGGTAGTGGATTTCGCCTCGGTGGTCGTCATCAGCCCACCATCGCGCACCCCGCGCGGTCGCTCACGGGTTGCGCGCAGCGCGATCGAAATGCTCGCCGAAGCGGGGAGATCGACCGCTCAGGTGCGCGAGGTCGCGGCCAGGTCGACTTGTCCGCGTGCGTTGGACAGCGCGGTGACGACGCAGGTGCCGAGTCACATGCGCTGTCGCGGGCGACGCGGTGCCGCTGTCGGTACCCGCCGCTACAGTCGCGACGTGGCTGGTTCGCGGTACTCGTTCACGGCGGAAGTGTGGGAACACCAGGGGAATGCCGCTTGGCATTTCGTGTCGCTGCCCGCAGACGTGGCCGACGAGATCGAGGAGCGGTACGCCCATCGTTCCGGCGGATTCGGCGCCGTGCGGGTGCATGTGGTCGTCGGCGGCTCCCGGTGGTCCACTTCGCTGTTTCCGGACAAGTCGCGCGCGACCTACGTCTTGCCGATGAAGAAAGCGGTGCGGGTCGCCGAGGGGCTCGAAGCCGGATCGGCCGCGCGAATCGAGCTCACTGTCGCGCTGTGATCAGCGAAGCTCCGGCGGGCGCTCAGTATTCGGCCGGACGCCCCGCGAATCATCCCGCGGCGACCTTGCGCCTGCTCGCACTTCGCTTGACCGCCACCACCACGATCACGAGCACACCGAGCACCACGCCACCGAAACCGAGGGCGAGCGCACCGAACAGTGTGCCGACGAACGACGAGCCGAGACCCTGTCCGATGGCGACCGTCACCTCGGAACTACCCGCCGTGGTCACGCGATAGGCGCCCGGCTTCGCGGCCTCGAACGAGAACCCGGCCCGTCCCTCGTGGCTGCCGAAGGAATACGTGATGATCGCGTCGTACTTCTGCAACTCCAGGTGCTTGCCGTCCGGATCGAGCACCCGGAGGTTGACCGTGCCGGAGGGGCCCCGGGACGATGCCCCGGCGTACTCGAAGTACACGGTGTAGCCGCCGGACTCCGCCAAGTTCACCATGCCGGAGCCGGGCACCTTGACCCGCTGGAAGTCGTCGATCCGGCCCGAGGTCTGCAGGAAGCCGAGAGCGCCGAGGACGATCCCGCCGATGACGCCGAGGCCGATCAGCGCGCCACCCAGCGCGAACCAGCGACCGGATGGGCTGATCGGTTGCGCGGTAGGCGATCCCACCGGACTCGGCGATGTCGGAAAAGGCGGCTGTGACACGGTCGAACCCTCGGCTTCTGGTCGACACCCGCGTCGACGTAGCGACAGCGTACGGTCTGATCAACCGCCTCGCTACGCGAATCGTCGACCGCCCCGGCGGGCCGGAACTCAGCGCGTCTGAGCCGCCGACATGCACTCGCTCGCGATACGACCGCTGGCAGCGCGCGCCTTGTCCGCGTCCTCTTTGCTCATCCCCAGCGTTTCCTGGTTGGGAGACTTGGTGTCGTACTCGTCGCTGATCATGATCCGCAGTCCGGCCTGCGAAATGCCCTGGTCGACGAACACTTTCGCCGCGCATTCGGCCAGTTGCTTGTTCTTGAGGCCCTTGTCCTGCAACGACTTGGCGAGATCGGCCTGCGTCACCGTGGGCGCCGCCGTGTCCTTGTCGCTGCCGCATGCCGCGAGCACCGGCAGCGCGATCAGCGCCGCGGCGATCATGCAGATCCGCACCTGACTCCTCTTCCTCGACTGACCACTGTCGGTGGCGTGGCCACCATAATGCCGTCCGGCCTTCAGCGGTAGTCGTGCGCGGTCTTTGCCCAGGAGGCCTCAGAGGTCCATGGCCGCGCGCAACGCGGTGTCGAGCCGTTCCAGCGTGTCGGTGTCCACCACGTCCACCCGCTCGGCCAGCCAACCGCGGAAGATGCGCCCGATGTTCCCGGCATGCACCCAGCCGTGTTCCTCCACCGGAACCGCGAGGATGTCCTGCGGATCGTCCTCGAGCACCTCGGCCGCGATCAACCAGGGGCGCGGCGATTCGTTGATGCCGTCACTGCTGATGAGCACGACCGTTCGGCGGCGCGGCGAACCATGCGGGTTGTAGATCCACAGTTCACCCCGACGCACGCATCGCCTCCTCAGCGGCCGCCAGTTCGGCCGCGTCCGCGGCGGCCTCGGCGGTCACATCCGACACCGGACCGACCCCGGTGCGCACGGCCTCCCGTCGCGCGGCCTTCGAAATCCAAGCCGACGGCGACATTCCCGCGCGGGCGGCCGCCTGCTCGGCATACGACCAAGCGGCTTCGTCCAGCGAAAGGGTGACCTTACGCGTTGCCATACCAATTATCCTACCGATATTGCCGGGTCCGGCACCAGCCCTCGGCGACGACCGCGTCAGCGCGATCTGGGCGATTCCCAGCGCGCCACCGGAAGCGACCCGCACTGCTCGCTGCCGGTGAGCGTGTGGCGGCCGCCACGGCGCTGCTGATATTCAGCGCAACGCGAGCGGCGTCTCGGACTCGACGCGGGTCAGCTTTTCCGGGTTGCCGACGAAGTAGAGGCCGGTGATGTGGTCGTCCTCGACGTGGAAGGCCATGATGCCGTCGAGCACGCCGTCCAGGCGCAGCGCCAGTGCCGGGTGTCCGTTGATCAGAATGGTTTCGCAGCTGAGCTCGGCCTGGACCTTGCCGGTGCCGCCGGTGATGTAGCGGGCGACCTTCTCCGCACCGATGATGGGGTGCAGCGCGGCTCGCTTGATACCGCCGCCGTCGCTCATGAGGACGACATGCGGCGCGAGGACGTCGAGCAGGCCTTGTGGATCCCCTGATTCGAGCGCGCGCCCGAACGCCTCCACCGACGCGCGGGTCTGGCTGGGCGATACCACCGAACGCGGGCGGCGGGCCTCGACGTGGCGGCGGGCGCGGTGCGCGATCTGGCGGACGGTCGGCGGGTTCTTGCCGACCGCGGCCGCGATCTCCTCGTAGCCGAGGTCGAAGACCTCGCGCAACACGAAGACAGCACGTTCGGTGGGCGAGAGCGTCTCGAGGACGAGCATCATCGCCATCGAGATGTTCTCGGCGAGTTCGACATGCTCGGCGACGTCGGGTGCGGTGAGCATCGGCTCGGGCAGCCAGGGGCCGACGTATGCCTCTCTGCGGCGCTTCATCGTGCGTAGCCGGTTGAGCGACTGCCGGGTAGTGATCCGGACCAAATAGGCACGTTCGTCGTCCACCTGTTCGGTGTCGGCTTTCACCCAGCGCAGCCAGGTCTCCTGCAGCACGTCCTCGGCGTCGGCGGACGAGCCGAGCATCTCGTAGGCGACGGTGAACAACAGGTCGCGGTGGGCGACGAAAGCCTCGGTCGCGTGGTCGCTCATCTTCTCGACCCTTCTCCTCGGTGGTTGGCTGCGTTCGATCCGGGCCGTCAGCTCGTGAAAGGTTCGAGGGCGAACCGGCCCCACGCGATGAACACCGCGACCGCGAGATATACCGAGTTCAGCACGACGAACTTGGACTGCCCGAGCCGGCCGTGGGTGATCATCGCGCCGACCATGAGCCCGACCCAGCAGACCGCCGTGACCGGCACCAGCACCGGCGCGATGTCGAGCACGGCGGGCAGGATCAGACCGGCCGCCGCCAGGATCTGCAGGAGGCCCAGACCTTTGACGAAGCCGTCGCCGGCCGTCGCGGTCCATTCCCCGCCGGGTGACGCGGCGAGCTTCTCTCGCGGAACGAACGCCTTGGTGATGCCGCCGAAGAGGGCGAGCGCGGCCAACAGTGCCGTCGCGATCCACAGTGCGATGTTCATCGGGAACTCCTTCGTATCCAGCGTGTCGGCATCCAGACACCGCGCGAGCAAGCACTGTGACAGCCAGTGAGCTAGATCACTCCCCGGACGGGGACGGGCCGCGTCGATCCCGCACTGTCGGAAATAGCTGCGCCCCGCCACTCCAGTCGGCGGCTGCTGCGCGATACCAACTGATGACAGGTGACTGCTGTTAGGGTTGGCGCATGACGACGTTGCACCATCACCGCGTCGGCGCGGGCGAGCCGCTCGTGCTGGTACACGGGGTCGGGAGCCGGTGGCAGGTGTGGGAGCCGATCATCGACACACTGGCCGCGTCGTACGAAGTGATCGCCGTCGACCTGCCCGGCTTCGGCGGTTCGACGCACCCGCTCGCGCACAACACGGTGCCCAACCTCACCGACGCGCTCGCCGAATTCCTCGCCGCGCAGGGGATCGAACAACCGCATCTCGCGGGGAACTCGATGGGCGGGCTGATCACGCTGGAATTGGGCGCTCGCGGGCTGGCTCGCTCGGTGACCGCCTACTCCCCGATCGGCTTCTGGGACACCGCCGGTCGCGTGTGGTGTCAGCAGTCGCTGGGCAAGTCACGGGCGTTGGCGCGCAAACTGCGGCCCGCCCTGCCGTCCGTCCTCGGCACCGCCGCGTGCCGGACCGTCTTCCTCTCCCTGGTCTTCGGCAAACCCTGGGCGCTGGATGCGAAGGTGGCGCTGGACACGGCCATCGGCGCTGCGGACGCGGCCGGATTCGACGAGGCGATCGCCTCGTTCACCGATGTCCGGCTGCCCGAAATCGACTCCCTCGCCGACATTCCGGTGACCATCGCATGGGGCAGCCGCGACATCCTGCTCACCTACGCGACCCAGAGCCGCAAGGCGCGCAGCGTGCTGCCGGACGCCGAGCACGTCACGCTGCACGGCAGCGGGCACACGCCGTTCTTCGACGACCCGGCCGGATGCGCCCAGGTGCTGCTCGAGACGATCACCCGCCAGCGCTAGACGCCCGTCCGTTCAGCCCGCGGGCGGGTCGAGCAACGTATCAGCGGATGCCGTGCCGAGCAAGACGCGCACGGCATTACCCCACCGGTGCTGAAGAATCCGGTTGCGGGACACGTCCCCGGTGAGCAGCACCCGCAGGGCCGATCCGGTCATGATCTCGATGGTGAATTCGGTGATCGTAGGCACGCGGGGATCGTCGGGGAACTCGCGCCGGAAGCTGTCGCGAATGCTGGTGTGCATCAGTTCGAACAAGCGGACCTCGAGCGGCAGGAAGGCCGCCCGCAGTTCCGGGTCGGTCCGCGCGCCCACCCACATCTCCAGCGCCGCCCAGAACGACGGGCCGCTGAGCATCCGCGTGGTCAGTTCGACGGCCGTCTCCAGCCGGTCCGCGTCGTCCGGGATCGCTTCGAACTCGCTTGTCAGCTGGTCGAAACGGCGTCGCGCCACATGCTCGACGGCGCCGGCGAGCAGATCGGACCTGGTGGGGAAATAGTGCTGCAACGTTCCCCGCGGCACACCCGCCCGCTTCTGCACCTCGAGCGTGGTCGTGCCCGCGTAACCGACCTCGACCAGGCTCTCCACCGCCGCGTCCAGCAGCCGCGTGCGCATGCGCTCCCTGCGCTGCGCCTGCGGCTGCCGGACGTGTCCCGGCCCGCCCGTCAGCGACCCTGCCACTGGGGCTCGCGCTTCTGCGCGAACGCCAGCGCGCCTTCGGCGGCGTCCTTGGAAATCAACGCGGGCAGCGCGATTTCGCCCTGCTTCGCGAATCCCTCCGCGACCGGCCAATCCGGCGACTCGTCGATGATGCGCTTGCTCGCGGCCACCGCGAGTGGTGCGGCGGCGACGATCTCGGCCGCGAGTTCGAGCGCCACCGACAGCGCCGCACCCGGCTCGGTGACCCGGTTGACCAGGCCGAGCTGGTAGAGCCGCTCGGCGCCGATCCGGCCTCCGGTGAGCGCGAGTTCGGCGGCGGTGCTGCGCGGCAGCCGCTGGGTCAGGCGCAGCACGCCACCGCCCGCCGCCACCAGACCGCGCTTGACTTCGGGAATGCCGAACTGCGCGTCGCGCGCGGCGACGATGAGGTCGCCCGCGAGCGCCAGCTCGAAACCACCGGCCAGCGCGAAACCCTCGACGGCGGAGATCATCGGTTTCGCCGGGGGTTTCGCCGTGATGCCGAGCGGGCCACGGCGCTGCGTCATCGGCATCTCGCCTTTCGACGCGGCCACGAGATCCATTCCGGCGCTGAAGGTTCCGCCCGCACCGGTGAGCACGAGCACGCGCGCGGCGGAATCGGCTTCGAACTCGTCGACAGCGGCCTCGATGGCCTGCGCGGTGGCCAGGTTGATCGCGTTGCGCGCCTCGGGACGGTTGACCGTGAGCACGGTGATCGCGTCGCGCCGCTCGATCAGGACCGAGTCGTTCATCGGGCGCTCCTCTCGGTGAGCAGGGTGAACGTGTCCGCGGCGATCTCGGCGTCCGCGCCGAGCGGGTCGCCCGCGGTGAACGCCGCGAGGGTGTCGGCATCCGACGCCCGGACCAGTATGCGGGTCCCCGCCGGTGTCAGTGCGCTCACCACAACGGCTTCCGGCTCGTCGGCACGGTCGGGCGCCGGACCCTTGCGGTAGGCGACGGTGTACGCCTCGACCGTGGCCGGACCGGTGTACCCGGGCGCGGGTTCCCGCCGCGCCGCCGGCACATCCGCCTCGATGGCACGGAACAGCCGCTCGGGCGGCTTCGCCGAGTACACCCCGACGCCGTGCTTGGTGCTGTACCAACCGAGCGCCGTCGCCAGGCCGTATGCGCCGGGGTCCGCGCGGAGGACGCCGGACAGCGTCGCGATCGAATGCGTCGTGTAGTTGTTGCCAGGGCCGCCCGCGAAGGTGAGACCACCGGTGACCGACAGTGGCCGGGCCGGATCGTCGATCGGCAGGCCGAGTTCCTCGGCCGCGATCTGCACCGCCACCGGGAAGCAGGAGTACAGGTCGACGTGGGCGACATCGTCTATCGCGATTCCCGCGGCGCCGAGCGCCGCCTTCCCCGCCGCGGCGATCGCGGGCGATCGAGACATGTCCGCTCGTTCGGAGACGAACCATTCGTCGGTCGCGGTGGCGCCTGCATGCGGGAACACCCATCGGTCTCGCGGCACACCGGCGGCCTCGGCCGCCGCCGCGCTGCACAGGATGAGCCCGGCGCCCAGGTCCACGGTCAGGTTGGCGATCAGCAGCTTCGGATACGGCGTCGACACCATCCGGTTGGCGGGCGCCGGCGTCGCCAGGTCGGCGGCAGCCTGCGCGGCGGGCTGCCACGCGTACGGATTGCGTGCCGCGATCTCCGACAGCCGCGACCACAGTCCGCCGATCCGCTCGCGGTGCGCGGCTTCGCTCGACCCCAGCCTGCGGCGCAGGGCCGTCTCCATGAGCGCGTAGAAGTACACCGGTCCCCACAGCCCCGCGGCGGTTTCCATGTCCGAGTTCGGTCCACGATCGGAGCCGACGATCTCGTCCGGTGTTACGCCGTCCGGCTGTTCCGGCCAGTCCACCGCCGCGCCGGAGCGGGCGGCCGTGTTCCCGGAGTACACCGCTTCGGCTCCGGTGAGCAGGGCGACCTCCGAGCGTCCGTCGGCGATGGCCTGCGCGACGGCGTTGAGCAGCCGCTGCGGCGCGTCACCGCCGAAACGCACCGACTGCACGGTCCTCCTCGGGCTGACGCCCAGTTCAGCCGCGACGAGCGCGCCCAGGTCGCCGTAGGGGCGGCTGACCGGGGCGACGGCGGCGATCACATCGGCCGCACGCAGCAATCGGTCGCCGACGCCGCTATCGGCGCCCGCGCGGCGCAAGGATTCGGCGGCGAGTTCGACCGGGCCGGGCAGGCCAGGCGCACCCGGTCGGTGTACGACCTGCCCGGCGCCGACGAGCACCGGCGTCCTCGGGTCCATTCCGGCTGGCAGCATGCGACCTCCGCTCCATAACCGTCAACGTTGACGGTAACTCGAGTCCGATTAGAACAGAGCCCTGACGCCGCGGCAACAGTGCGCGCCAGACAACTGACTCACAAGTAAGATCCGAGCATGGGCACCAACATCGCAGTGCGGTTCGACGACCACCGGGCGTACGTAACGCTGGACCGGCCGGACAAGCACAACGGCCTGACCATCGACATGCTCCGCGAGCTGGTTGCCAGCGCGAAGCTGGTGGCCCACCGCAGCGATGTGCGTGCGGTCATTCTGTCCGGAAACGGACCCAGCTTCAGCAGCGGGCTGGATATCTCCGCGGCAATCAGCGATCCATTGGCAATCGTTCGGAATTTCGTGCCGCTACCCTGGCGCGGCACCAATGCCTTCCAGGAGGCGTGCTGGGCTTGGCGCCGCCTGCCGGTGCCGGTGATAGCCGCCGTGCACGGGCGCTGCTACGGCGGCGGGCTCCAGCTCGCGCTCGCCGCCGACGTCCGTTTCGCCACCCACGACGCGGAGTTCTCCGTCATGGAAGCCAAACACGGGCTGATCCCGGATATGACCGGCGCTGCAACACTATCCAGGCTGATCGGCATCGACAAAGCCCTCTTGCTCACGATGACCGCGGACGTAGTGGACGCGGACTACGCCGCGCGGATCGGCTTGGTCACCGAGCTGACGCCGGACCCCGTGGCGGAGGCGGAGAAACTCGCGGACCGCCTTGCGACGCGGTCGCCGCACGCGGTCGCCGCCGCCAAACGACTCTTCGAGAAGTCGTGGCAAGCATCCACCCGGCGAACCTTGGCCGTCGAGCGCGCGACCCAACTTCCTTTGATTCTCCGCAAGGCGCGCAGCCGTCCTACCGAGGATTAGCTACAAATTCGCTAGTCTGCTGGAGAACCCTCCCCGCGACTGGTTCCGCTGCTACCATTTGCACGATTTGCCAGCCAGTCGACTAGTGGTGCGCGGCACACTGCGAAGGGTCTGTGTATCGCGGGACGTCCGTGTTTCGCACCGCTCTCGGGAAGAAACCGGAGGGCTCACAGATCGTGATCAAGACCGCATCCTTCCTGCTCTCGGCGCTGGCGGGCGCCTCGGCCCTGCTCTTCACGGCGACCACACCCGCCATCGCGAACCCGAACGCCATCAATCCGATCCCGGTGCTCAACGGCACGACCGGATTGCCGAATCTGCTCGGCCGCACCAAGGCGGTCTTCCAGGTGACCGGTATGGCCAGCCCGAACAACACCCAGACCTACAACGTCCTCGGCACCGATCTCGGCATCATGTGGGACAACGGGCACGGCGAAATGCTCACGGCGTTCGGCGACACCGCAGGCGTCGGTTTTCCGAATCTGCTCGCGGGCAGCATGTGGGCCTGGCGCAGCAATATCCTGCTGCGCAGCCACACCACCGATCCGGCCGAGGGCGTCTATTTCGACAGCGTGGTGCGCGACGTGTTCGGGCAGGCGCGCGATCTGATCGCCAGCCCGAAGATCCCGTTCCTGGAGATCAGCCGCATCCCGACCGCAGGCATCGCCGTCGACGGCGTGCAGTACATGAGCCTGATGTCCGTGCGGACCTGGGACGACGTCGGCCAGTGGAGCACCAACTTCTCCGGTCTCGCCGTCTCCGGGGACAACGGCGAGACCTGGGCCGAACTGCCGGAAACACGACGGAACAACGAGGGCGGCGACGCCAACTTCCAGATGAACGCCTTCCTCGCCGACGGCGGGTACATCTACGAATACGGCACGCGGTCCGGACGCAATCACACCGCGCACGTCGCCCGCGTGCGCGCGCACGACATCGGAAATCTCGCCGAATACGAATACTGGGACGGCCACGCTTGGCGGAAGAACGACGTGAACGCCGCCGCGCCCATCATGTTCGGCGTCGGCGAACTGTCGGTGATGTACAACGCCTATCTGGGCCAATACATTTCGCTGACCACCGATCGATTCAATTCCGTGGTGATGCGGCGCGCCCCCGATCCGGTCGGACCGTGGAGCGATCCCGAAGTACTGATCGACACCCGCGAATTGCCCACCGCCTACGCGCCTTCCATCTTTCCGTACCAGACCGGGCGCGATCTGTACTTCCTCACGACCGTGCACAGCCAGTACAACGTCCTGCTGATGCGCACGACGCTGTGACCGGAAACCCGGCGATCCGACGCGGCGCTTGACCTCAACAAAGGTTTATGTACGAGGCTGCACCGCGTTGGATCGTTCACGTTTCCGGGAGGCACCATGCTCAGCACCACCGTCGACATCCGCGCCTGGTTGCGCGACAACGCCATCGCGATCGACAGCACCGATCCGGACTCGCCCGGTACGGAACTCGACGGCCTGATCGCGCGGCTCGCCACCGCCACGGTGGTCGGGCTCGGCGAGTCGACGCGGTTCTCCCGCCAGACTTTCGGTGTGCGCGAGCGGCTGCTGCGCGGGCTCGTCGAACGACACGGCTTCCGCGCACTGGCCATCCAGGACAGCGCGCGTTCCGGCGAACGGTGGGACCGGTTCGTCACCGCGGGCGCGGGCGACCCCGAATCGGTGCTCGCCGGCGCCTGGCGTCCGTGGCGTACCGAGGAATCGGTGGCCACGCTGCGCTGGATCCGCGCGTACAACCTGGCGCACCCGGACGACCCGGTGCGGATCTTCGGCGTCGAACCGCCCCGTGCCGAACCGAGCGACTACGACGCGGTACTCGACTACGTGCGCCGCGCGGCTCCCGACCGGCTCGCCGCGATCGAGGCGCATCTCGCGCCGATCCGCACCGCGCATCAAGTCGACGAACATGTCCAGCGCCATCAAGGCACCCACCCCGGCCGCCCGTTCGCCGAGCACGCCGAAGACGCCCTCGAGCTGCTCACGACATTGCCGGATACCGGCGAGCGCGCCTCGGCGCTCACCCACGCCCGCCTGATCCGCGACTTCCACCGGCAGAGCGTCGCGAGCCAAGGGTTCGCCAGGGACGAACGGCCGTCGGCCGAGACGGTGCTGGAATGGCAGCGCTCGACCGGCGCGAAGATCGTCTACTGGGACGGCCTCGCGCACACCACCAGCCTTCCGATCGTCTTCGGTACGGCCGAATTCCGCGGCACCGGAAGTCATTTGCGCACTGAGCTGGGCGAACGATACGTGTCCGTCGGCATCGGCTTCCATCACGGCGACCTCGGCGCGGCCGTGGCGCCCAATCCGCAACCGGACCTGGTGGACGCCGCGCTGGGCGAAGTCGAGCTGCCCGCCTACTACGTCGACCTGCACGCCGCCGCGCCGGAACCGGTCCATGATTGGCTGACCGGCCCGGCGAAGCTGCGCACCATCAGCGGCGTCTACGACCCGGCCGCCGACGCCACGGCCAACATCCGGCTTTCGTCGCTCGCCGATGCGTTCGACGTGCTGATCCACGTACGCGAGACCACGCCGGTGCACTGGCTCTCGCAGGTATCGGACTGACTCGGGCAACCCCACGAAGCGCGGGTGGCCCGATCAATAGACTCGAAATATGGATGCGGCCGACTGGGACGAGCGCTACGCGCAAACGGAATTGGTCTGGGGCGCACCGCCGAACAACACCGTGGTGGAGCACGTCTACGGGTTGGAACGCCGTGCGCCCCTCCAAGCCGCCACACCCGAGGGCGATGCGCCGGAGTTCCCGCGCGCTCTCGATCTGGCGTGCGGCGAGGGCCGCAACGCCCTGTGGCTCGCCACGCACGGCTGGCAGGTGCACGCCGTCGACTACTCACAAGTCGGCATCGACAAAGGCCGCACGGTGGCGTCGCGGCTGTCCCGCTCGGTCCGCAATCGCATCACCTGGCAGTGCGCCGACGTCACCGATTTGGACGAAGCGGGGATCACCGGACCGTTCGAGCTGGTCTTGATGGTCTTCCTGCACCTGCCCGCCGAGCAGCGCCGCGCTTTGGTGCGCACGGCGGCCGGGCTGCTGGCTCCGGAAGGCACCCTGCTCGTACTCGGCCACGACACCACCAACATCACCGACGGCTGCGGCGGGCCGCAGGACCCGGCCATCCTGTTCACCCCTGACGACATCGTCGCCGACCTCGGCCCGCTCGCGGCGGCGAGCGAGGTGCGCGTCCGCATCGCCGACCGCGTCTACCGGCCCACCGAAACGGGCGACGCCATCGACGCGCTGGTCATCGCCACCCGACCGGCCGAATAGGACTCAGGACCAGCGCTCCAGCCACGGAGTCACGGTCTCGGCGATCAGGTCGAAGCCCGCACGGAAGGCGTGCGGCTGTCCTGGGATGACGCGCACTTCGGCGGCGTCGGCGGGGTCGGGAATGCCGAACGGGTCGTTCGCCCCGTTGACGACGACCACCTCGATGTCTCCCGGCGCGAGCAGTTCATCCCGGCGCGAGTTCTCCGGCTTGCCCGGCGGATGCAGCGGGAACGAGAGCGCGAGAACGCCACGGACCCGTGCCGCGACGGCGGTACGACAAGCCACCCGCGCCCCGTTGCTGCGCCCACCCTGGATCACCGGGATGCGCTTGCGCCCGCGCAGCCGCGCGACGATCTCCAGCCAGGCCTCGTCCTGCTTGACCGCCGAACCCGGCGCCCGCCGCCCAGCCACCCGATACGGCTGCACCACCCGCGCGACCCCACCCCCCAGCCGCAACGCGACGTCACGCACCGCGAGCAGGTCCTTCGCCTCCACCCCTCCCCCCGCACCATGCGTGAGCAGCAGCAGAAACGCGGGCCTGCGCGGCTGTTCGAGCTCGACCTCAGCCGGCCCCGCACTCGTCTCGATCAGCATTGTGCTCATTCTGCCGCGCCGGCCCCCCGAAGCCGCACCGTCGCTCCCCGCGTGATCGACCTGCGACTATCGGAGCAAGCGGCGGCCGTCGCCCACCCCGACCACGTCTTTCGAGCGAAGCGAGACCGAGCATCCGCCGTTCGCGCGAAGGCGCGGCAAATCAAACACTGTAAAACGCGTCACATTGCCTGCTCAGCTCTTTGCGCAATCATTACCGGCCGGTAATATGTTTCATAAGTTACCCGCGAGTAGCATGCGGAAAACCGGCACGACTACCCGGTGGAGCGAACAACGGGCGGGAACGGCAACCATACCGACCGCACCAACTCAACGGAGAGTGAGTACTGACAATGGGTCACTACAAGAGCAACGTCCGCGACCTGGAGTTCAACCTCTTCGAGGTTCTCGGCCTCGGGTCGATCCTGGACAGCGGCGCCTACGGCGATCTCGACACCGACACGGTGAAGGAGATGCTCAACGAGGTGCGCCGCCTGGCCGAGGGTCCGCTCGGTGAGTCGTTCGCCGACGCCGACCGTAACCCCCCGGTCTTCGACCCCGAGAACCACACGGTCACGCTGCCGGAGTCGTTCAAGAAGAGCTACCGCACCCTGCAGGACGGCGGCTGGGACAAGCTCGGCATCGCCGAGGAGCTCGGCGGCCTGCCGATCCCGCGCGCCGCGTACTGGGCGATCGCCGAACTGATCCTGGGCGCGCAGCCCGCCGCCTTCATGTACGCCGCGGGCCCCGGCTTCGCGAACATCTTCTACAACAACGCCACCGACGAGCAGAAGAAGTGGGCGGAGATCGCCGCCGAGCAGGGTTGGGGCGCCACGATGGTGCTGACCGAGCCCGACGCCGGTTCCGACGTCGGCGCCGGTCGCACCAAGGCGATCAAGCAGGAAGACGGCACCTGGCACATCGAGGGCGTGAAGCGGTTCATCACCTCCGCCGACTCCGACGACCTGTTCCCGAACATCATGCACCTGGTGCTGGCCCGCCCCGAGGGCGCGGGACCGGGCACCAAGGGCCTGTCGCTGTTCTTCGTACCGAAGTTCCACTTCGACCACGAAACCGGTGAGCTGGGCGAGCGCAACGGTGTGTTCGTCACCAACGTCGAGCACAAGATGGGCCTGAAGGTCTCGGCCACCTGTGAGGTCACCTTCGGCGGTCACGGCATCCCGGCCAAGGGCTGGCTGGTCGGCGAGGTGCACAACGGCATCGCGCAGATGTTCGACGTCATCGAGCACGCTCGCATGATGGTGGGCACCAAGGCCATCGCGACCCTGTCGACCGGTTACCTGAACGCGCGGGACTACGCCAAGGAGCGGGTCCAGGGCGCCGACCTGACCAAGATGACCGACAAGGCCGCGCCGCGCGTGACCATCACCCACCACCCGGATGTCCGTCGCTCGCTGGCCACCCAGAAGGCGTACGCCGAGGGCCTGCGCGCGGTGTACCTGTACACCGCCGCTCACCAGAACGCCGATGTCGCCCAGCACGTTTCCGGTGCGGACGCCGACCTGGCCGCGCGGGTCAACGACCTGCTGCTGCCGATCGTCAAGGGCGTCGGCTCGGAGCGGGCCTACCAGTACCTGACCGAGTCGCTGCAGACCCTGGGCGGTTCGGGCTTCCTGCAGGACTACCCGATCGAGCAGTACATCCGCGACGCGAAGATCGACTCGCTCTACGAGGGCACCACCGCGATCCAGGCGCAGGACTTCTTCTTCCGCAAGATCGCTCGTGACCGCGGCGTCGCGCTGGCCCACGTGGCCGGTCAGGTGCAGAAGTTCATCGACGCCGAGGCGGGCAACGGCCGCCTGAAGGGCGAGCGCAAGCTGCTGGCCACCGCGCTGGAGGACGTGCAGGCCATGGCCGCCACGCTCACCGGCCACCTGATGGGCGCCCAGGAGCAGCCGAGCGAGCTGTACAAGGTCGGCCTCGGTTCGGTGCGCTTCCTGCTCTCGGTCGGTGACCTGCTCATCGGCTGGCAGCTGCTGCGTCAGGCCGAGGTCGCCATCGCGGCCCTCGACAACGGCGCGACCGGCGCCGACGCGGCGTTCTACAACGGCAAGATCGCGGTCGCGCAGTTCTTCGCCCGCAACGTCCTGCCGGAGCTGACCGCCACCCGCGCGGTGCTGTCCAACCTGGACAACGACATCATGGAGCTGGACGAAGCCGCGTTCTGACCTTCGTTCCACCGCAACGGCACAACGGCCCGGAGATCCTCTCCGGGCCGTTGTCGTCTACATTTGTCGATTCGTGACGTTCGATCACCGCTCGACGCCGATTCTCTCCGGTAGATTGCGTGCTCCCGGGGAGCGACAAGAGCCTCCCGCTTCCCACAGTTCGGCACGAGAATTGTCGGCAGAGGTGCCCGAGGTGACGCGCAACGCAACTGGCATCGGCGCCTATCTGCGCGAACGACGCCTCGCCGCGGGGCTGACGCCCGCCCATCTCGCCGAGCGGGCCGAGCTCACCGAAGCGGTGCTCGATCAGATCGAGACAGGCGCGGTGGCGCCGAATCAGCCACTGCTGCAACAGTTGTTCGACGCGCTGGAGGTGCCGATCTGGTACCGCAAACACATCGTCGTACTGTCGCTGCCGAATTTTTTCACGGCCGCCTACGGACCCGGCCCCGACGTGCCCACTCCGGACGACCAGGCCGACCTGCACAGCCTCCCCGACCCGGCCTGCTACCAGCGGATGCCGACGCAGGACCTGGTGGCAGCCAATTCCGCCTACGAACGCGCCTTTCCAGGTGCCCTCCCCCGAGGAAACGTGCTGGAGTGGATGTTCCTCGACGCGGCGGCCCGCCGGGTGATGGTGGACTGGGCCGTGGAAGCGCACCTGCTCGTCGACGCCTTCCGTATCCTGTCTCCGCTCGCGCCGCGCGAGCGCGTCGAGGAGATCGCCGAACGTTGCCGCCGCTCCCCTGATTGGGATCGCATGTGGACCACCGAAGTGCGTCCCGCCGACCTCCCCCGCCGCCGATTGCAGGTGCGCGATCCAGCCTCGAGACGGGTCCGATCGATGAGCATGCGGGTCTACAGCCCAGAACTACCCGAGCGCCCGTGGTGGCTTTACCGGCTGGTGACGATCGGCCGAACGCGCTGAGTCCACCCACCGATGTAGGCGACATCGCGGCGGCGAACGGGCAGAATGACCGAGCAGACTGCGTCCCAGAGGAAGGGAATTGCCGGATGACTCGATCGCTGTCCGCGCTCACCGGGGCCGGCGTGCTAGCCGCGGTCTTGGCGCTGGTCGCCGCCACGCCCGCCGGAGCCGACCCGAACAACGTCATTCCGATTCCGGCGATCAACGGCATTCACGGCCTGCCGGACCTGCCCGGGCCTGCCAGAGCGGTGTTCCAGGTGACCGGCATGGACAGCCCGAATCGGACCCAGAACGTCAACGTGCTCGGCACGGATCTCGGCATCATGTGGGACGACGGCAACGGCCGCATGATCACCGCCTTCGGCGACAGCGCGGGCATCGGGATCCCGAATCTCCTCGCGGGCAGCATCTGGGCCTGGACCAGCAATGTACTGTTCCGCAGCTCCAGGCACGATCCGGCCGACGGCATCATCTTCGACGACGTGGTGCCGAATCCCATACCCAGCCCCAAGATTCCCGGCATCGAGATCAGCCTGATTCCCACCGCGGGCATCTCGGTGGGCGGCGTGCAGTACATGAGCTTGATGTCGGTGCGCGAATGGGGTGACCACGGGAAGTGGAACACCAACTTCTCCACCCTCGCCGCCTCCGGTGACGGCGGCACCACGTGGGCCCAGCTCACCCACACGCGGCGCGCGAACGTCGACGGCCACGAGAACTTCCAGCAGAACGCCTTCTTGAAGGCGAATGGCTACGTCTACCGCTACGGCACCCCAGCAGGGCGCAACAATCCCGGATTCGTCTCTCGCGCCAAGGAAAGCGATATCGCGAATATCGACGCCTACGAATACTGGGACGGCAGAGAGTGGAAGCCCACCGACGCCAAGACGGCGGCTCCGATCGTCGGCGGCGTCGCGGAACTCTCGGTGATGTGGAACGACTATCTGGGCCAGTACGTCATGTTGACCACCGATCCGGCCAACAGCGTCGTCCTGCGCACCGCACCGGCTCCGGAAGGGCCGTGGAGCGAACCGCGCGTCCTCATCGACGCCCGCGCGCTTCCCACCGCGTACGCGCCGATGATCTATCCGTATCAAACCGGCCGCGACCTCTACTTCGTGGTCACCCAGCACACCCAGTACAACGTGTTGCTGATGCGAACTCCGTTGTGAAGACGACGAATCCGCCCCTCCGGTGCGTGGCGGGGCGGATTCGGGAACCGCGTGCTCGGGGCTATTCCCTCACTCGCACTTGACGATCGGAATCGGGTCGTACTTCACCGTGCGGGTCTTTCGAGACACTTCGCGGCCGGTTTTGTGGTCGGTGATGACGCGGGTGTCGGAGATGGTGAAACCGGGGCCACCTTCGGAGGCGATGCAGTCCTTGCCCTTGGGCAAGGTGACCGTGTTGGGTTCGGTCGGTTTGGTCTTCTCGCCGGTGATGGACTCGACGTCGACCGTCTTCGTGCCCCACAGTCGCACGGTGATCTCGGTGGCGGTCGCCGAGGTTTCGATGTAGATGCCGGTCTGGGTGTTGTTGCGGAATTTCAGGTCGATCACGCCGTCGAAGACGGTGGCCTCGCGGGCGGCGGGGTAGCGGGAGATGTAGTAGCTGTGCTCGGTGTGACCCGCGTCCTCGAGACCCGCGAAATACGCCGCGTTGTAGAGCGTGGTGGCGAACTGGCTGATGCCGCCGCCGACGGCGGTGCTGGGACGACCGTGGTCGATGATGCCGGACTCGACGTATCCCTCCGCCGTGCCGCGTGGACCGGTGAAGTCGTTGAGCGAGAACGTGTCTCCCGGCTTCACGATCGCGCCGTCGACCTTCTTGGCCACGGTGCGGATGTTGACCCCGGAGGGGCCGCTGAAACCACCGGTAGTGAACGATCCGACGGGTTCGACCACGCCGAGCCCCTGTGCGGCCTCGGTGGTCAGCTTCGGTTCGACCCGTTCGTAGACCACCTGCGCGGTCCGCTCGCCCGGCGCGGTCAGCAACGCGGTGAGCTGTTCGAAGGTCTTGGGCCAGTTGATCTTGTCGCCGATCACGGCGGGGACGACGGACGCCTTGCCACCCGCCACCGCGAACGTCGCGTCTTTCGGTTCGACCTCCGTGGTGGCCAGTTGCGGCCCGAGTAGACCGGTCGCGGCGTCCTGATTCACCGACGCGGCGAGACCGCCTTGCCCGTCCGGCGCGAAGGCCAGCACGGACGCGATCTGCTCCGGATCGAGCCTGCCCGAGGCGCCCTTGCCCGCGAACGCGATCGGCGAGCGCACCGCGGGCTGGGCGATCTCGCGCAGGGCCTTGTCCACGGCCTCCGGACGCACCTGCAGCGGCGCGGGGACGACAGGAAGGTCCACTGTGGCGCCGGCGACCCACTGCTCGGCCAATTCCGTACGCGCGGCGGCGACATCGAGCACCCGGCCCGGAACCGGAGGCACCGCGACGGGTTCGGCATTGCGGAAGGTGATGGTGCCCTCCACCGACGGCCGGTCGTGCACCCGCAGTTCGGTGAGTTGGCGATCCAGGGCCGGTTCGTCGATCGCACTGACGATCGACACTTCGCGGGTGGTGAAGAAGGAGGCGAGCCGGGTGAACGGGTTGAGCGGCTGGGACCCGATCCGCGACCAGGTGGCGTCCCAGTCGACGGCCAGTCCGGCGGCGCTCGGCACGATGCGGGTCTGCACGTCGCCGATGCGCAGCGGCAGTTCGCGGCCCGCCCTGGGATCCAGTTCGGCGCGCAGCTTCGCATCGGCCGCGGCTTTGTCCATGCCGCCGATGTCGACACCGGCGACGACGGTGCCACGCGCGACCTCGCCCGAGGACATCACCCAGTCCACCACGTAGCCGAGACCGGCGACCGCCAGCACCGCGCCCACCGCGATACCCACCCGGCGCACGACGGCGCTGTCCAGGCGTTTCGACGGCGGGGGCGAGATCGGGCGACGCGCGGGCGCACGGCGAGGTGCGGGTGGCGGGGGCCGTCTCCGGGTAGTTTGCAGAGGCTGGGTGAGCTGTTCGTCGCCGGTCCAAGCGACCGACCGGTCCGCCGCCTGGGGCCGCTCCGCCCCGAGAAGCTGGCGCCATCCGACTTCGCCACCAGCCTGTGGGCCGCGTCCTCCGGTGCTCGGCTGGCTCGTCACGAACCGTCCTCCCCGTTCGATTGAATTGTGGACCCGCACCGCTGCGCGTCCCTGCCAACGATAGTGGTCCACACCGACAGTGCTCGCCACAGCTCGGGCATAGCGCACATTCCGCGCGAAGAACCGGGTACACCACACAAAGAGGCCCGCGCAGTTGCCGGGTCGGGGGTCAGGCAACTGCGCGGTGCCGATCTGTTTATCGGGCTGTAGCGGGCGGCGTTACACCCGCGAACCGAACCGTGATCGATCCCACGCGGAAGAATCGAGACGACCCCGCCGCAAGACTTGGCTACACGAGGGAGATGGATGGCATGCAGCTGGGAATGATCGGCCTCGGCCGGATGGGCGCCAACATCGTGCGCCGCATCGTCGGGGACGGACACACCGCCGTCGGATACGAACGTCGCTCCGCGCACATCGACGAACTGCGCGCCGAGCTCGGGGACGGCTTCCGGGGCAGCACCGACCTCACCGAGTTCGTCGGCATGCTGGAGACGCCGCGCGTGGTGTGGGTGATGATCCCCGCCGGGGCCACCGGTGCGGTGATCGAGCAGGTCGCCGAGCTGCTCGAACCGGGCGACATCGTCATCGACGGCGGCAACAGCCGCTACCACGAGGACCTCGTGCGCGCCGAGCGCTTGCGGCCCAAGGGCATCCACTACGTGGACATCGGCACTTCGGGCGGGGTTTTCGGGCGGACTCGCGGCTTCTGCCTGATGATCGGCGGCGAATCCGAGCCGGTGAAGCACCTGGACCCACTGCTGAAATCCATCGCGCCTGGCCTCGGAGCGGCGGAGCGGACGCCGGGACGCGGCGGCGAGCCGTCCACGGCCGAGCTGGGTTATCTGCACTGCGGACCGGTAGGGGCGGGCCACTTCGTGAAAATGGTGCACAACGGCATCGAGTACGGGGCGATGGCCGCCTACGCCGAAGGGCTGAACGTCCTGCGCCGGGCCAACTACGGCGCCGAGCACACGGGCGAGTTCTCCGCGGAGGAGACGCCCCTGGAACATCCCGAGTACTACCGGTACGACCTGGACATCCCCGAGATCACCGAGGTGTGGCGGCGGGGGTCGGTGGTCGCGTCCTGGCTGCTGGACCTCACCGCGGCCGCGCTGCACGCGGACCCGAGCCTGGATTCCTACAGCGGCCGGGTATCCGATTCCGGCGAGGGTCGCTGGACGGTCGATGCCGCCATCGACACCGGCGTGCCCGTCCCTGTGCTGGCTTCGGCTTTGTTCGCGCGATTCTCCTCGCGGGGCGAAGCGGTGTACGCGGACAAAGTGCTCTCGGCGATGCGCAAAGCGTTCGGCGGGCACCTCGAGCTGCCCGGCGAGTAGGGCGCAGGTGGTCCGACCGGAATTCCGGTCGGACCACCTCGCGGTGTGCGATCGGTCAGCGCTCGAGGATCGCCACGACGCCCTGGCCACCCGCGGCGCAGATGGAGATCAGCGCGCGGCCGGAGCCCTTCTCGGCCAGCTGCTTCGCGGTGGCGGCGACGATACGGCCGCCGGTCGCGGCGAACGGGTGACCCGCGGCCAGCGACGATCCGTTGACGTTCAGCTTGCTGCGATCGATCGAGCCCAGCGCGCCGTCGAGGCCGAGGCGCTCCTTGCAGTAGGCGTCGGACTCCCACGCGGTCAGGGTGGCCAGCACCACCGAGGCGAACGCCTCGTGGATCTCGTAGTAGTCGAAGTCCTGCAAGGTCAGGCCGTTGCGGGCGAGCAGGCGCGGCACCGCGTAGGTCGGGGCCATCAGCAGGCCGTCGGGGCCGTGGATGTAGTCGACCGCGGCGACCTCGCTGTCCACCAGGTGCGCCAGTACGGGCAGCTTGCGCTCGGCGGCCCACTCCTCGCTGGACAGCAGCACCGCGGAGGCGCCGTCGGTGAGCGGGGTGGAGTTGCCCGCGGTCATGGTCGCGTCACCGGCTTTGACGCCGAAGACCGGCTTCAGCGTCGCCAGCTTCTCGATCGAGGAATTCGGCCGCAGGTTGTCGTCGCGGGTCAGGCCGAGGAACGGCGTGATCAGGTCATCGAAGAAACCGCGGTCGTAGGCGGCCGCCATGTTCTTGTGCGACAGATAGGCCAGCTCGTCCTGCGCCTCGCGCGGGATGCCGAATTCCTTGGCGGTGATGGCGGCGTGCTCGCCCATGGACAGCCCGGTGCGCGGCTCGGCGTTGCGCGGGATCTCGATGCCGAGCATGCTCGGGCGCAGCTGGCCGACCAGCTTGAGGCGGTCTTTGTTGGTCTTGGCGCGGTTGGCGTCGAGCATCCACTCGCGCATGCCCTCGCTGACGCCGATCGGGGCGTCGGAGGTGGTATCGGTACCGCCGCCGACGCCTGCTTCGATCCGGCCCGCGGCGATCGCGTCGCCGACGGTGACGATCGCCTGCAGTCCGGTGCCGCAGGCCAGCTGCAGGTCGTGCGCCGGGGTGTAGGGGCTGAGCTTGCTGCCGAGCACGCTCTCCCGGATCAGGCCGTGCTCGCCGACTCGCTTGAGCACGGCGCCGCCGACGACCATGCCGAGCCGCTCGCCCTGCAGGCCGAAACGGCTGACCAGCCCGTCCAGCGCGGCGGTGAACATGTCCTGGTTGGAGGCGTGCGCGTACGCCTTGTCGGAGCGAGCGAACGGAATCCGGTTGCCACCGACGATCGCGACCGGGCGGGTGGTCCTACCGGTCTTGGCGGCACTCTTCGCCGAACGGGCTTTGCTAGTCACTCGAGTCTCCAAGGTCTCGTGGATGGGTGTCCCGGCGGCCCGGTGGAGCACGGATATCTCCGCGCTGCTCGGCGCCCCGTCGCGGTTGTTTACATTAAACTTACTCTGGAGTAAGTTTAATGTCGACACATACCCCCGCAAAAGTGCGCCAGCAGACCACGCCGGGGCGATACCCCAGACCCGAGAGCCAGAACTCAGAAAAGGTAGGAATAGTGGCAGCCAGCAAGAGCAAGGGTGCTCCCAACCTCTATGGATCGTTCGTACACTCCGCGCCTGGCGCGTTCCTGGCCGGCAAGCTCGGCCTTCCGAAGCCGGAGAAGCTGCGCCGCTACGTCAAAGGCGAGCCGCCGCTGTCCGGGCCGGTGCTGATCGGCGGCAAGGGCCGCGTCGCCGAGCCGGTGCGCGCCCTGCTGTCGGACTACACCTTCGCCGACGCGCTGAGCCAGGGCACCAAGTACGGCGCCCTGGTATTCGACGCCACCGGCGTCGGCGCCATCGAGGACCTCTCGCAACTGTTCGAGTTCTTCCAGCCCGCCCTGCGCAGCCTCACCTCCTCCGGACGCATCGTGGTCATCGGCACCACTCCCGAGCTGGCTTCCGGCATCGACGAGCAGATCGCGCAGCGCGCACTGGAGGGCTTCACCCGCTCGGTGGCCAAGGAACTGCTGCGCGGCTCGACCGCCCAGCTGGTCTATTTGCACCCGGAGGCGTCCGCGGCGGCGACCGGCCTGGAGTCGACCCTGCGCTTCCTGCTCTCGGCCAAGTCGGCGTTCGTCGACGGCCAGGTCATCCGGGTCGGCAAGGACGACGCGAGCGCGCCCGCCGACTGGGACCGCCCGCTGGACGGCAAGGTCGCGGTGGTGACCGGCGCCGCGCGCGGCATCGGCGCCACCATCGCCGAGGTGTTCGCCCGCGACGGGGCCCAGGTGATCGTGGCCGACATCCCGGCGGCGGGCGAGGCGCTGTCGCAGACCGCGAACAAGGTGGGCGGCACCGCGCTCGCGCTCGACGTCACCGCGCCCGACGCGGCGGAGAAGCTGGCCGAGTTCGCCACCGAACGTTTCGGCGGCATCGATATCGTCGTGCACAACGCGGGCATCACCCGGGACAAGCTGCTGGCGAACATGGACGAGGGCCGCTGGAACGCGGTCATCAACGTCAACCTGGCCGCTCCGCACCGGATCACCGAGGGGCTGGTGGCCAAGGGCGCGCTGAAGGAGGGCGGTCGCGTGATCGACGTGTCCTCGATCGCGGGCATCGCGGGTAACCGCGGGCAGACCAACTACGGCGCGTCCAAGGCGGGCGTCATCGGCATGGTGAACGCGGAGGCGCCGAAGCTGGCGGAGAAGAACATCACCATCAACGCCGTCGCGCCGGGTTTCATCGAGACCGCGATGACCGCCGCCATCCCGCTGGCCACCAGGGAAGCGGGCCGGCTGATGAGTTCGCTGCTGCAGGGCGGCCAGACCGTCGACGTCGCCGAGACCATCGCCTACTTCGCGAGCCCGGCGTCGAGCGCGGTGACCGGCAACGTCGTGCGGGTCTGCGGACAGAGCCTGATCGGAGCATGATGGCCCAGGCTCCGGCAGGCAAGGAGAAGACCCAGGTGATCGCCCTCACCGAACCGCCGAAGAACAACCGCCTGTTCGTCAAGGCGGCGCTCGGCGCGGTGCCGCTGCTGTCGGCGCGCAAGCCGACGCTGCCGGACCGGGCCGTCCGGCTCGACGGGCTGCGGGTGGACCCGGATCATCTGGCCGCCTACTGCCGCGCGACGGGGCTGCGGTTCGGCGACGCGCTGCCGCTGACCTACCCGTTCATCCTCACCTTCCCGCTGGCGATGCAACTGGTGGTGGCGCGGGACTTCCCGTTCGTGGCGGTGGGCGCGGTGCACGCGCAGAACGTCATCGAGCGCACCCGCGAGATCTCGGTGAGCGAGCCGCTGGACATCCGCACCCACATCGAGAACCTGCGCGAGCACCCGAAGGGCCTGCTCGTGGACGCGATTAGCGATGTGAAGGTGGGCCGGGAGCAGGTGTGGCACCAGGTCACCACGTTCCTGCACCAGCAGCGCACCTCGCTGTCGGGCGGGCCGAAACCGGAGCCCAAACCGGAGGAGGTTCCGCCGCCGCCGCTGCGCACCCTGCGGGTGGATCAGAAGACGATCACCCGGTACGCGGCCGCGTCCGGTGACCACAATCCGATCCACACTTCGGCATTGGGCGCCAAGGCGTTCGGCTTCTCGCGATCGATCGCCCACGGCATGTGGTCGGCGGCGACGATTCTAGGGGCGGTCGAGGGACGCATTCCGGAGCAGACCACGTACTCGGTCAAGTTCGGCAAGCCGATCCTGCTGCCCTCCGCCGTCAACCTGTATGCCGATCAGGTCGAAGGCGGTTGGGATCTGGCGCTGCTCCACCCGAAGAAGGGGTACCCGCACCTGACGGCGACCCTGCGCTGAACGTTCCGCGAAGCCGCATCCCGATTCCCACGAATCAGGATGCGGCTTCGCGCTTTTCAGCGAGATCGGCCGTGCCTTTCGCACGGGAGCGGCCGGCTCGCCGCTCCAGCACGGATCAGCAGTCGCAACCGCAGTCGCAGCAATTGCAATCCCCGCAATCGCAACAACTGCAATCACACCCGCCGCAATCTCCGCAATCTCCGCAGTCGCAGTTCTTGATCCACGCGTCCTTGCGTTCGCCCGTACACGGTTGCGTGTGGTCGGCGCAGCACGCGTAGCCGGTGCAGTAAGCGCCCAGGATGAGCGCGAGAGATTCACCGATGCCAGGGCGGCGGGTCGGCGGGCGGTGGCGGGTTCCGTGCGCGTGGGCGCGGATGTCGGCCCCTTCGGGCGACACCGAGCAAGTGTGGGCGGCGAACGCGCCGAGCCCGCCGCCGAGCCGCCGCAGCACCGCGGTCAGCGGGTCGAGCAGCATCCAGCGTACGGTGGGAACCCGGCTGAGTTCGGCCGCCGCGACGGCCGCGCGCAGGCGCGAATTCGACTGCCGCATCAGGTCGTAGGCCTCGGGCAGGCTGGTTCCAGTAGCCGCGAGAGGGTTGAAGCGGTCGTGGGCGGCGTCATCGTCATAGTCGGTTACGGCGTCGGCTAGATGCGCGATCCGGCCGAACTGCCATCCCGCCTCCCGCAGCGCGTCGACGTTGTCCGTGCGGTCGGCCAAGACGGCTGTGTGGGCGAAGAACTCCGACGCGCACAGCTGAGTGGGTGCGGTCAACCGGTCGATCGGGTCGGCCGACGGCGACATCGCGGAACGCCAATGCGAGGAATGGGCAAGGGATTCCGGCGCGAAACCAGCCCCGCCCACGGCGACCAGCTCCTTCGCCTCCTGCTCCAAACGCACCTGCGCGGCGAGCGCCGCGACGAGCGGTTCGACGTCCAGACCGATCCGGTCCGCGCCCGCGCGAGCCTCGCGGTGCCATCGCGTCGCGGCTTTCGCCAGCGGCCCGCGCGCGAGCGCGACCACCTCACCGTCGTCCACGTGATCGCGAATCTTGGCCGCAGCCAACAACAACGACGCGGTGGTGGCGAGCTGGACGCCGGGCGCGCCTGCGGCGACCACCGACGCGCGGCGCATTCCGCGCAGCGGGCACGGCGCCGCGGTGGTGCGTGCCGCCGGTCCGGACTGGGCCTCGGTGAGCATGCTCAGCACCAGCGCGTCCTTGTTGGTGGTGGCGCGGGCGAGCTGACCGTGCCCGTCGCGCAAGCCGAGACACAAACCGCACAGATGCGCCCGCCATTCGGCCGCATCGATTCCATACTTCTGAGCGCCGTGCGCACACGGCCTGAGCAACCCGAACAATTCCGCCCCGTTTCTCCCCGGCTCTTCGGACGAGCCGGTCCGCGCTGTGCGAACTCACGCACTTTGGCAGGGGGGCGGCGCGGAAGCAACCGATCCGGGCGATGGGCGGGCTACTCGGTTTTCTTCCGGCCGGCGAGACCGCGCCAGGCCAGATCGTCGAGCAGGTCGACGGCCTCGGCGACCTCGATCCGGCCGCTGGCCAGCCGGTCGGCGATGGCCTCGCCCGCGCCGATCACGGCGACCGCGACGACGTCGAAGTTCGTCCCCGGCTCGGCGTGCTTGGCGCTGGACTCCAGCAGTTTTGCGGTCAGCTCGATGACGCGTTCGCGCGCGTTCTCGATCTCCGAGGCGAACGCCTGCTGGCCGATGGCCTGCCGGTAGAGCACTTGCCAGGAGCGCCGGTTGCGGTCGACGAAGCCGAGGAAGCCCTCCAGCGCGGTGCGCACCTGCTCGTGCGGCGTGAGCAGCGGGTTGCCCGCGGGCGCGACGGATTCGATGAACCGCAGCCCCTCGCGCTGGATGCAGGCGCGGAACAGTTCGTCCTTGGAGCCGTAGTACAGATACAGCATCGGCTTCGAGATCTTCGCCTCGGCGGCGATCGCGTCCATCGACGTGTCGTGGAAGCCTTTACGCGAGAAGACCTCCACGGCGGCGTCGAGCATCTGCTGCTCGCGTACCGCCCGCGGAAGCCGCTTCGTACCGCCCGCCATCCACACTCCTACCACAGGTGAATCTCATATATTACTCCAAGGTAAGTTCCGGCGGTCCGATTTGCTCACCAGTCGCCCGACCCGACCGTGCGGCGCGCCTCAGCAGCGCGGCAACGCACCTTTGTACGCGGCCAACCGCAACACCGAAGCATCCACCTGGGCCATCGGCAGCCGCCCACTCGAAACCGCCTGCTCCAGCCGGTCGAGCACCTGGGGCACCGCGTCGGTGGTGATCCACAAGGCGCTGTCCGCGCCGGCGACCAATGCGGCCTCGACGGCGTCCTCGATCGACATCCGGCTGGTGATCGCGGCCATGCCACCGAGATCGTCGGTGAAGATCGGTCCCTGGAACGGCGCGGCTCCGTAGCCGGTGCCCTCGCGCAGCAAACGCATCGCTTCCGGGCTGATGCTGGCCGGGACGTTGGGTGTGGTCAATCCGGGCACGTCGAGGTGACCGACCATGACGGCCGCGCCCGAGCCGATCAGGTTGCGGAACGGCACCAGGTCCGTGTTCTGCATCTGGTCCAGCGGCGGGGTGCGCACCGCGCCGGTGTGCGAGTCGCCCGAACCGGATCCGTGACCGGGGAAGTGCTTCATCACCGTGCCGACGCCGACCTCGCGCATGGCGCGGATGTAGGCGTCCGCGTAGCGGGTGACCACGTCCGGGTCGTCGGAGAAGGAGCGGTCGCCGATGACGGAGTCGTCCGGCTGGGAACTGACGTCGACGTCGGGAGCGAAATCCACCGTCACACCGAGATTCTTCAGCGCGCGACCCCTGGTCAGCGTCGCACTATAAAACTCATCGGGGCTCATGGTCTGCGCCGTCTGCCGCGCCGAGGGCGCCGCGCCGATCAGGTCGCGCACCCGCGAGACCCGGCCGCCCTCCTCATCGATGGTCACTATCAGCGGCACCTTGGCAGCCTGCTTCACCTGCTCGATCTGGCCGGAGGCGAGCAGCGCCTGGTCGGTCCAGCCGCCCACGAAGATGCCGCCGATCTGCTCGTTGCGCACCACGTTCGTGGCGTCGGCCGCACCGGTGACGCCGACCGTCAGCAACTGGGCGAGCTTCTGGCGGGTGGTGAACTGCGCGAGGTATCCCGCGTTGCAGTCCGGCGGCGCCGAGCTGGTGACGGGGACCGCGGCGGTGGTCGCGTCCGTGGTGGTGGTTGTGCTCGATGGGGCCGACTCGGTGGAGCCACCGTTCGAGCAGGCGGTCGCGACCGCGGCGAGTACGGCGAGGACGAGCAGAGGCGTCTTCCGCATAGAGGTCAACCGTACTCGCCGCGACGTGCGCGACCGCAGTCGCTACGTCCCTACCGAGCAGGCAACTCGGGTGCGGCCGCGAACCCGCAGGTAGACCCCCGAAAACAAGCGCTCGACGCGGGCCTCCAGGGGTAATCTCGAGGTGTCGCCGTGCGTCCTTTCCAGGAGGTCATCGTGCCCTGCGATCTGATGCTCATCGCCTACGACGGCTCCGAGAACGCCAAGCGCGCTGTCGAATACGCCGGGCGATTCCTCACCGCCGACCGGGCCATCGTGCTCACCGCCTGGGAGCCCATGGTGCGGCAAGCGGCTCGCCTGTCCGGGCTGTCGGGAGTGATGCAACCGGAATGGGTGCCGGACGACGAGATCGAGGACATCGCCTACGTCGACGCGCGCGCCATCAACGCCGAGGGCGTGCGGCTGGCCGAACTGGTGGGTCTCAACGCCGAGGCGCGCACCGCCGAATGCGCCACCACCATCTGGAACGCCATCGTCGACTGCGCCGACGAACTGGACGTCGACATCATCGTGGCAGGCACCCGTGGCGCCACCGGCATCCGCGCGCTGCTGCACAGCAGCGTCGCGGACGCCGTCCTCAAGCATTGTCACCGCCCGGTCCTGCTCGTCCCGCCCGGCAAGAACTCGTGATCGCACTCGCGTGAGATATGGATCGCTCCACCGCTGTGGGGCGCGGCGACGGGGTTACGTTGGGGGCATGGATGGGTTCCTGCTTGCCCGGGCCGACGGGGTTGTTCGTGGTCACGGGACCCGGGTCTGCTTCGACGACGCGCGACGAGCGCGGGCGGCGCTGCTGGACGGCAGTGCGCGGCTGGTCGTCGGCGCGCTGCCCTTCGATCCACGGGAGCCTGCCGCGCTGAGCGTGCCGGAGCGCGCCGTGCACACCGCTGGTCCATGGCGGCCCGCCGCGTTGCCCGAGCTGCCGCCGGTGCGCGTGGTGACCGAGGTCCCGAGCCCGGCCGAACATGTGGCGCGGGTGACCAAGTTGGTCGAGCAGCTCAACGATCCCGCACAACCGCTGCGCAAAGTGGTCGCGGCGCGGTCGGTGCTGGCCGAGGCGCAGTCCGCGCTCGACCCGGAAGTCGTCGCGGGACACCTGCTGACCCGGCATCCGCACGCGAACGTCTTCGCGGTCGATCTCACCCCCGCCGGACGCCCCGGTGCGACGCTGGTCGGCGCGACGCCCGAAGTGCTGATCGCCCGGCAGGGCGACACGGTGACGCTGCGCCCACTGGCGGGCACCGCGCCACGGCGAGCCGATCCGGAAGCCGACGCCGCTCAGGCCGGGGAACTGCTGGCGAGCACCAAGAATCGGGACGAGCACGCCTTCGTGATCGACTGGATCCGCGAGCGGCTCGCGCCGGTCTGCGCCGAGCTGTCGATTCCGGAGAGCCCGGAACTGATCAGCACCCATGAGGTGTGGCATCTGGCGACACCCGTCACCGGGCGGCTGCGCGACAGCACGATCACGGCATTGGACCTGGCGCTGCTGCTGCACCCAACGCCCGCGGTCTGCGGCACCCCCACCGGCCTGGCGCTGGACACCATCACGCACCTCGAGGACGACCGCGGCTTCTACGGCGGCGCCGTCGGCTGGTGCGACGCCGACGGCGACGGCGTCTGGGTGGTCGCGATCCGCTGCGCGGAACTCTCGGCCGACGGTCGCGCGGTGCGGGCGTACGCGGGCGGCGGCATCGTCGCGGCCTCCGACCCGCAGGCGGAACTCGACGAGACCACCGCGAAACTGCGCACCCTGCTCGGCGCGCTGCACTGCGCTCTCCCCGCCCGCTGACGCGGCCGCTTTCCGGGCAGTCCGTCGGGCGCTCCAGCGTCGGCCGGGGCGCGTTCAGCGGAGATTCGGCGGCCTGAACGCATACAAATACCGGACGCCCTGCTAGGTTGGCCGGGAACGTGCCTGCATCGACGTATTGGAGTACCGCGATGAAGTTTGCTGTCCCGGGTGTTGCGAGTGCCGTCGCGGGCGCCGTGCTGGGCGTGCTCAGCGTCTTCCTCATCACCATGGCGGTCCAGCAGAACTCGCGGCCGGAGATCGATCGCAGCGGAGACAAGGACTCCTCGCTGCTGAACAACGTTGAGTACGGCAGCCGCTGACCCGCTGACCTCCGCTTCACCCGCCGACTCGCTCGGATCGTCCGGGGCGCCGGGGCAGCACAGCACCGCGCCGCTGGGCAGACGTTGGTTCGCCGCGACCGTCGTCGTGGCGTTCCTGCTGACCTTCGTGCAGGCTCCCGGACTCACGGTCGCCGACACGAAATACGACCTGGCGCAGAATCCGCTCGGCTTCCTGGAACGCGCGAGCCATCTGTGGAGCAGCCAGGCGCCGATGGGTCAGGTGCAGAACCAGGCCTATGGCTACTTCTTCCCGCACGGCGCGTTCTTCTCGCTCGGCCATCTGCTGGGCGTGCCCGCCTGGGTGACGCAGCGGATCTGGTGGGCGCTGCTGCTGCTCGCCGGATTCTGGGGGATCGTGCGCCTGTGCGAGGCGCTCGGCATCGGCACGCGCGGCTCACGCGTCGTCGCCGCGCTCGCCTTCGCGTTGTCGCCGCGAGTGCTGACCACCGTCGGGTCGATCTCCTCGGAGACGCTGCCGATGATGCTGGCGCCGTGGGTGCTGCTCGCGCCCGCCGCGCTCGGCGTCGCCGGGCGCGAGCGGCGGCGGGGCGGGGCCGAGTCCGCCGCGGGCAGTGCGCTGGCGCTGGCTCTGATGGGCTCGGTCAACGCGGTCGCGACCGTGGCCGCCTTTTTGCCTGCGCTGCTGTGGTGGGCGGCTGCTTCGCCTGTGACCGGCCGTGGACGGACTGCGTCCGACGGCGCCCGAGCGGGCTTCTCTCGCTACAACCAGCGTTGGTGGCGCTTCACCGCCGCCTGGATCCCGCTGCTGGTGCTGGCCACCTTCTGGTGGGCGGTGCCGTTGCTGCTGCTCGGCAAGGTGAGTCCGCCGTTCCTGGACTACATCGAGTCCTCGGGCGTGACCACGCAGTGGGCCTCGCTCGGCGAGGTGCTGCGCGGCACCGACAGCTGGACGCCGTTCGTCTCGCCGGAACGCATCGCGGGCGCGGTGCTGGTCACCCAGCCCGCGGCGGTGCTGGCCACCGGGCTGGTCGCGGCGGCGGGCATGGCGGGGCTGGCCCTGCGGTCCATGCCGTATCGCGGCAGGCTCGTCCTGATCCTGTGTGTCGGGCTGGTCGGCATCAGCGCCGGGTTCGTCGGTGAACTGAGCGGACCGTTCGCGGAGTCGGTGCGCGTCTTCCTGGACTCCGGCGGCGCCCCGCTGCGCAACGTGCACAAGCTGGAGCCGTTGATCCGCATCCCGCTCGTGCTGGGGCTGGCGCAGCTGCTCGCCCGGGTTCCGCTGCCCGCCTCGGTACCGCTGAAGTCTTGGCGGAGCGCTTTCGCGCACCCGGAGCGGGACCGCGCGGTCGCGATCGCGGCGCTGATCCTCACCGCGCTGGCCCTGTCCACCTCGCTGGCCTGGACCGGCAAACTCGCCCCGCGCGGCGCCTACGACCGGGTACCCGCGTACTGGCAGCAGACCGCGGACTGGCTCGAGCACAACGCCGCCGATACGCGCGCCCTGGTGGTGCCCGGCGCGCCCTTCGGCAGTCAGGTCTGGGGACTCACGCGCGACGAACCACTGCAAGCGCTGGCCCGAACGCCGTGGGCGATCCGCGACGCGGTGCCGCTGAACCCGCCCGGCACCATCCGCGCGATGGATTCGGTGCAGCGGCTCATCGCCGACGGCAGGCCATCGGCCGGACTGGCCGCGACGCTGAGCGCCCAAGGGATCGGCGTCGTCGTCCTGCGCAACGACCTCGATCCGGAGACCTCCCGCTCGACCCGGCCGATGCTGGCCCATCAGGCGCTCGACGGGTCGCCCGGGCTGCACAAGGTGGCCGAGTTCGGCAACCCCATCGAATCGGTGGTGATCGCCGACGACCTGGTGGCCGACGGTGACCTGCGCCCGCCGTACCCGGCGATCGAGATCTACCGGGTGGACGCGCCGGGCCACGGGACACCCGCGGAAGTGCGTAGCGGCACCGGCGCGCCCGAGGCTTTCCCCGGCGCGTACACCGTCCCGCTCGGAGACGTCCCGGTCATCCAGGGCGGCCCCGAAGTGCTCGAGCGGATGCGCCGCGATCCCGGCCTCGCCCGGACACCCGCCTTGCTCGCCGCCGACGCGACCGAGGCCGGGTTGCCGCTCGGCCCGGTGACGGTCACGGATACGCCGATGGATCGCGAAGCCGATTTCGGCCGGGTGGACAACCACAACTCCGCGTTGCGCGCACCCGACGACGCGCGCCGCACCTTCAACCTGGTCCCCGACTATCCGGTGCCAGGCACCGAATTGGTGCGCGGCGAGTGGTCGGGCGCCACTGTCACCGCGTCGAGCTCGGCCGCCGACGCCACCCAGCTCGGCGGCGCGGCCCCGGGAAGTTCCACCGCGGCCGTCGTCGACGGCGATCCGTCCACCGCATGGATCAGCAACGGCACCGAGCACGCCCTCGGCCAATGGCTCCGGCTCGATCTCGACCACCCGATCAAGGCCGGGCAACTGAACCTGACCACCAGTTCGGCCGCCATCGGCGACCCGGTCAAATGGATCGAGGTGCGCACCGCGAACGGCACCGTTTCGGTGCGGGTGCCCGAACCCGGTGCGCCGGTCTCGGTTTCGCTCCCCGCAGGCCGCACCGAGTGGCTGAAGATCACCGCGATTCGCACCGAGAACGGTTCCTCGGGAGGGCAATTCGGGATCAGCGAACTCACGCTGGACGATTACTCGACGCGCAACGCGCCCGTCCGCGTCGACATCAGGCATCGCACCGTGGTGCCGTCGGCTCCCGCGGGCGCACCGGTGCGGGGATGGGATCTCGGTCAGGAATTCCCCGGCCGCAGTGCCTGTTTCGACGCGCCCGACCGGGTGCGTTGCAGTAAAGGTCTCGCCTTGGCCCCGGAGGAACCGGGGGCGTTTCAGCGCACGCTGACCGTCCCGGAACCGATGTCGGTCGCCCCGGAACTGACCGTCCGAACCCGGCAAGGTCCGGCACTGGAGGCGCTGCTCACCGACCACGCCAGGCCGGTGGCCCGGGGCAAGGCCGACGTCGGCGACCTGCGCGGGGCCGCATTCGCCGCGACCGACGGCGATCCGCGCACGAGCTGGACCGCACCGGAGGACTCGGTCCGCGAGCCGACCGCAGGCAGGCCGACGCTCACCCTCGAGTTGCCCGAGCCCACGCTGGTGACCGGCCTCGAACTGACTCCCTCGCTCGGCGGTCTGCCCGCCGCGCCCACCTCGGTGACGGTCAACCTCGGCGACGGCCCGCAGGTGCGCGAGCTGGACGACGACGGCCGGGGCGCGCCGACGCGGATCTCCCTGCATCCCACGGTGACCGACCGCATCGAGTTGAGCATGCGGACCTGGCAGCCGGTGCTGGACAAGACCGCGCTGGGTTTCGTCCAGACCCAGCCGCCCGGACTGGCCGAGGTGACGGTCATCGGACCGGACTACCCGGAGGCCGCCGCGCTGGACCGCGAGATCACCGTCCCGTGCGCACTCGGCCCGACGATCGACACGGGCGGCCGGACGCTGCGCACCACGGTCACCGCCACCGTCGGCGAATTGCGGTCCGGGGCGCCGGTTCCCGCCCGGGTGTGTACGGACGAAGCGGACACACCGGAACTCACGCTGCCGCAAGGCCGGGCCGACGTGGCGGTCGGTCCGACCGACCTCTTCTTCGTGGATCGCCTGCGCCTGAACCGAACCGGGGCGGAAGCCGCCGCCGCACCGCCGACGAACGCGGGCGACCGCCTGCTCGTGCTGCCGCTGAGCACCAATGTCGGATGGCGCGCGACCAGCGCGGACGGGCGCGTGCTCGAACCCGTGGTGGTCGACGGCTGGCAGCAAGCCTGGCTGCTGCCTGCCGATGCCACCGGCCCGGTGACGATCACCTTCCCGGTCGACCGGTGGTATCGCCTCGCCATCTTCGGCGGATTGCTGCTGCTCCTTCCGCTCGCGGTGCTGGCCGTTCCCCGCCGCGCGCGGCCTGCCGCGGGTATGCCTACCGACCAGGCGAATTCGAGCACCGAAGTGCCCGGCACCTGGGGCCGTCGCTGGATGGGCGCGATCGGGCTCACCGGCGCGGCCACCGTGATCGCAGGTCCGGTGGGTGGTGCCGCCACGGTGATCGCCTTGGCCGCAACGCGTTTCACGCGATTTGTCACACCGCGCGCGCTCGTCGTCGTCGCGGGCATGGGCACCATGCTGTCCGCTGCCGCGCTGTCCACGGGCCCGTGGCGTTCGCCCGATCGTTATATGGGCGGCTCCGTGCTGGTGCAGCTGCCCGCGGTGCTCGCGATCATCGCGGTGGGCATCGCGGCGCTGCCTCGGCCGAAACACGCCGATCGGCCCGGCGCGATCCGGCCGGACGAAACCGATCCGCCGACCGGAGAGCACTGACCCGCGGCCCGCGCGCCGGCCGGCGACCTCGGCCCGCGCGAACGCGCGGCGGCGCCGCTGGACAAGACGCCCATTCGCCGTGCGCCGCAACGGCACCCGTTGCTAACGTGACCACGCGTGAACACCTGTGCCGAATGCGGTTTCGTCTACGACTTGGCTTCGGCGGCCGACGTGCCGTCGCTGGCGCGGGAGCACGCCGTGGAATACGCCGACCTGCTCGGCGCCGACAGCGTCAAGTTGCGCGATCGCGGCAAGCCCGATGTGTGGTCGCCGCTGGAGTACGCCTGCCATGTCCGGGATGTGCTGCTGGCCCAGCGCGAACGCGTGCTGGCCGCTCGCCGTTCGGACAACCCGCCCATCACCGCGATGGGCCGGGACGAACGAGTCGAGCACGACGGCTACGCCCAGCAGAACCCCGCCGACGTGGCCCGCCAGATCCGTGACGCCGCCCTGCTGTTCGCCAACGTGCTGGAGCGACTGGGCGACGACGATTGGGAACGCACCCTCGGCTTCCCCTACCCCGAACCCGCGGATCGCTCCCTGCGCTGGCTGGCGGTGCACACCCTGCACGAGCTGCGCCACCACCTGATGGACATCCACCGGCAACTCGACGGCTGACTTCGAGCGGGACCGCCGATCAGGGCGCGGGCTCGGGTTCGGAGCTCCGTCGCACCCGGTCCCGGCGGCGAGCCCAGCGCCGCACCGGCTCCTCCACCAGCGCATAGCTGGCCGCGGCGACCGGAAGGGTGATGGCGACCGTGAGAACAAGGACGTAACCGAAGTCGCCCTGGAAGGGCAGGATGCCGAACACCGGGAAGACGATCGACAGCACCGCGAGGTGCCAGATGAAGATGCCGTAGGACCAGCGTCCGAGCGTCGCGGCCACCGGCGACTCCAGCCAGCGATGCCCGCGCGCGTCCGGGTCCCGCAGCACCAGCGGCGCGAGCAGCGCGAAGCCGATGATCGCGCCCAGCCCCATCTTCACCGCGTACTGCCATGGTTCGGCCCGGGTCAGACCCGCCGGACCGGCCAGATCGGTAGCCGCGAGCAGGAAGGCCACCGCCGCGACGGCCCACATCAGGGGCTGATTCCCGCCGAATTTCCACCAGCGTGATAGCCGAACGCTATGTTCGGCGAGCTCCGCGAGGAGCATGCCCGCGGCGAACCACGGCAGATATCCGGGCAGCCAGTTGTCCGCGTGGATCGCGTCGGGCGTCGGGACCGGAATGAAATTCCAGCCGAGACTGATGAGGGCGACGGCGACCAGCACCGGCACCCGCCACCGCGCCGCCGGTCCGCGCAGGCGCACCAGCGCGAACGCCAGCAACGGCAGCACCAGATAGAAGGCCACCTCCACCGAGAGGCTCCACATCTGCGTGAGGCCGTCGGTGAGCGTCAGCGGCACGAACACCTGCAACAGCGCCAGGTTCGACACCCAGACCCGAAGGCCCGCGGTTCCGGCGGCGCTTGGCAGCAGCACCAGGACCGCGCACACCACCACCCAGTACGCGGGCAGGATGCGGGCGGCACGATGCCGCAGGTAGTAGCCCACGGGCGGAGCGCTGTCGAGTCCGCGCGCCGCCGCCGCGTGCGGACGCCAGAGCAGGAAGCCGGACAGTGCGAAGAACACCGCCACCGCCATGTCGAACCGGCCCCACACCCGTCCGACGACCGGCGTGCCCGCTGCGCCGGTCTGGAAGGCGACATGGGTCAGCAGCACACCGAGCGCGGCCATACCGCGCATGCCTTCCAAGGCAGGCACGAACGCGCGGGGGCGCACCCGTTCGGTCGCGGGCGCGGTGCTGGGCAGGGTTGCGGTCATCGGGCTCCAGTCTGCCTCGGCGGGTCCACAGTTGATAACCCGACGTTTCAGATTTCGCGCTAGACTCGGGCGATTTCTCGGCCGTTTCCGGCCTCGACGCCGCATGGTACGACATCGGACTGTTAGTGTCGGGGCTCACGAGTGCCGCGGCGTGCCCGCAGTACTCGCCGGAGCGACCTGTGTTCTACGACGAGGAGAGTTTGCATGGCACTGAGTGCCGGTACCAGAAGGACGGTGGCCTGCCTGCTCGTGGGTCTCGGCGCGTTGCTGATCGTCGCCGCAATCATGATCCCGACCTACACCGTCGACAAACTGGCGAAAACTCCCCTCGACTTGGAGATCACCACTATCGCGACGAACCAGCAGAATGAGGACAGCCTGGTACTCGACTCCAAGTCGCTGACCGCTCCGGAAGGCTCGGCGAAGGTCGACACCAACGTCCCGCTGGTCTCGCAGCGCTTCCTCACCGTCGAGGACCCGGCCGACGCCCACCAGATGACGGTGCAGGCGGGCCAGACGCTGCGGCGCATCGACAAGCAGGGCGACACCGGCCTGCTCACCGCGACCGTCGACCGGGTGACCATCGACCGGGTGACCGGTGAGCCCGTCAGCACCCAGCCGAACGGTTCGATCGCGGTGACCGCGAACCTGGAGGGCCAGAGCATCGCGGAGCCGGTGCAGCACACCGGTCTGCAGTACCGATTCCCGATCGGCACCGAGAAGAAGACCTACCCGTACTTCGATCTCAACGTTCGCAAGACCTTCGACGCGAACTTCATCGAAGAGACCGAGATCAACAACACGAAGGTCTACCACTTCCAGATGTCGGTGCCCGCCACCAGCCTCTGGGACGTCGTGCAGGCGCCGACAAACCGGCTGAGCCTGCCCGCCGCCAAGTGGGGCGTCGAGGGCGGCGATGCCCCGGTGACCATGACCCGCTACTACACCAACACCCGTGACCTGTGGGTGGAGCCGCAGACCGGCACGGTCGTCAAGGGCGGCGAGGCGCTGCACCTCTACTACTCGCGCACCGCGGACAAGCCGGAGGTCACCGCGCTGAAGTCGCACCTGGTGTTCGACGAGAACACGATCGAGTCGCAGCTGTCGGTGGCCAAGGAGAACATCGACAAGCTGTCGCTGTACGGCCGGATCCTGCCGATCATCCTGGGCGTCCTCGGTGTGATCGCGCTGATCGTCGGTGTGGTTCTCGGCATTCGCGGCGGCTCGGCTCCGACGCCCGCGCGGGCGGGCGGGGCCCCGTTCCAGCGTCCGGGCGGTTCGGCTCCGACCAGCCCGGCCCCGCGCGTCAACCGCGGCGCCGACGACGCGCCGACCGAACAGATTCGGATCGATAAGCAGCCCTGACCGGCTGAGCGTTCCTGAATTCGGCTCCCCCGCCCTCCGGCGGGGGAGCCGAATTCGTTTCGGTCAGCCGACCGGGCGCAGCGGTTCGGGGCGCGCCGTGTGGTCGGCCGCGCGCAGGACCATGACGGCGACCACGACGGTGGTGGTGGCCGCGACCGATACCGCCGTGGTGATCAGCGCCGGAATCGAGCGGGCCAGCGCCAGCATCAGGGTGACTTCGACGACCAGGCCCAGCCAGGTGACCAGTGCGAGGGAAGTGCGGTCGACGGCGATGGCCGAGAGCACCGCGCCTTGCAGCACGGCCAGCAGCGCGCCGTGCAACGCGAACAACCACAGCAGGCCCTGGATCGGGGCGTAGTCCTCGCCCGCGAGCAGCGGGGCGAGCGGCGCGGCCAGCGCGGCCCCGAGCACGGCGACGAGACCGATGCCGCTGAGCACCGCCAGCGCGGCCCGGATCGCGCTCGCCGAGTGCGTCGGCTGCGCCATTCGCGGATAGAGCACGACACCGACCGCCTGCGGCAGCCAGAAGGCGATCTTCGTGGCGATGGTGCCGAGGGCGTAACGGCTGGCGTCCACGTCGTCGAGCACGATCCGGACCACGATCAGGTCCGCCGACGAGAGAGCCATCATCGCCGCCTGCACTTGGGCGGCCCGCAGCACCGGCAGCACTCCGGGCGCGGAGACCTCGCCGGGTTCGTTTCGGGCGCGCTCGGACGGCGCACCTGCGACGATCCTGGCCAGCACTGCCGCCGTCGCGATGCCGCATGCGGCGGCCCACAGCGCGATCGTCGCGCCGCCGCCCAGCGCGAGGATTATCAGCGCGGGCGCGACCCGGGCGACCCCGGCGGCGCCGAGCACGACTCCCAGCGCTCGAAACCGCTTGCTGCCCTGCAGCACGCCCTGCTCGCCGGACAACAGCACCAGCGCGGGCGCCGCGCCCAGTGCCGCCGCGGTGGCGGCCACTCCGGCGTGCAACGTGACGGCGACCAGCGGCACCAGCACCGCGGCCACCAGGGCGACGATCACCGCGCAGCGCCACTGCAGCCCGCGCAGCGCCGCCGTTCCCGCGCCGCGAACGAGTTCCCTGGCCACCACGTTCTGCAACGCCAGCGCGGGCACCGCGCACAGCAGCTGGACGGCGAGCAGACTCGCGAACTCGCTGTACCCGGTGACGCCCAGCCACCGCCCGGCCAGCAGTTGCAGCAGATACCCGGCGACGTTCGCGGTCATCGCACCGGCCGTCACCCACGTCAGATCCGCCACCACAGGAAACCGACGGACAGCAGACACGCCGCCCATCGTCCCACTCGCACGGACCACCGCCCGTCGCGCCCCGCCGGACCATGGGACAGGCAATGCGCTCGCCGGCGTCCCGACAGTTTTCGGCCTCGACAGACTCGCGACCACACAGCACCCACCCTGGTCCTCGTCATCCTCGCGGCAGCACATCACCCCAGATCAGACGGTGCGCCCGCCAGCTGATACCGGAGTACGGCCGGCTGCGACGGCGCTGGTACACAGCACCCCCGCGGTCCCCCCGGATTCAGCCGTGACATTTCCGCGCCGACGCCGCTGGATCGGCGGCGGTGGTGGCCGGGACGTACAGTGCTCAGGCGTGAGCGGGAGCAGTCGGACTCGAGCGGTGGTCGCGGCATACAGCGCGGCCGGTGCGCTGCTCGTCGCCGGGCCGTTGCTCGCGCCGGGGTATCTGTTGTTGCGGGACGCGGTGAGCACGCCGCGCAACTATCCGACCGACGCGGCGCTCGGCCTCGGCGACGCCGCGCCACGGGCGGTGCCACAGGACGCTCTGCTCGCGGCGCTGACGTCGTTCGCGGACGGCGGGCTGGTGGTCAAGGCGATTCTGCTCGTCGCACTGTGGGCCGCGGCGTACGGAGCGGCGACGCTCGCGCGTGAATTGCTGCGCGCGTCGCTCGGCCCGCAACTGGTCGCCGCGACGGTCGCGTTGTGGAATCCGTACGTGGCCGAGCGGCTGCTCCAGGGACACTGGAGCCTGCTCGCGGGCTATGCGGCGTTGCCGTGGACAGGGCTGGCCGCTTACCGCCTTCGAGGTACGGCCACTGCGAAGCGACGCCGACGGATCCCTTCGAACACACCCGCCTCGGCCGACACCACCGAGTCCACCCCGCACGGCGAACCGCTGGGCACCCCGGACACAATCGAGCACCCCAGCGAAGCGCCTGCTGACATCACCGGTAACGGCCCGCGTTCCGAAACAGCTGTCCCAGGGGAAGCGCCGGCGACTACGCACCACGTGTCCGATCGTGCGAGCGGAGTCGCACCGACCGAGGCCCGTGAGCACACCGGGTCGACCGGCCGAGCCGAACCACCACTGGCTACGCGCCACTCACCCGGACACCCCGGCGGGGTAGCCGCAGCCGAGCCCCACTGGCAACCAGCCGCGCCCGGCTCCTCCCATCGTTCCGACGACACCGCTCCGGCCGATTCAGCCGAACATCCGCGCAACTCCGTACCAACCGGCACGGCGGGCGAAGGCGGGCCGAATCGGCTCAGCGTCACAGCGGCGCCGCGCGCGACCGTCCGAGCGGCATCCACCTGGGCGGCCCTGGCCGGATCGCTCGCAGCGGCCGGACTCACTCCGACCGGAGCGCTGCTGGCGGGCGTGACCGCTTTCGCCCTGGTCCATCGACGTCAACTCGCCGCGACGTTCGTCCTCTGGCTGGCCGCCTCCGCGCCATGGCTGGCCGCGACCGCGCTGTCCGGCGCGGGCGCGGAGCCATCCGATCCCGCGGGTATCGCGGCCTTCGCCGCGCGGGCCGAACCCGGTCTGGGCACGCTCGGGAGCCTGGCCGGTCTCGGCGGGATCTGGAACGCCGAGGCGGTACCGGGCTCGCGCACCACACCGCTGGCGGCGATCGGCACGCTGGTACTGCTGGCGATAGTCGTGCTGGGCGTGCGCTCCGTCGCCACCGGCGGCCCCGATCCCGACAACCGCCACGTCCGCCGGGCATTGCTGCTGCTCGCCGTGATCGCGATCCTATTCCCCGCGCTCGGCGCGACCGCGTGGGGCATGCACGCACTGGAATGGCTGGTCGCCCACGTTCCCGGCGCGGGTCTGCTGCGCGACACCCAGAAGTACGCGGCCTTGGCCATGCCCGCTTTCGCGTTGTGCGCGGCGGCGGGGTGCGTGGTGACGGCTCGGCGTCTTTCCCGCGCGGACGCGACGACCGCCCGGCCCGCGACGGCGTCTCCGGCCACGACGGCAACGGTCACAGCGGTATTCGTGGCGCTTCTGGTGTTGCCGCTCTACGACCTCGCCTGGGGCGTCGGTGGAGCCGTCCGTCCCGTGCACTATCCCGCCGGCTGGCAGCAGGTCGCCGCAAGGATGGACGGTCCGGGCGACGTCGCGGTGCTGCCGGGCGGAATGTTCCGCAAGTTCCGCTACAGCGGCGCGGCTCCCGTGCTCGACCCCGCCCCGCGCATGCTGCCCAACGACGTCTTGCAGACGGGCGAACTCCCGGTGCGCGGACGCACCGTCTCCGGTGAAGGCGCCCGCGCACGAGAAGTGGAGAACCTGCTGCTCCACGGCGGCGCGCCCGCGGACCTCGCCCGCCTCGGCGTTGGCTGGATCCTCGTCGAACGGACCACCCCTGGACCGGTCGGCGCATCGGCGTCGACTCTCGCCCAGGTCGAACAGGTCTACGAGGACGCGGACCTGGCGCTGTATCGCGTGCCCGGTGTCGTCGAGCGCGGTACCTCGACGACCACACAACGCTCCGTCGCCGCCGCGGCCCACCTGCTCTGGGTCGCGGTGCTCGTCGCAGGCACACTAACCGCTCTCGGCGCACGATTCCGCTCGCGATCACGGAACTGACGCACGATTTCAGTCCACCGTCCGCGGCGCGATCAACCCGCTCGTGTGCTCGCCGCGGGCGGCCGCCGCCAATACTTCGTCGACTCCGTTTCCGGTTTGCTCCCAAGAGAATTCGCGCGCGCGGGCGCGGGCCTTCTCCCCCATGACCGTGCGCGCGCCGGGATCGTCCAGCAGGTCGCCGACGGCGTCGGCCAACTGGGCGACGTCGTCGACCAGGATTCCGGTGGCGCCGTCCACAATGGAATCGGTGAGCCCGCGCGAGCTGCGATAGCCGACCGTCGGAACACCGTGCTGTGCCGCCTCGATCACCGCGAGCCCCCACCCCTCCTTCCGGGAAGGCAGCACATGCACCCAGGCGCGCGCGAGGAGTTCGTGCTTGCGGCGCTCGTCCACGTGCCCATGGAAGGTGACGGCGTCGGCGATACCGAGTTCGCGGGCGTTGTCCCGCAAGTTGTCCGCCCACCAGCCGCCGCCGATCACGTCGAGGCGCAGACCTGGGATGCGGTCGCGCAGCCGGGCCACGGCCGCGAGCGCGTCCTCGATCTGCTTGTGCGGCACCAGCCGGGACAGCACCACGACAGTTGGTGTGGGAGTGCGGGTTTCCGCGGCGCCGGTGGGTGCGTCCACTGGAACAGGTTCGGCCCCGTTGCGAACCACCGCGATTCGGGAGCGGTCCACACCGAGGGTGGCCAGCTCTTCCGCCGACGGCAGGGAAACGGTCAGATATTGATTGCGGCGGTGTACGCGGGGCGACAGCCACGACTCGATCCACCAGCCGACGCGGCCGACCAGCCGGCCCGCGACCGGCCACTGCTCCCGGTGACCGTGGTGCACCAGCACCACCGACGGGGCCGCGGTGACGGCGGTGGCGAAGAACGGTATGCCGTTCTGGGTGTCGATCACCGCGTCCGGCCGCACGCCGCGCAACGGGCCGAGACCGATCCTGCCCAGCAGGAGCGCGGCCAGCGCTCGCGGGTACACCGTGTAGCGTCCGCCCGCCCTGCTGATGGTGATGCCGTCGACGTGTTCGCGCCGCGGCGCCCCCGGATAGCGGGCGGTACGGAGGGTGACTCGAACCCCGCGTGCCGCGAGCTGCGCGCCGACCTGCTCGAGGTACCGCTCGCTGCCGCCGCCCTGTGGGTGCCCGGTGTCGCGCCAGCAGAGCAGGAGGACTTCGCGCACGGTGGAGCTTCTCTCGGTCAGTAGGTCCCGGTGGGAATGTCGGACGTCGCGCTACACCCTATCCCGAGCACCCGCCCGAGCAGGCCGGCATCCGGGTTGTGCGAGACTCGGCGCCGTGCTCAAAGCCGCGAAGACGCCGACACGCAGGAGTTCGCCTCGGTTCGCCCGCCGGGCGACCCTGCGCCGGTCGCTGCGACTGCTCGGCAGTTTCCGGTTCGAGCAGACCGACCCGGCCCTGTTCTACGGAGGTCTGGCCGCCGACAGCGCGGCGCTGATCGCCGACTTCTACGCCGATCTCACCGGCCGGTCGCTGGACGGGGCGACGATACTCGACGTCGGCGGCGGTCCGGGCTACTTCGCGGACGAGTTCGCCCGTACGGGGGCTCGCTACATTCCGGTGGAGCCCGACCCGACGGAGATGCACGCCGCGGGCCTTTCCGTGGCGGGCGCGGTCCGCGGGTCCGGGATGGCGCTGCCGTTCCGCGACGACGCTGTCGACATCTGTTTCTCGTCGAACGTCGCCGAACATGTCTCGAAGCCGTGGGTGATGGCCGACGAGATGGTGCGGGTGACCAGGCCGGGCGGGCTGATGGTGCTCTCCTACACGGTGTGGCACGGCCCGTTCGGCGGCCACGAGACCGGGCCGTGGCACTACCTCGGTGGCGAGTACGCCGCCCGGCGGTATCGGCGCAAGCACGGGCGCGAACCCAAGAACAGGTTCGGCACGTCGCTGTTCGCGGTGCGGGCCGCTGACGGATTGCGCTGGACGGCACGTACTCCGGCGGAGGTGCACACGGTCTTCCCTCGCTACCACCCCCGCTGGGCGTGGTGGTTGATCCGGGTGCCGATGGTGCGTGAGTTACTTGTGAGCAATCTGGTCGTGGTGGCAACCAAAAGTTAGCCGAAGTACGGCTCCAGCCATCCGCGACGCCAGTGCCGCTTCCCACAGGGAGCGTGCACGGGCTCGCTCCACGGCGATTCGCGCATCGCCAACCCGACGGTCTCGAGCGTGGTGAGCCCGACCAGGTCGGCCAGCATCCCTACGGCGGCGACCGCCTCCGCGGCCTGCATAGCCGCCGTCGCCTGCTCGATTGTCAGGGTGCGTCCGGGTAGGAACGAGACCACCCACCCGCCGCTGCCGACACTCTTAGCCTGATGCTCGGTTTGATCACTGGTCATCAGCGACCGGCCGATCACTTGCACCGCCATGACTCGGACTCCCCAGTTTGCGGTAACGATTCGGTAATGGAGCGAGCTGATATGTCGATACAGCATCCCCCTTCCAGCAACAGAACGCAATAGTGCGTTCTGCGAAAAGCGAACCGAGAGGTCGGGATTCACACTGGCCAGGGCGTCGCCGCGCCGCAAAACTGGAACAGGTTACAGACAATGCGGAGGCAAAACTGTAACGTGTTCTCATGCACTACGACAGCTTGTTCATCGGCGGCCGCTGGACCGCGCCAGCCACCGCCGAGCGCATCCAGGTCATCTCGCCGGCCACGGTCGAGCCGGTGGGCAGCGTCCCCGCGGTGAGCCGGGCGGATGTCGACGCCGCGGTCGCCGCGGCCAGGCACGCCTTCGATCACGGACCGTGGCCCGCCACGCCCCCGAAGGAGCGAGCCGAGGTACTCACCCGCGCCGCCCGGCTGATCGAACAGCGTTCCGCCGATCTGCTCGCCGCGCTGACCGCCGAGGTCGGCGCGCCGCAAATGATCGCGATGACGCTGAACCAGCTGCCCGCGGTCGCCGCACTGGACGCCTACGCGGCCCTGGCGGAGTCCTTCCCGTGGTCGGAGACCCGGGTGGGCGGGTTCGGCACCACTCGGGTCACCCGCGAGCCGCGCGGTGTCGTCGCGGCGGTGACCGCGTGGAACGTCCCACTGTTCCTCGCGGTCAACAAGCTCGCGCCCGCCCTGCTGGCCGGTTGCACCATCGTGCTCAAGCCCGCCCCGCTGACTCCGCTCACGGCGAACCTGGTCGCCGACATCTTCACCGAGGCGGGCCTGCCCGAAGGCGTGCTCTCGGTGCTGCCCGCCGAGCCCGACGCGGCCGAGTACCTCGTCTCACACCCCGGCGTGGACAAGGTGACCTTCACCGGAAGCACCGCGGTCGGCCGCAAGATCGGCGCCATCGCCACCGGTCAGCTCAAGAGCGTCTCGCTCGAACTCGGCGGCAAGTCGGCGGCGATCCTGCTGCCCGACATGGACGTCGCGGCCAATATCCCGGTGCTCGCGTTCTCCGGCCTGATGAACAGCGGGCAGGGCTGTGTCGCGCAGACCCGCATCCTCGCCCCGCGCAGCCGGTACGACGAGATTCTCGACGCGCTGGTCGAACACGTGAAGACGATGAAGGTGGGCGACCCGAACGACCCGAGCGTGCAGCTGGGTCCGCTGATCTCCGAACGCCAGCGCGATCGGGTCGAGGGCTACATCGCCAAGGGCAAGGCCGAGGGAGCGCGACTCGTGCTCGGCGGCGGTCGCCCGGAGGGGCTGGACCGGGGCTGGTTCGTCGAGCCGACAATCTTCGCCGACGTGGACAACAAGTCGACCATCGCCCAAGAGGAGATCTTCGGACCGGCGCTTTCGGTCATCCCGTACGAGACCGAGGACGAGGCCGTGGCCATCGCCAACGACTCGGTCTACGGTCTCGCGGGCTCGGTGTGGACGACCGATATCGAACACGGCGCCGAGATCGCGGCGCGGGTGCGCACCGGCACCTACGCGATCAATTGGTACGCGTTCGATCCGAGTTCGCCGTTCGGCGGTTACAAAGCCTCCGGACTCGGCCGCGAGAACGGCCCGGAGGGTCTCGATTCGTTCTGCGAGCAGAAGTCGCTGCTCATGCCGCTCGGCTGGACCGGCTGATCACTCCGGTGGCATGACCACACGCAGCAGCGGAGCACGGTTGCCGTAACGCCGGGGTGGTGCGTCGACGATCTCGACGCGCCACCCGGGCGGCAGCACCGCGCGCAGCCGTCCCGCGGCCCGGCGCAGCGGGGTACTCACGGTCTCGAACTCGAATTCGGCCACCATCGGGGCAACCGACATCGTCATCTCCGGATCGGCCATGCTCCATCCACCTCTCGCGTCGATCTCGCCGTGCGCCGCGGCATCGCGGGTCCGATATCGGTAGGGAAGTCGTTCAGTCGATCAGTTAACCGCCAGTAATCCGACTGGGTGATGCGGAAGGAAGAACACGCCAAGCATAGGTTACGAATACACGAAATCTCTCGACAAGATCATTACCCCCTTTCCCATCCGGCTAAACCGATCGGTCCGTGGGAATTTCGCGAACTAGAGTGTGACGCGGGACACCGATCCGACCGCCCGACTCCCGAGCGCCGAGGTCGGCACAACCGAATCATCTCCCCCGCAAGGTTATTCGCCGCACCAGGCACTTCACCCCGGTGCGTTCACCGGCCCAGCGACCGGCGATACGCGGCCGGTGTCGCGCCCGTCGCCGCACGCAGGTGCGCCCGGAGCGCGGTGACGCTGCCGAACCCGGCCTTTACCGCGACGACTTCCACTGGCAAACGCGTGGTTTCCAGAAGCTCGCGCGCCCGTGCGGTGCGCTGGGCATCCAGCCACCGCCGCGGCGTGGTGCCGACTTGCGCCTTGAAACGGCGGATGAAGGTCCGCTCGCTCATCAGCGCGTGCGCGGCCAGCGCCGAAACATCCACCGCCGCAGCTGGTTCCGCCACCGCCCAGGCCATCGTCGCGGCGAGACCGCCATCGGTACGCGCGGCGGGCGCGTCCGGAATGTATTGCGCCTGACCGCCTTCCCGGTGCGGCGCGGTGACGTTCCACCTGGCCAGCTCCGCCGCCGCGTGCGCGCCCAGCTCGCGGCGGACGATGTGCAGGCACAGATCGAGACCCGCCGACAGCCCGGCCGACGTCAGCACGTCACCGTCATCGACGTAGAGGGCCGTCGGGTCCAAACGCACCGCCGGATACAGTTCGGCGAACTCGTCGCAATAGGCCCAGTGCGTAGTCACGCGTCGTCCGTCCAGCAGCCCGGCCTCGGCCAGGACGAACGCGCCGACGCAGATGCTCACCATGGTCGCGCCCCGCGCGGCCGCGCCGCGCAATGCGACGAGCGCCTCCCGTGGGGTGGGCAGGGTCGGGATACCGATGCCGGGCACGACGACGACATCGGCTTCCGCCAACGCCTCCAGCCCGTGCTCCACGCGCAATTCGAAGCCGTTGGGTGTCCACACCGGACCGGGACGCACCCCACAGGTCCGCATCTCGAACCCGGACGGCTCGCCGGTCTTGCCCGGCCCGTGCCGGAACGCCTGAACAGCACAGGCCAGGTCGAAGGCCATCACCCCGTCCAGCGCGAGCGCCACGACTTGCTTCATCGTCCCCAGTTTGGCACGAATCCGAGCAATACTGTCATTTCCGCCACTCGCCGCGGATCCGGACACACGCTTGACTTCAGTGCACACCGAGTTCCGACCAGAAGGAGGAATCGTGGCCGCACCGACGGGCCTCGACTGGGCATGGGCCACCCGCACCGGGGGCGCTCTGTCGAAAGAGCAACGCCGCGCGTTGGCCGTCGCGACCGCACGCACGCTGCCCGCCATGGCGCCCAACCGGCTCCGGCTGGCACTGGGCAGGCGGGGACGCGGGCGGCTGGAGTTCGCCGGCCTGCGGTTACCCGACTCCCAGCTCGCCGTCGCGGCGGAGACCGAGGCGCGGGAGTCGCTGTCGCCGCACGTGCTGAACCATTCGCTGCGGACCTACTACTTCGGACGGGTCCTGGCGGATCTCGACGGCGCCGCCTACGACGACGAGCTCGTCTACGTCTCCTGTCTACTGCACGACCTGCAACTCGAACATCCCACGCCCGGACGGTGTTTCGCCGTGGTCGGCGGCGAACGGGCGGCCGCCGTCGCACTGGGCGCGGGCGCGCCGCCGGAACGGGCCGAAGCGATCGGCGCGGCCATCGCCGCCCACATCACGCCCGGGGTCGCCGACGATCTCGGCGACCCCGGCGGCTTCGTCTCCGCGGGAGCCTCGGTGGACGTACTCGGGACGCGACTGGCGGAACTGGACCGCGAGTGGGTCGCCGAACTGCTGCGGCGGCACCCGCGACTGGAGTTCGCACGGCATGTCGTCGCCGCCTTCCGAGCGGAAGCGAAGGCGATGCCGAAAGGCCGGATTCATTGGCTCAACAGGGCGGGTTTCCTGGCCATGATCCGGATGTCCCCGTTCGCCGAATAACCAAGCCGCCCCGTCAGACCGATCGGTATGCTCAACGTTATGAACGGTGTCACCGGCATCGCAAGCGCACGGCACAAGCTTGCTCGCGCGGGACACCACATCAATGACCTCGAACGCATGATCTCGGAATACCAGAACGCGAACCAGGTCGAAGTCCGAGTCGACCTTTCCCCGAGCCTGGAATACGAGAACGAGATCGATTGCCAGGTAGCCGCGGTGAGCGTATCCGAGGTGCCCGACGAGTGGGGACTGATCACCGGTGACGCGCTCACCAACTCGAGGGCCGCACTCGACCACGCCGTCTACCCGCACGCGGAGCATTTCCCGATCTTGCTGAGCAGCACGGACAGCAGGGGTGAGGAGATATGCGTTCAGGAGATATTCGACGCCACGACCACAGCGATAATTCTCCGCCATCAGCCATATAACGATCCGCAGCCGACACATCACCCACTCGGACTTCTCCGCGAACTCGTCGACCGTGACGCGCACCGCCGAGTGCTCGTCACCAACTCGTTCAGGACCGAGCTGATTTTCGCACCATCGGATGACTACGAAGTCGTGGATATTCCAGGACTGGCAGTCCACGAACTCGTGCCGGGAGCTGTTTTCAAGCATTTCCGTTTGAAGCTTCGCCCTGGGTTCACACAATCTCAGCTCACATACAACAACCGACTCGTGGCGACTGTCGTCGTCAATGTTCCCGATACCGATGACGATGTGCCCCTCGTCGCGTGTATGAGATCGATTCACACACGAGTGTCGGAAATTTTGGATCAGCTCGAAGCCCTCGGGATTCTATAACCGCCACGGTGTCGCCGTTTCCGGCAGCCATGATCCGCGATCTCCGCGCGGTAGAGCGACGACCGCGCTGGACGACAAGCCATGGTTCGTAGAGTGCGGACCGCGCGGAGTGGTCCGGCGAGCTCCACGGCCGACCGCGATGCTCGAAGGGCGCTTCCGGACCGCGCTGAACACGGAAACGTTTGTCTCGCAGAACAAATCGCCCGCACCATCTGCCGGATGGTGCGGGCGAATGCTACTTTGGGTGGAGTGTCAGCCCAGACGCTGCTTGAGCGCCTCGAACTCGTCACGCACGCCGGAAGGCAGCTTGTCGCCGACGAACTCGAACCACTCTTCGATCAGCGGGATCTCCTTGCGCCACTCGTCGGCGTTCACGACGAGCGCCTCGTCGACGTCCTTGGGGTCGACATCCAGTCCCTCCAGGTCGAGCTGCGCGGCGGTCGGCACGTTGCCGATCGCGGTCGCCTCGGCGTGGGCGGAACCCTCGATACGGCCGATGATCCACTCCAGCACGCGGGAGTTCTCACCGAAGCCCGGCCACAGGAAGCGGCCGTCGCCGCCGCGGCGGAACCAGTTCACGTAGAAGATCTTCGGCAGCTTGCCCGCGTCGGCGTTCTTGCCGACGTTGATCCAATGGCCCAGGTAGTCCCCGACGTGGTAGCCGAGGAACGGCAACATGGCCATCGGGTCGCGGCGGACGGTGCCGACCTTGCCCTCGGCGGCCGCGGTCTGCTCGGAGGACAGCGTCGCGCCCATGAACACACCGTGCTGCCAGTCGAAGGACTCGGTGACCAGCGGGACGGTGGTCTTGCGGCGGCCGCCGAACAGGATCGCCGAGATCGGCACGCCCTGCGGGTCGTCCCACTCGGGCGCCAGGATCGGGCACTGCGCCATCGGCGTGCAGTAGCGGGAGTTCGGGTGCGCGGCCAGCGTCTCGGTCTCGCGCTGGTACCAGTCGTTGCCCTTCCAGTCGATCAGGTGATCGGGCTCGCCTTCCAGGCCCTCCCACCACACATCGCCGTCATCGGTCAGGGCGACGTTGGTGTAGACGGTGTTGCCCGCCTCCACGGTCGCCATGGCGTTCGGGTTGGAGCTGCGGTTGGTGCCCGGCGCGACGCCGAAGAAGCCGAACTCGGGGTTCACCGCGTAGAGACGGCCGTCCTTGCCGAAGCGCATCCAGGCGATGTCGTCGCCCAAGGTCTCCGCGCGCCAGCCCGGCACCGTCGGCTGGATCATCGCGAGGTTGGTCTTGCCACAGGCGCTGGGGAACGCGGCGGCGATGTAGTAGGCCTTGTTCTCCGGGGAGATCAGCTTCAGGATCAGCATGTGCTCGGCCAGCCAGCCCTCGTCGTGGGCCATCGCCGAGGCGATCCGCAGCGAGTAGCACTTCTTGCCGAGCAGCGCGTTGCCGCCGTAGCCGGAGCCGTAGCTCCAGATCTCCCGATCCTCGGGGAAGTGGGTGATGTACTTGGTGTCGTTGCACGGCCACGGCACGTCGGCCTGGCCGTCGGCCAGCGGCGCGCCCACGGAGTGCAGCGCCTTCACGAACGGGCGGTCGGCGCCCAGCTTCTCCAGGGCGGCGGCGCCCATGCGGGTCATCACGCGCATCGACACGACGACGTACTCGGAGTCGGTGATCTCGACGCCCAGCTTCGGGTCCTCGGCGCCCAGCGGGCCCATGCAGAACGGCACCACGTACATGGTGCGGCCCTTCATCGACCCGCGGTACAGCTCGGTCATCGTGGCGCGCATCTCGGTCGGGTCGACCCAGTTGTTGGTCGGGCCCGCGTCGGCCTCGGTCTTCGAACAGATGTAGGTGCGCGACTCCACCCGGGCCACGTCGGAGGGATCGGAGAGGGCGAGGAAGGAGTTCGGCTTCTTCTTCTCGTCCAGCCGCTTGAACGTCCCCGCCGCGACGAGCTGCTCGGTGAGCCGCTCCCATTCCTCGTCGGAGCCGTCTGCCCACACCACTCGATCCGGCTGGGTGAGTTCGGCGACTTCTTGTACCCAGGCGAGTAGTTCGCTGTGCTCGGTCGGCGCCTTGCCGTCGGATCCACGAAGACCAGGAATGGTCGCTGACGTCATGAAAACTCTCCTGAGATGGGCGGCTGTTCGATGCTCCGCCGCCTGGCCCTAGGCCCATGACCAGCGCGAATGCACCGAGCGCCACCGTTGGCGGGAAGGCGCCCGCTCCGACCGGTCGAACGCGCACCCCAGGAGGGCGGCAGATCAGGACTTAGCGGACGCCCAAGTTCCTGAATAGAGGTTAACGCGATGTGACGGCCGGTACGGTATCGGGTTCCTCACTGTGTACCCAATTGGTCGTTCGTTTCAACAGGCGCGATCCAGCGATCGAGGATCCGGACGTCGCGCTCGCATGCGGCGAGCTGCCCCGGCTGCTCGGCCGCCATCCGGCGCAATTCGGCCTCCAGCCGGGCCACCCTGCGATCCGTCTCGACCATTCGCGCGGTGCTTGCCTGGACCACGTGATCGGCCAAAGTGGTCTCCGCTTCCACGAGTGCGGTCACCACGCGCTGCTCGAGCTGCGCTTTTACGTTGACCAACGCGTCGGCGACCCATTGCCGGATGTGCGCTCGATCGGCCAGCTGGCGGCGTGCTCGGACCACCCACGCCGCCGCACCGCCGCCGAGCAGCAACGTTACCGGCACGCTCGCGACGTCGAGGGCCGATACCAGGGAAAACGGAGCAACCAGCAAGCGACCCAGACCGACACCGGCCGACGCGCCGAGCGCGATCATAAGGTGATCTTCGACACCCCGATGGCGTGGCTCGGGATCCGGGCCGACCCGAGGGGCCTGGTCGCGGCGCCGCGTAGGCGAACCCCGATCCGTGCTCTCGATCCGGGCGCTCAGTTCGGCGATGCGCTGGTCGATGTCGTGGTCGAGGGCGCCGGTCAGTTCGGTGACGGCCTGCTGCAGCCGAGTGGGGTAGCCGCCGAGCTCGGCGGGCCGCAGCCGGTCCAGCTCGGCGCGCACGGCGGTGTGCAGCGCCCGGATGCTCGCGCCGATCTCGGTCATCAGGTCCACCCGGGCCAGGTGCAGCTGCCCGCGCAGGGTGGACATCGCGGTGGCGCGCCCCCCGTCGCGACCGGCCAACAGAAGGGCGCGCTCCTCGCGCAGCCGGGCCGCTTCGGCGCCGGAGCGCAGCACCGCCACCTGTTCGGCCACCCGTCGACGCGTGTCGGCGAGGACCCGGCCGGTCACCGCACCCGGCCGGTCACCGCCTGCGGCGGCTGCCGCGGTGAGCCGCGCGTGCAATGCGCCGACACCGGAGCGATCGAGCAGTCCGGCGTCGCCCGCGGCGCGTGCGGCGGCCGCGAGCCGCGCCGAGACCGGCACGATGTCCAGATCGCCCGCGCCCGACGCGGCGAGCAACTCCAGGTCGCGCTCCCGCACGGCGTGCCAGTCCCGGTGGGCGTGGACGCCGTTCATCGCGAGCAGCAGGCGGGCGCCGTCCGCGCGCAACCGATCGACCACCCCGAGCGTGTCCGCGCCGATGATGGTGCCCGCGTCGAGCAGGATCAACGCCACCGCGGGCGGGGCGGACTCCGATACGGCGTCGGCGCGGGGTTCCGACAGCGTGAGGCGCGGTTCGAACCGGGCCAACTCGGTGCGCAACAAGGTCGTGTTGACGTCGGCGGGGCCGATCACCGTGACCGCACGAGCGCCACCGGAGTCGTGCACCGCGCGCAGCAGCGCCATACCTTGCGGATTCCATCGCTCCACCACGGCCGCGAGCTCGGGGACGAGCGCGGCGGGGCGCTCGGCTTCGCCGTCGGCGGAGTCGCCCGCCGGGTGAGAAGGCGGATCCACCGCGGCAGCCGCACCAGGCGACGCCGATTCCGGCGGCTCAGAGACCGGCACTGCTCATCCGTTCCCATAGTCGGACGTACCCGTTGTGCACCCGCAACGCGGCGCGGCGGGCGGCCGGGGGCATATCGCTGGTGACGACCGCGTGCCAGCGCGTGGCGCGGGCAAGCGCATCGTCGGCGTCGGAAGGAGCGGGCGCGGAATACCCTGCGGCGAGATGGGCCACTTCGGGCCCCGCCAGGCCCGCGCAGAGTCCGAGCCAGACGGCGTCGTCGCTGTACAGATAGGACTCCAGGAGGTCGCGCGCCCGGCCGCCCTCCTCCGGGACCGCGCGGGCGGCGAGCCGGGCCAGCTCGTCGAGCAGCTCGCCGCCGCGCAGCGCGGACACTTGTTCGTAGCGGCGGTGCAGCAACTGGTGGAGCGCGTCGATGCCGCTGGCCGCGTGCAAGATCTGCAGCAGCGCCTGCGGAGCGAGATCCGGCTCGTGCCGTAGGGCCGTGCACGCGCAGGCCACGCCGTACAGATCCCAGCGGCGCAGCAGTTCCTCGCGCTCGGCGGCATCCGGCCCCGGTGCGACGAACAGGTCCGGCGCGAGGAGCAACGCGGGGTCGGCTTCGGTGGCGAGTTTGCGCAGCAGGTCCAGCTCCGCGCCGGTCAGCGCGCCCGCCCTGGTGCGCATCGCGAGCGAGGCGACCACCGGAACCACCGGAAGCCGCAGCTGGCTGCCGTACTGCTGGGCCGAGGCCACGGCATCGCCCCAGCGAGAGCCGATCGCGTCGGCTTTGTTCAGCACCGCGATCGTGCGCTGCGGCGGCAGCGTGGCCAGCACCCTCCGATCGGCCGGCGTCGGCGCGGCCGACAGCACGTAGACGACGATGTCGGCGTCGAGGTCGGGGTCGGGCGCATCCGGCCGGTCCACCGGATCGGTCTCCACCGCAGACATGAGCGCGAGCGCGTGCAGCACCGTTGTCCGCCCCGCGTGCGCGCGCCCGGTCACCTGGATGCGCGGCGGCTTGCGCCACGCGCTGACGGCCGCCGCCGCGGCGTACCCGATCTGCGGATCCCGCCCGGTGCCGAAGCGCAGCTCGGCGAGCAGCTTGTCGAGCTGATCGTGCGCGGACGTCGGCACGCCACGCTCCCGCAGCGGCCCATCGGAATCAGTGGCTGTCGGCATGCTGCACACACCCCCTTTTATGGTGCGCAATTGTGTCAGAAGTCGGCTCGCCGGGCAGGTTCGACGGGCTCAGCTGCCACTGAAGTATTTGTTGGCGGTGCGCACCATCCAGTTCGGCGCGTATTTCCCCACCGTCGCGAGCACCTTCGCCTGCGCGCCGATCTCATAGTGCACTTTCGGCAGCCGGGCGCGCTTGCGGGTGGCCTCCCAGATCCCGGCCGCGACGTCGTCGGCGGTCAGTCGTACGCCCAGCGATTTCGTCGTCCCGGTCGTCACGCCGTCCACCATGGCCGTGGCCACGAACAGCGGCCAGATCGCGAGCACGCGGATGTCGTGGCGCTCCCATTCCAGGTCGAGCGCCTCGGTGAAGCTCTTGACGGCGGACTTGGTCGCACCATAGCTCGCGAGTTCGGCCTGGCCGTAGATCGCCGAAGCCGAGCACAGGTTGACCACCTGCGCGCCCGGCGTGTCGCGCAGGTAGCGGAACGCACTGTGTGTCCCCGTGAGCACGCCCACCACGTTGACCTCCACGATCGCCCGATGGGCGGCGATGTCGATCTCCTCGAACGGCCCCGCGCGCAGGATCCCGGCGTTGTTGACCAGGATGTCCAGTCGTCCCGTCGCGGCGTGGAACTCCGCGAGCCGCTCCGCCCACTGCGTGGCGTTCGTCACATCGAGCACTCCTGTGTTAACTACGCCACCCTTGGCTGTGATATCACCGGAAAGCCTGGTCAGCCCGACTTCATCGATGTCGTAAGCCCCGACTTGGTATCCCTGCGCAGCGAAAAGCAAGGCCGTGGCCCGCCCGATGCCCGCCGCCGCGCCGGTGATGAATACTGTCGGTCTGCTCATGCCGGGGAGTCTAGTGCCGGGAATGCCGTGTATCGCGGGGTTCCCAGACGCCCGGTCGGTCACTTACCCTGCAGAAGTGGTCGGCACCATAACCGGTGCGCAGCTTGAACTTTCGCATGCGGCAACCGACCTCGAAGATGAGGAGGTTGCGATGACCGCGAATGTCATCGGCGCTGTCGACCGGGAGCCCGCCTGTCCCGCGGACCGCAAGCCCTTGCTGCCCAGCACGGACCCGTTCCATCGACCGCCGAAAGGGTTCGCGGCCAAGGCGCCGGGCACCATTCTGCGCAGCAGGAAGATCGAAGTGGCGCTGTTCGGAATTGTCCCGCAACAGGTCTCGGCCTGGCAGTTACTCTACCGCAGCTGTGATCTGCACGGGGCACCGGAAGCGGCGATCACCACCGTACTGCTTCCGATCGGCGCGGAACCGGACGAGGATCGCCCGCTGCTGGCCTTCCAGACCGCGATGGACGCGGTGACCGAGAAATGCTCGCCGTCCTACGCGCTGCGTCACGGCTCGCGGGCGCTCGGTTCGATCACCCAGTTCGAATGGCTCCTGGTCGCGAACGCGCTGCGGCGCGGCTGGGCCGTGAGCATCGCCGACCACGAGGGACCGCACGGGAACTTCGGCGCGCCGCGCGAGCCCGGCTACCGCGCGCTCGACGGCATCCGCGCCGCCCTGCGCTTCGACCCCCTCGGGCTCGGCCCGGAAACCCGCGTCGCCGTGTGGGGCTACTCCGGCGGCGGCATGGCCAGCTCGTGGACGGTCGAGATGGCGCCGACCTACGCCCCCGAACTCGACATCGTCGGCGCGGTGCTCGGCGCCCCGGTCGGCGACCCGCGCCAGGTCTTCGACCGGCTCAACGGCACGCCCTTCGCGGGTCTGCCCGCCATCGTCATCGCCGCCCTGCGCAGGCTGTATCCCGCGCTGAGCTCGCTGATCGACAACGAGCTCAGCCCGGACGGCCACCGGTTCGTCGTCCGCGCCGAGAACGCGACGCCGGTCGGCGCGATCCTCGGGCTGGCGGGCAAGAAGGTGGACGACTTCCTCGACCGCCCGCTCGCCGAGGTGCTCGACACCCCGGAGCTGCGGGCGATGTTCGACGATCTGCGGCTCGGCAATACGACGCCGGCCTGCCCGCTGCTGGTGGTGCAACCCATCCACGACCAGGTCATCCACATCGAGGGCATCGACGGCCAGGTGGCGCGCTACCGTCGCGGCGGCGCCGCGGTGACCTACGTTCGCGACCGGCTCAGCGAGCACTTCTCGCTGCTGCCGCTGTCCACGCCGATCAGCCTGGACTGGCTGGCAGACCGGTTCGCCGGGCAACCGGTGAGCGACGCGGGCGACAGCACTGTCTGGTCGGTCGCCGCCTCACCCTCGGGTGTGCGCGGACTGCTGGAGATGGCTGTGACCGCGGCCAAGGTCGCGCTCGGAAGACCGCTGCGTCAGCAACGGCCGACCGAGCCGAGGATCGCGCCCGCGCGCGCCGCCTGACCTCCTGCTCAGCGGCCCGTGCACAACCGCTTGCCGCACTGATCGCCGGATGCTGGACAATGGACGCCGTGAACGACGCCGCGAACCATACTGCCGAGTCAGTTCCGGGCCCGCCGTCCACAGCTTCGGCTCCGGCCGAGGGCGGGCCCAGGCACAAGACCGGCTCCCGCCTGTACCCACGAGTCACCAGCTTCCGGTCGCGCAGGGGCGCGCTGACCGCCACCCAGCAGCAATCCTGGGACCGGATGTGGCCCTCGATCGGCCGCGAGGTCGCCGACGAGCCGCTGGACGCCGCCGCCTGGTTCGGTCGCGACGCTCCGCTGGTCATCGAGATCGGCTGTGGCACGGGCACCGCGACGGCCGTCATGGCGCAGGCCGAACCGCACCTGAACCTGATCGGCATCGAGGTGTATCAGCCCGGCCTGGCGCAGTTGGTGCAGCGCGTCGAGCGCGAAGGGATCGAGAACATCCGCCTGCTGCGCGGCGACGCGGTCGACGTACTGGAAAACATGATTGCCGAGGAGTCGCTGACCGGCGTCCGGGTGTTCTTCCCCGACCCGTGGCCGAAGGCGCGCCATCACAAGCGGCGGCTGCTGCAACCCGCGACGGTCGCGCTGATCGCCAACCGCCTGAAGCCGGGCGGTGTGCTGCACGTCGCCACCGACCACGCGGGCTACGCAGAGCACATCCACGCGGTCGGCATGGCGGAGCCCCTGCTCTCGGGTCTCAACGAGGCGACGGGCGGTGTCAGCGCGGAGCATCGCGCCACCGCGCCGATCGGTTTCGAGCGGCCCGTCACGAAATTCGAGGGCAAGGCACATCGCGCCGGTAGCGCCATCACGGAGCTCATATGGGGGAAGATCGACCGATGAGCGTCAGTGAAATGGCCCACGAAGTGGTCGATGTTGCCGGGGAGGTGCACGGCGGCGGAGCGGAAGGTCTGGGCAGCTCGGGGCCGGACGTGCGCCGCGTCCTGTTGGTGTGGGACGCCCCGAACCTCGACATGGGCCTCGGCGCCATTCTTGGCGGTCGTCCGACCGCCGCCTACCGCCCGCGGTTCGACGCGCTCGGCCGCTGGCTGCTGGCCCGGACCGCGGAACTGTCGGTGGGCGCGGTGCATCGGGTGGAACCCGAGGCCACCGTTTTCACCAACATCGCGCCCGGCACCGCCGACGTCGTGCGGCCCTGGGTGGAGGCGCTGCGCAACGTCGGCTACGCGGTCTTCGCCAAACCGAAGATCGACGAGGACTCCGACGTCGACGCCGACATGCTGGCGCACATCGCCTTACGCAGCCGCGGCGCGGGCTTGGCGGGCATCATGGTCGCCTCCGCCGACGGCCAGGCGTTCCGCGAACCGCTGGAGGCGCTCGCCGCCAAAGGAGTGCCGGTTCAGGTGCTCGGCTTCCGCGAGCACGCGAGTTGGGCCGTCACATCCGATACTCTCGAATTCATCGACCTCGAGGACATTCCGGGCGTGTTCCGTGAACCGCTGCCCCGGGTGAGCCTCGACTCGCTGCCCGACGAGGGTGCCTGGCTGCAGCCGTTCCGGCCGCTGTCGGCACTGCTCACCTCTCGCCCCGCCCAAGGAGTCGCTTAGTGTTCACACGCTGGGGCGATCTGGTATACCGGCTGCGATTCGCCGTCATCGGCGTGGTCGTGGCCGGTCTTCTGGCTCTCGGTGGCTACGGCCTCGGGTTGGAGGACCACCTCAGCTCCAGCGGGTGGGATGATCCGACCTCGGAGTCGGCGCGCGCGGCGCGAATCAAAGACGGTGCCTTCGAACGGGATCACAAATCCGACGTCATCGTGTTGTACACGGCGCCGGACGGCAAGACCATCGACGATCCGGAATTCAGCGGCAAGATCCTCGAGAATCTGGGAAGTCTCCCCCGGGAGCATCCCGACGAGATCACCCAGATCAACGGTGTCTACTGGCGGAACAGCGCGAACATTCCGGTCCAGGCCTCCGTTTTCGGCTCCAAGGACAAGAAGTACGCCTTCGCCTCCATCGCCATCAAGGGCGACAACGACACCGAGATGGTGCGCAACTACCGGAAGGTGAAGAACGTTTTCTTCATCCCCGGGGTGGATGTGCAGGTGACGGGTCTGCAGGCCGTGGCGGGCACGCTGAACGACACCATGGCCGACGACCAGAAGCGCATGGAGATCCTCGCCATCCCGGCGGTGGCCGTCCTGCTGTTCTTCGTCTTCGGCGGCATCGTCGCCGCCGGATTGCCGCTGATCGTCGGTGGTCTCACCGTGATCGGCGCATGGGGCATCGTGCGGTTCATCACCGAGTTCACCGAGGTGAATTCGTTCGTCTCGCCGGTCGTCTCGATGATCGGCTTGGGCCTGGCCATCGACTACGGCTTGTTCATAGTGAGTCGTTTCCGCGAGGAACTCGCCGAGGGATACGACACCAGGACCGCCGTCCGCCGAACGGTGATGACCTCGGGTCGCACCGTGGTGTTCTCCGCCACGATGATCGTCGCCAGCCTCGGCGGCATGCTGCTGTTTCCGCAGGGCTTCCTGAAATCGGTGGCCTACGGCGCCATCGCGACGGTCACCCTCGCGGCGCTGACCTCGATCACCGTGTTGCCCGCCATGCTGTCGGTGCTGGGCAAGCGGGTCGACCTGCTCGGCCTCAAGCGGTTCCGCCAGACCAAGACCGCCGATGAGGTGGAGAACGGTATCTGGGGGCGCTCCACCCGCTGGGTGATGAAGCATCCGCTCAAGATCGCGATCCCGCTCTGCATCCTCTTGCTGCTGCTGATCATCCCGGTCAAGAATCTGAGCTTCGGTGGTATCAACGAGCGGTATCTGCCGCCGGACAATCCGACCCGCTTGGCGCAGAAAGAGTTCGACACGATCTTTCCGCTGCGCAAATCGGATCCGATCGAACTGGTTTTCGTAGTCGACGATCCCAGCCTCGCTCCCCAGGTAGCCAAGGTGGTGAAGGAGGCGAGCAAAGCGCCCGGGCTGGCCGGCGAATTCGCTTATCCGCCCAGCACGGCTCCCAACGACAAGACCATCTACAACACGTCCGTCACGCTGACCAATTCGCAGGACGCCGATCCGACCATCGATTACCTCCGCTCGCTGCCGTTGCCCGACGGCGTCACCATGCTCGTGGGCGGTCAGCCGACGATCCAGAAGGACAGCATCAACGCGCTGCTGGGCCGGATGCCTTTGATGATCGCGCTCGTCTTGTTCGTGACGACGCTGCTGATGTTCCTGACCTTCGGCTCGCTGGTGCTGCCGATCAAGGCCGCGCTGATGAGCGCCCTCGGTCTCGGATCCACGCTCGGCATCCTCACCTGGATCTTCATCGACGGCCACGGCGCGGGACTGTTGAATTTCACTCCGCAGCCGATCATGTCGCCCGTGCTGGTGCTCATCATCGCAATCATCTACGGCCTGTCGACCGACTACGAAGTCTTCCTGATGTCGCGCATGGTCGAGGCGCGCGCCCAAGGCGCGAGCACCACCGAGGCGGTGCGGATCGGTACCGCGCAGACCGGCCGGATCATCACCGCGGCCGCGCTGATCCTGCTCGTCGTCACCGGTGCGTTCGCCTTCTCCGACCTGGTGATGATGCAGTACATCGCCTACGGCATGATCGCCGCGCTGTTCATCGACGCGACCGTGCTGCGCATGCTGCTGGTCCCGGCCACCATGAAGCTCCTTGGCGACGACTGCTGGTGGGCGCCTGCCTGGATGAAGAAGGTGCAGGAGAAGGTCGGGCTCGGTGAGCCGATCCTCGATGACGAGCGCGTCGGCGGTAGCGATGTCGTCGACCTGGTGAAGACCACGCCGATCACCGATCCGGTGACCATGCAGATCCCCGCCGTCACCGCCGCCAACAAGGTGCCGCGCAGGCGCAAGCCGCGCACGGTCGCCGAGATCGAGGCCGAGGCGCCGACCAGGCGGCTGGACCGGGTACCGCCGTCGCCCGCACCGCACCCGACCCCCGCGCCGCCGCCGCTCGATCCGGCCAGGCCACGCACGGAACCACCACGGAATCCCACACCCCCGCAGGGCGAACCGATTCGCCCGCGGCGGATTTCGCAGGTTCCGAACGATCCTCGCTCGCCCGGCCAGGCGGAGCAACGGCCGCCGGCACCGCCCATGCACCCGCCGCGACCGGCGCCGCCCACCGGCCTGTCGCAGGACCCGAACGCATCGCACGCCGGTGTGCCGTCGGTGACCCTGCCCGAGCACAGCCCGCGACCCGCCGTCTCACCGATCACGCCACCCGCCCCGCGCCCGACCCACGCACCGGAACCACGCCCGCTGTCGGGCATCTCGCAGGAACACACCGTCGATCTCGCACAACAGCGCCCCGACGCGCCCGGTCCGCCGCACCACCTGCCGCCCGATGCTCCGGCCGCTTCCGACGTCCCCGCGCACCGCGCACCCGAACCCGAGGCCCCCGCGGAGCCGTACAACGGACCGGACACCACCAACCGCAGCAGCATCGAGAGCTGGATGGCCGAACTGCGCTCCTCCCGCCGCCACATCGGCCGGGCCCCCGAGGAGGGCAGGCACCACGGCGGCGACGGCCGCACGGTGAGTGTGAACGAACTGCTGCGCCGCCGCGACCGCGAGTGAGCCGACGCCACCGCTGACGCGAAGCCGCCGCGCCGTAGTCGTTGAAATCCACCATGGCCCAGCGGTTCCCGCTCAGCGCGTTGCGTAGCACCATCGGCCAGGCCTGCCGACCGAACTGTCCTGCGAGCAGAGCACGAAGGCGGTCGAGCACGCGTTCGCCTGTTCGTAGCCGCGCGGCACCCGGCCCGTTCGCAGACCACTGTTCGGCGGCGAACGCGGTGCCGATCTCGCTCACGCGGCGCAAGCGATCGCGCAGCGACCTCTCGCTTTGAGTGCGTTCCCGGTGAGCGTGGCGACGGTCTGGGCCACCGCGACCGGGTCGCGGGTAAGTCAGCTCGCTCGACCGGAGTCGTCGGGCTCCTCCGTTCGCTTCGTGACAGTCGTTGCGGTGCCATCAGGTGCGTTCCCCGTTCCCGCGTCGGCGAAGGCGCGCGCATAGCGGGTACCTGCCAAGAGCAGCAGAATGCCGACTACGAGGAAGGCGACGACGCGGACCAAGCCGTCCAAGGTGGCCAGGTCGAAGAGGAACAGTTTGGCCAGTGCGGCTGCCGTGACCAGTAAACCGGAACCCAAGGCGAGTTTGGCGACCGCGGGTGCGTCGGCGAGTGTGCGAAGTCCGAACAGGAGGGCGCTGGTCGCGGCTGCCATCCAGAGGATGGTCGCGGCGCTGTGGCCGAGGAGGAACCCGTTCGGCGTTCCGGTCACGACGCCGAGGGAGACCGTCGTCGTGGTCACCGCGTAGAGTCCGGCCACGCTCGCGGCGATCCATGGCCACGCGCTGCCCGCGGCAGGTCCGGGCAATCGCCGCGCGCACCACATCGCCACCGCGATCACCGCGAGGGCCAGCGTCGCGCCGAGCAAGGTCGCCACGCCGAGGTTCGCCTCCGAAAGATTTGGCGAGGCAAGCACTTCCGGGCTCGCGACACTCAGCAGCGCCAAGCCGCCGAGCACCGCGAACGCCGCGCCGAGGCCCGCCGCCGGGCGGGACGTCCGCTGGCCCGCGACGCCGAGGAAGACCAACGCCACCAGCAGCAGAGCCGTGGGCAAGGTCCGCGTCTCGGTAACGCCGACACATGCCTCGAGCGCAGCGATCGAGCCCGCGACGGCGGCCACGAGGGCCGTGTGCCCCGGGATCCGTACCAACTCGTTCACTTTCGGCGCCATGCTCACCGCGGCGACGAGCAAGAGCACCGCGGCGGCGATCGACGCTACCGACACCGCGATGTGCCGTTCGGAATACATCCCCGGGGCGAGCAGCATCGGCACGAGCGCTGCCGCCATCGTCAGCGAGGCGGTGAGATCGGCGGGCCGGTGCCGGACGACGACGATCGTCCCGGTGATTCCGACCAACGCGACCGCCACCGCGGCCACGAGCACCCAGGTGCGCACTCCAGCGGCGGGAGTTCCGAGAACCGCACCCGCGACGAACCCAAACGTCGCCAGTACGGCAGGCAATGTGCGCGCCACGTGCAGATATGGCCAGTTCCGCGTCAATTGCACCGGCACGCAGACCAATTGCAACACGATCAGGAACGCGAGCAGTACCACCCGCGTGGTCACCACCGGAGACAGCGCCGCCGCGGCGAGCACCACCAGGACCGCGAGTGGCTGCGTGCGCCACCGCATCGCCAAACCGACGCCCGCGGTGGCGACACCGAAAGCGACGGCGAGCCCGAGTACCGGATGCAGCCAGTGGTAGATGGCGGTCACCGCGACGACATCGAGATAGGCGCCCGCGATGCCGGTGGCCGCCAGTGCGATACCGCCGACCCGCCCTCCGGTCCGCTGGAAGACTCGTACTCCCGCAGCCAACAGCACAGCCGAGAGAGCCGCTCCCGCAATCACTCTCGGCACCGGCCCGAAGAATCCCGCCTGGGCAGCCAGAACTAGGAGCATCGCGACGCCGATCAACGTCACCGCGACACCCGCCAGCGCCAAGAGCCGGCTGATCACCCCGTCACGTTGCCACCACGGCGTATGCGGCACCGGTGGCGTCGCGCGCGGTGGGACAGGCGGGCGAGGCGGCACCGCCCCTGGCATCGGTCCCCGCGCGTTGGGCGGCCACTGAGCGCCACCCCACGCACCGCCGGGCGGTGGGGCGAAACGCGGAACGTATGTGGGCTGCGGAGGGGGAACCGGCACACCGGCCACCGACGATTGTCCCGGCCAGGGCGGCGTAATCGGTGGTATCGCACCGGACGCCGCGTACCCCGCTCCCGCGAACTCGCCGCTGGCAAGGGGATCGGCCGCACGCGACGACGACCCAGCGAACCCACCGCTGGCGTGGGCATCCGTCGCACGCGACGACGACCCAGCGAACCCACCGCTGGCGTCGGCATCCGTCGCACGCGACGACCCAGCGAACCCACCGCTGGCGTGGGCATCCGTCGCACGCGACGACGACCCAGCGAACCCACCGCTGACAGACCCTCCGATTCCACTCGACGACCCCGCGACCGGGCGTGCGGGCGCACCGGGTTCCGAGGCATCGCCGAACGCCTGTCCGCCGGTCTCGCCGTATACCGGCGGTTGCGCAATCGAATCGCGCGCCTCGCCGGACGCTGCCCCGCGCGGTACCTCGTTCCCGGGCACACCCGGCGTGTCGGATGAGGCCGGACGCACCGGGACGCCCGCATCCGCGACGACCTGCTCATGTAGCACACGCAGATCCCGGCCGAGCACGCCCAACTGCGTCCCCAGCGTCGTGAACTCGCCGGAGAGACGCGCGAGCAACGCCGGATCGATGGAGGTAGTCATGACTTCATGCTGGTCACCGCGACGCGCGCGAGCATGAGTAGTTACCCCTGGTAGACAGGCGGGTTCTACCCGCCCGACCGGCCCTCACCCAGGGCAGTCGGATGAGGACCGGTCGCGCCGAGTGGTCAGTAGGTGCGCAACCCGACGACCTCGTGCACGGCCTCGATCACCGCGGTGCGCGGCGGCATGCGCAGGACGCCCGGCGCCGGTTCGCCCGCCCAGTGCCAGCCCAGTGCCGAGTCGGAGCTGGGGAGCAGGATGATGCGACCGCCGGGGACCACGGTGACCCCGTGACCGGCGAGACAGCGCCGGACCGCGACCTCGACCGGCCGAGCTGGGCTCGGGGGCGTGACGAGAAAGGTCCATGTGCGCTCGCCCGGATCGGCGATGACGGGTGCGGTGTGGTTGCGGTCCAATTGGACGAGCACCTTGCGACCCAGTTCCGGCGGCATGACGATCGCGCCCATGATGGAGCCGGTGGTTATCGTCGGGCGTCCGGCCAGCAACTGAACCGGAAGCCCGTAGGTATGCCGCAGCAGATGCGCGACTTCCTGGGGGTCGTGACAGCCCTCGAACATCGCTTTACTCCGCATCGCAGTAGCCGAATTCGGTCGAAACGAGAGGCTTTCGGGGTAGCAACCCGCGCTGGTCGCGCATCCGTGTTCCGGCGTTCGCGGGCAGAGCGCTGACCTGGCGTAGCGGTCGAATCGCGCGGTGGCGCGCCGGTCGCGTGGTCTGTGCACCAGGCCGCCACGCGCGATCGGCGCGCCCGGCCTGCAAGGTGTTCTTCGGCATGGTTTTCATTGCCGCCGCCCTTTGCATTCAAAGTTGCAGAAAGGCAACGGTATTCCAACCAGCAGCGAACGAGTCGTACGCAATGTCCCACTTCGGTAGTCCCAGATAACATAGCGTCGTACTCTGAAACCCAGATTTAACAAAAGGACTTGGGTATGGACGAATCGTCGATCGGAGTTCGGATCCGCCAGTTCCGCGGGAAGGCGCTCACGCAGCGCCAGCTCGCCGATCAGGCGGGTGTCAGCGTGGATCTGGTGCGCAAACTCGAGCAGGGTGGCCGCCAAACCGCCTCCATCGCCAGCTTGCAGAAGATCGCGCGCGCCTTGGACGTGGATATCGCCGATCTGATCGGCAAGCGCCAAGGCGTGCCGTCCACCAATCCGGACGCGGGCATCGTGGCCATCCGCCGCGCGCTGACGCCGGTAGACGACCTGCTCGGCGAGACAAGGGAAGAGGAGGCGGTCAGCCTCGACGACGGCCGGCGCTCGGTCGAATATGCTTGGGGCGCTTACTGGTCGGGCCGCTACGAGCTGCTGACCTCGATCCTTCCGCCGGGATTGACCCAGCTGCGCGCCACCGTGCACGCCGCGCGCAACGGTTCGGTCGCACCCGCCAACGAGTTGCTGGCCCGGATGTACTGGGTAACCGGATGCACGCTGGTGCATCTCGGCCAGACCGATCCGGCGTTCCTGGCCATCCGGCAGGCGCTCGCCGCCGCCGAGCTGGGCAACGATCCCCTACTGCTGGCCACCATCCGCGGTTCGGTGGCCTGGCAGTTGCTGGTGCAGGGCCGCTACGACGAGTCACGCGGCGTGGCGCTGAACGCGGCCGCGACCCTGGAGCCCTCCGGCGACGTCACGCCAACGCATCTGTCCGCCTACGGCTCGCTGGTGTTGCAGGGCGCGACCGCGGCGGGCCGGGCCCAGGACGTGCACGACGCCTTGTCCCTGGTGGAAGCGGCGAGCGAGGTGGCCCTGCGGATCGGCACGGACCGGCAGGACTACGAGACCTATTTCGGCCCTTCCCAGGTCGTCATGCAGACGGTCGATGTCAACATCTCCTCCGAGCGCTACCCGGAGGCGCTGGCCGCGGCCAAGGACATGCCGGTCAACGGCAGTCTCCCGCAGGCATCCCGGGCGCGGCACCTCGCCGACACGGCGGTCGCGCTGACCCGCACCGGCCGGCACCAGCGCGCGCTGGACGCCTTGCTGACCGCGGAACGGGTGGGCGGCGCGGACTGGCTGAAATACCAGTCGCTACCGCGCCACATCGTGTCCGAACTGCTCGACCACGACCGCAAGGTGCCGCTGCGCGCGTTCGCCCGCCGGATCGGGGTCAACACCTAGCCCGCCGGTCGTTCCCCGGCTCGTTCGATCACCTCGTCCAGCACCTCGCGCGAGCGCAGGAGATCATTGATGGTGCGGGTGATCCGTTCGCGCTCGGTGTGCAGCTCGTCGACCAGCGCGGGCGTGGCGTACTCGTTGGGACCGCCGTCCGCATCGCGCATGCAGGGCAGGATTCGCGCGATCTTCTTGCTGGTGAGTCCCGCCGCGAGCAACTCTTGGATGTGGATGACCCGGTCCACCGCGCGCTCCGGATAGTCGCGGTGACCGCCGCTCGTGCGGTCGGAGGCCAGCATGCCCTGCTCCTCGTAATAGCGCAGCGACCGTTCGCTCACGCCGGTGCGCTCGGCGAGTTCCCCGATTCGCATCCTCACCTGGCCTTTCGCCTTCGGGCTTGAATCTCACATTGATGTCAAGTTTTACCGTACCAACATGACGAACGCAGCGGCTTCCGATCTCTTCCAGCCCACGACCCTCGGCTCCCTCGCGCTGCCGCACCGCCTGGTGATGGCGCCGATGACCCGTAACCGCGCCGCGGCCGACGGCACGCCGTCCCAGATCATGGCGACCTACTACGCACAGCGCGCGAGCGCCGGCCTGATCATCGCCGAGGCGACCACGCCGAACCAGGTGGGTCAGACCTACGCCGACATTCCCGGCATCTACACCGACGCGCATGTGGCGGGCTGGCGAGCGGTGACCGGCGCCGTCGCGGCGGCGGGCGGGCGAATGTTCCTGCAACTCCAGCACGGCGGCCGGGTCGGCCATCCGGACAACAGCGGGCTGCACCCGGTCGCGCCCTCGCCGGTTCCGTTGCCCGAGCCCATCCACACTCCTAGCGGCGCGCAGGATGCCGTCGTCCCGCTGGAGATGACCACCGCCGATATCGAGGCCACCATCGCCGATTTCGCGTCCGCGGCGGAAAACGCGATCGCGGCGGGATTCGCCGGAGTCGAGGTGCACAGCGCGAACGGCTACCTGCTGCACCAATTCCTGGCGCAGAACACCAACCAGCGCACCGACTCCTACGGCGGGTCGGTGGCCAACCGCATCCGATTCACCGTGGCGGTGGTCGAGGCGATCGCCGACGCGATCGGCGCCGAGCGCGTCGGCGTGCGGATCTCCCCCGGAGTGTCCGTCAACGGCATCGATGAGGGCGACACCGAGGACATCTACCCCGCACTCGTCTCGGCGCTGGCCGGCAAGGGCCTCGCCTACCTGCACTACGTCTTCGCCGACTCCGAACAGCCCCTGTTCCAACGGGTTCGGGCGCTGTGGCCGGGGGCCCTCATCGCCAACCCGAATCTGGGCTGGGGCGTCCCGCTGCCCGAGGACGGCGGCCGGGAAGCCGCGCAGCGCCTGCTCGCAGGCGGTGCGGACGCCATCTCGCTGGGCCGTTCCTTCCTGGCCAACCCCGATCTGGTCGAGCGGCTGCGCACCGGCGCACCACTCAACCCGGTGCGCGACGCGCATCTGATGTACGTGGGCGGCGCGGAAGGCTACACCGACTACCCGACGCTCGACCTGACTCCCACGGCGGGCTGACCAGCCGCTCAGCGCCCCATCAACCGGCGCCACTGCGCCATGAACGGATGCTTCGCGGTGACCGAGCCGAATCGGATCTTGCCGAGCACCACCAGGTGCAGGGCGCCCAGCGGCGGCCCGGTGCGGACCTTGTTGTTCACGCTGGAACCGATCAGCTCCAGCCCGTTCAGGTCGACGGTGGCCTCCGCGGGCACGATCAGATTGATCGAACCGGCGAAGTCGTCGACCCGCAGCTCGACCACCTGGGTCGACATGATCGCCTCGGTGAAGTCCAAGGTGACCCCGGACAGCCAGTTGTTCAGATACAGGGTGGGCGGCACCTGCCACGGGCCGCGGCGGCTCACCCCGGACAACCGCGAACGGATCACGTTGCTCGCGCCGTTCGAGCCGGACGCCTGCCTGGTGAAGGCGGGCGAGGAGTTCACGAACGTCGACGGCGGCGCGGCTGGCTGCCCCACCAGGCGGACGCCGGGCAGATCGATGAGGACGGCGTTCAATTCGCCGCGGGTCTTGGCGGCCAGCGCGGTGTCCATCCGCTCGGTGAACTCACCGAGCGAGAGCATGCCGAGGCCGACCGCGCGCTGTAGCAGCTGACCGACGTGTTCCCGCTCGGCGTCCGACACGCGCAGTTCCCGGTCGCCCACCGCGCCGCCGGAGCCGACCACATTCGATACCGATTCGGGCCCACCCATGCGATCGAGGTTACCCAGCGGACGGCCACGACCGCATCAGGGCGATCCCTGATTCGAGAGCACCTTCCGGACTACTCGAGCCCCTGTTCGATGGCGTACCGAGTCAATTCGACCCGGTTCGCCAGCTGGAGTTTGCGTAACGTCGCCTGCACATGGTTCTCCACGGTGCGGTGACTCAGTCCCAGCCGCGTCGCGATCTGCTTGGCGGACAGCCCTTTCGCCACCATCCGCAGCACCTCGGTCTCGCGCTCGGTCAGCGCGGGCCGGTGCGGCTCGTCGGGGCGCACGGGCGTGGTCGCCATCCGCCGGTACTCGCCGAGCACGAGTCCGGCCAGCCCCGGTGTGAACACCGCTTGGCCGGCCGCGGTGGCGCGCACCGCGTCGATGAGCTCGGCCGCCGACGCGCTCTTGACCAGGTAACCCGAGGCGCCCGCCTTGATGGCGTCGAGCACGTCGTCACGCTCGGCTGATGCCGAGAGCACCAGCACCCGGCTCTGCGGCGACACCCGCAGCACCTCGGCCGTCGCCTGTGCCCCGTTGCCGTCGGCCAGCTGCATGTCCATCAGCACCACGTCCGGCCGCACCGCCCCGGCGCGCCTGCTCGCCGCGGCGACACCGTCGGCCGTGGCCGTCACCCGGAATCCGGCTTCGGAGAGATCGCGGGAGACACCGTCCCGCCACATCGGGTGGTCGTCCACCACCATCACCGAAATGGAACCGGCCGTCTGGTCCGCCATCAGCGCCTCCGCCTTCGCTCATGCCCGCGCCTCGCCGACGCTCGCTCATCTGGGCACCCGGAATTCCCATTCGGTGCCGAATCCGACCCCGCCATCGATCTCGGTGAGCAGGTCCGCACTGCCGCCGAGTGCCGCGATCCGCCCCACGATGGACCGGGAAACTCCCATGCGCCCTTCGGCTTCCGCCTCGGCCAGCCTTCCTGGCGGGATGCCTACGCCGTCGTCGCGCACGCTGATCACCACTTCGTCGCCGGTGTCCTCCAGCAACACATATGCTCTCGCATCCGGCCCGGCGTGCAGCTCCACATTGGACAACGCCGTGGCCACGGCAGAGGTGATCTCGTTCGCCATCCAGCGGCCGACCCGCACCGGATCGCCGGGCGTGGACACCGACACCGTCGGCGTGGACTGCGCGGTCAGCAGTGGCCGCAGGTCGACCTCGGCTCCGCCCGCGTCCCGGTGATCGGCCTGCTCGGTGATCAGCACGCGCAGCGCCACCTCCTGTTCACCGGCGCGCAGGGCCAATTCCTCCGTGGGTCCGCCGATTTCGCTGCCCCGGCGCTTGATGTAGCTGAGCACCTGCAACACGCCGTCGTGCACCTCGCGCGACAGCCGTTCTCGCTCCTCGGCCGCCGCGGTCAGGCGCACGGCCTGCTCCAGCTGGTCCTGGGCGCGGCGCGCGGTGTTGGCGGCCAAGCCGAGTGCGAGACCCACCGAGACGAGCACCGGCACCGTCGCGTCCGCCCACACGTCCTCACCCCACTGATCGCGCACCGTCAGCGACACCGCGGCGATCAAGGCTCCGGACAGCACGCCCGCGAACGGTCCGCGCAGGATCGCCGCGCCGATCACGGCGTTGGTGGCCCACAGCGTGGTGGGCAGCGTCTGGTGCCCGTGATACCAGTCGTAGTCGGCGACCAGTCGGGTCGCGGCCATCAGCCCGATCACGACCACGTGATCGCCGATCACCACACAAGTGCGCAGCCGCGCCACCTCGGGGAAATGCCACTGCGACAGCATGATCGCCGAAGCGCCCGACCACACCGCCATCAACGCGATGAGCACCCAGCTCAACCGCTGGTTCGTGTAGTACGGCACCGAAGCGATCTGCTGGCCGACCGCGTACAGCAGCGTGACCAGCCGCAACGCCTGCGCGGCCCGCCACAGCGGTGTGGTCGCCACGTCGGCCGAGCGCAGCTCAGCCCTTCGTCGTGCCGTCGCCGGCTTGCGCGCCGTCATCGGACTCCGCCTTCCGCTGCGCCGACTCCGTGGCCTGCTTCTTGGTCGCCTCGATCAGCGTCGCGGCCACGTCGAACCGGCCGGGCTCGGGCCGATCCGGTTCGGCCGAATACAGCCCGTGATGGTCCTCGCCGGTCTGCAGCTCCCCGTACAGTTCCTCGGGGCCTTCCAGCAACGACCGGATCGCCGTGTTCATCACGGCCACGAACGGCACCGCCAGCAGACCGCCCGCGATCCCGCCGATCACCACGCCCGCCGTGATCGCCAGCACCACGGCCAGCGGGTGGATACTGACCGCCCGCCCCAGCAGCAGCGGTTGCAGCACATGGCCCTCGAGCTGCATCACGGCGATGATGATGCCGAGCACGATCAGGGCGGTGACCAGCCCTTTGGTCACCAGCGCGATGAACACCGCGATGAATCCGGCCAGGAACGCGCCGATGATCGGGATGAACGCGCCGATGAACACCAGCGAGGCCAGCGGCAACGCCAAAGGCACACCGAGAATGGCCAGACCGGCGCCGATGCCGATGGCGTCCACCGCCGCGACCACGACCGTCGCGCGGACGAACCCGACCAGCGTGCCGAACCCGAGCCGCCCGGCGGTGCGGACCCGCTCGCGATGGTCGGTGGGCACGATCCTGGTGACGAACTCCCAGATCTGATCGCCGCCGTAGAGGAAGAAGATCAGGATGAACAGCGTCAGGAAGGTGCCGGTCAGCAATTCGCCGATCACAGTGGCGGTGGTGAGCGCCCCGCTGGTCAGACTGTCCTGATTGGACTGGATCGCCTTGACGATGGCGTCGCCCACGTTGCGGATCTGCTCGTTGCTCAGATGCAGCCTGCCGTTGATCAGCCAGTCCTGGATCTGGTGGATGCTGTCGGTGAACTTGTTCGACAGCTGCGGCACACCGGCGACGAACTGTTCCACGACGAAGGTCATGATGCCCGCGACCACGCCGATCGACCCGACCAGCGCGACGAAGACACCCACCGAGCGCGGCACGCCCAATCGCTGCATCCAGTCCACCAGCGGCGCGAGCAACGCCGCCGCGAGCAGCGCGATGGCCAGCGGGATGACCACGGTCGCCAATTTCTGCACGATCGCCGTGACCGCGAGCCCCAGCGCGAACAGCACCAGCAGCCGCCAGCCCCACTCCGCCGATACCCGGACGATCGGGTGCACCGTCTCCGCCGCGGGCCGCGACAGCGTGATTTTCCGCTCTGGACTTGGCTTCGGGTCGGTCACCTCCGTGAGCCTAACGGGTGCTGTCGGACGTAGTCCGTCTTCCGCTCGCGCATGGCCGGAGCGAAGGCGGAAGTACGCCTAATGGGTGCTGTCGGACGTAGTCCGTCTTCAGCTCGCGCATGGCCGGAGCGAAGGCGGAGGTACGCCTAACGGGTGCTGTCGGACGTAGTCCGTCCTTCGCCCGCGCATGGCCGGAGCGAAGGCGGAGGTACGCCTAATCGGCCCGGCCGTAGCCTGTCGGCCTTCACCGGCGGTCAGCGCCGCGGACAGGCCGACGGGACCGGAACGCTAGATTGGACCCCGTGTCGGCGCCTCTGGAAGCGGTCAAACAGACCATGCGAACGCGCTGGCCGCTGTACCTGACATCGATGCTGCTGGCGAACGCTTTCGGCGCGGTTCTGGTGTGGGCCTTCATCCAGTACGGACTACCCGTCCCCGAGGGCGAGCCAACCGGTGCCAGGAGCACCGGCCTGCTGATTCCGGCCGTCGTCTTCGTGGCGGGTGGCCTGCTCAGCATGGCCGCGTCCGCGCTGATGCTGCGCCCGGTGATGCGCTGGCAGATGCGCGGCGGACCGCCGAGCCGCCAGGAGCAGATGGCCGCGCTGCACGCACCGCTGCGCCAGGCGATCCTGCACCTCGCGCTGTGGCTGATCGGCGGAGCCGTGCTGGCCGCGCTGATCATCAGGGACACTCCCGCGCTGGCGGGCGCGGTCATCGTCACCGAGTGCATGGCCGCGACCATCGTGTTCGGCTTCACCTACATGCTGGGTGAGCGCATCCTGCGCCCGGTGGCGGCCCAAGCTCTGACCGAGGGCACCTTCGACCACACCCTCACCCCCGGCGTCGGCACCAGGATGGGGATGACCTGGGGTATGGGCACCTTCGCCCCCACCATCGCCATCGTGCTGTTGTGCGTGACCCAGATCTCCTCGGACGTGAAGTTCTCCGCCCAGTCGCTGGCCATCTCCATCCTGCTGCTGTGCGGCGTGGTGATCATGCAGGCGCTCGCGCTGTCCATGCTCACCGGTTCGAGCATCTCCGACCCGGTGCGCCAGCTCAGCCAGGCCATCGACCGGGTCCAGGCCGGGGCGCGGGACGTGCAGGTCGAGGTCTTCGACGGCAGTGAGATCGGCCTGTTGCAGGTCGGCTTCAACCGGATGATGGAGGAGGCGGCCAAGCGCCGTCAGCTGCAGGAACTGTTCGGTCAGCACGTCGGCGAAGAGGTGGCGCAGCGGGCGCTGGACTACGGCACCGAACTCGGCGGCGAGACCCGGTTCGTCGCGGTGCTGTTCGTCGACATGGTCGGGTCCACCGCCACCGCGGCCGAGCGGCCGCCCACCGAGGTGGTGAGCCTGCTCAACGAGTTCTTCCGCATCGTGGTCGATGTGATCGACCGCCACCACGGCTTCGTCAACAAATTCGTCGGCGACGCGGCGCTGGCCATCTTCGGCGCGCCGCTGGACCGCCCGGACGCGCCGACCGCCGCGCTCGCCGCCGCGCGCGAATTGCGCGAGACCCTGCGGGAAGTTCCCGGCCTGGACATCGGCATCGGTGTTTCGGCGGGACTGGCCGTCGCGGGGAACATCGGCGCGGCCAACCGCTTCGAGTACACGGTGATCGGGGATCCGGTCAACGAGGCATCCCGGCTCACCGAGCTGGCCAAAGAACGTCCCGGCCGGACGCTGGCCTCGGGCAGCGCGCTGTATTTCGCCGAGGAGAGCGAGCAGGACCAGTGGGAAACCGGCGACGAGGTACAGCTGCGCGGCAGACGCAGGAAAACGCTTTTGGCCTGGCCACGAGAACGGGCCGACGCGCCCGACGATACCGATGTCGAAACGGCGCGTTCGTTAGGCTGACCGCGTGACGGCCGACGGGGAACGAGCAGACGATCCTGCGCCGCCGCCCACGGCGGGTTCCCGCCGTGGCAGATTCCGCTGGTTGAAATGGGTGCTCGGCGCCGCTCTGCTGGCCCTGCTGATCGCCGAGGGCGTGTACCTCTGGCCGCGGCTACACGAGTCCTGGCGCAAGCTCACCGAGATCCACTGGGGTTGGCTGGCGGCCGCTATCTGGCTGCAGGCGCTGTCGATGAGTGGATTCGGCCGGGTGCAGAAGCAGTTGCTCAACGCGGGTGGCGTCGCGGTGAGTCAGCGGAAGTCCGTCGCCGTGGTCTACGGTGCGACGGCGATGTCGGTGACCCTGCCGGCGGGCCAGGTGTTCTCCACCACGTTCACCTACCGGCAGACCAGACGCTGGGGCGCCAGTCCGGTCGTCGCCTCCTGGCAGCTGGTGTTCTCCGGCGTGGTGGCCGCGGTGGGGCTGGCGCTGCTCGGCGTCGGCGGCACGCTGCTGGCGGGCGGGCAGATCGGCCCGCTGAAGCTGATCCTCTCGCTGGCCGCCGTCGTCGCGCTGGTGTGGGCGGGCAATCATGTCTCACGCAATCCCGGTTCGCTCGACGCGTTGCTGCGCAACCTGCTGGCGCTGGTCAACCGGCTGCGCAAACGCCCGCCCGAGCACGGCGCCGCCAAGATCGAGGACATGCTCGGTCAGCTGGAGTCGGTCGAGCTCGGCAAGCGCGACGGCGTCTTGGTCACGCTCTGGGCGCTGGTGCATCGTTTCGCCGACGTGGCCTGCCTTGGCGCGGCCTGTTACGCGGTCGGCGCCGATCCGCGCATCGCCGGTCTGCTGCTCGCGTTCGCCGTGGGCAAGGCTGTCGGGTCCATTCCGTTCGCGCCGGGCGGCATCGTCTACGTCGACGCGACGCTGATCTACGGCCTCACCGCCGCCGCGGGTCTGTCCGCCGCGCAGGCGGTAGCCGCGGCGTTCGTCTATCGGATGGTGAGCTTCATCCTGGTGGCTATCGCAGGGTGGATCGTGTTCCTGTTCCTGTTCCGTAGGCCGCAGGCCGACGACGCGGAGTTCGAGAAGGAGTTCGAGCAGCGGCGGCTGTGACGGAAGCCGCGTCCTGGCTGCCGTTACGCTGGCCCGCGTGAGGAAACTGGTGCCCTTCGTGGTCGATGCGCTGCTCGTCGTCGTCTTCTGCGCGATCGGCAGGCGCAGCCACGACGAAGCGGTGCTCGCCGGGCTGCTGCGCACCGTGTGGCCGTTCGCGACGGGATTGGTCGTCGGCTGGCTGGTCGTGGCGCTCCGGTGGCGCGCCGCCGCGGGCGACGCGCGCTTCGACATCACCCCGCTGTGGCCCGCCGGAGTCGTGATCTGGACGTGCACCTTGGTCGGGGGCATGCTGCTGCGCGTGGTCAGCGGTCAGGGCACAGCGGTCAGCTTCGTGCTGGTCGCCGGTGTGGTGCTCGCGGTGTTCCTGCTCGGCTGGCGCGCGGTGTACAAAGCCGTGCGGTGATCACGGCTCCGGAGTCGCCAGCGCCTGCAACATTCTGGCCGCCATCCGCGCGGTCGCGTCCTTGCTGTCCACGTCGTTGATGTGGATCGCGAAGACCAGATCGCCCATCGACCCGATCAGCCACCCGTCCGGACCCGCGGTCGCGGCGAACGCGGCGACGTCGCGGTAGCGGCGCACGCTCGCCAGTTCCGGGGCGTTCGTGGCGTCGCGCAGCATGCCGCGCAGCCGGTCGGCGGTCTGCGGCGGCAGCGGGTCGAGCCGGGCGTCGGTGGCGCTCGGGCGTCCGGCCTCGATCATCGGCGGCGGCACGGCCCCGCGCGCGATCGCGGCCGCGGCGATGGCCATGCCGTACGGGCTGGCCAGGACGGCGTCCGAACCACCGCCTTGGAGCACCTGCTCGGCGCTGCGCCCCGCGATGGCCAGACGACCGGTCACCTCGTCGAGGCCGGGCACCTTGAAGTCGATGCCGACGCCGAGCGCGGTCGCCGCCTCGGCCGCGTCCTGCACCGAGACATCTTGCGGCGCCTTGTTCTTCGCCGACGCCGCGACGGCGCGGAACAGGTCCATGTTGCCGCCCACCGGATACAGTCCGGTGAACGCCACCGAGCCGTGCTCACTGGCCTGGCTGTTCTGCGCGACCGCCACCACCGCCCCCGTGGACGGCTGGATCGCCACGATCGAGGCCTGCGTGGGCACGCTGACCACCGCGTCCTCGGCGGCACGTTGCAAGCGCTGGTCCATCGTGCCCGCGATGTCCGGTCCCGGCGGACCCTGCTGACCGGCGAGTTGCGTGATGAACCGCCCATCCTGCTCGAACAGCTGCACGCCCCAACCGGAATGCGCTTCCTGACTCTCCTGCTGCACCTTGCGCAGCGCGTCCAGCATCGGCGACCAGACCCGGCGGTCGGCGGAGATCAGCCGTGGCTGCTTCTCCATCACCACGCCGGGTATCGGCGCCATCCGCGGCTCCAGGATCGCGAAGTCCCCCTCGCGCAAGTTCACCGCGATGATCGGCTTGCCCTGCGAGGTGGCCAGCTGCTGCATCAGCGCAGGCCCGGTGATCAGCGGCGCGACCGGCTCGATGGCTTTGGCCAGCGCGTCGGTCGACGCGACCGGGTCGGGCATCTTGGCGGGATCGAGCTTGACGACGTTGATGGTCTGCTCGGTCATCAGCGGTTCACCGGCGATGTCGTTGACCCGCGGCGCCGGCGTCGGATAGGTGCGCACCAGCCGCACCGTCCGGTTGTGCGCCAGCTGCGGCATCACGACCGCGGGCTCCCAGGAGATCCGCCAGCCGATGGCGAGCTTGCGCACGTTGCCTTCGAGACTGTAATTCCAGGTCTTGCGCTCGCCGAAGCTCCACTCGACGTCCATGCTGAAGATCGCCGACTGCGCGTCCAGGCCGATGAACTGGGTCTTGCGGTAGTCGACCTTGGCGCCGTGCAACCCCTCGAACATTTGCTTCAGAGTTGCTGTGGCCGCGATGGGGTACGACGTCAGGTCTGCCGCCTTGGTGTAGTCCTGATCGTCGAGCAGGTCCGTGAAGCGCTCTACGACCGCTTCCGCTTCATTCTGCTTCTCGTGTATCCCGCACGACCCGATCCCGAGCGCGAGCGCCGCCACCCCCATGAGTGCCATTGCGCCGCGAACACGAAAGCGGCGGGATCCCCACACGTCCATGTCGCCCACTCTTCACTCTTGTCACTCCAGTAACAAGACCACCGTACCCGAAAAAGACCAGACCGCGATGCCTCCGTAGCGCGGACGTTACCCATGCTCAGCATCCCAATTCTGCCCCGGGATGACGCATCTCGGGGGGCCTTTCATGATCATCGTCCAGCCGGTTGGCGGCAACCGGCGCCGCTACCGTACCGGCCTTCTCGAAAAGTCGCGCGGTTACTACCCGACTCGACGTTTCGTATCAATAAATACCCCGAAGGGTCCGGAGCGAAGCAACCGGACCCTTGTTCGCACTGAGCGCAACTCCCCCGCGTGGTTTGCGACGTAATCTTGTAATCACTGAAAGCAACGCACCACAGTAAGTAGGTGACCCGCTATGAGAAACGCACACCGCGGCCGGGGTTTCGGTCGAACGGGCGGTTGGCAGCAAGCCGACCTGCCGGACCCGTCGGACGTACCGGATTGGTTCGCCGGAAGATTGCCAAATGACTGGTTCACCGGTCCGCCGGTGATCGAGATCGACCGGGACGAGATCGTCGTCATCGGTGAGCTGCCGATTCCGCAGCCGGAGAAGAAGCCGGACGCCGACGATTCCGAAGCCTCGACCGAAGACGTTCCCCGCGCGACCAAGGAGGGAGCGGTCGCCCGGTTCCGCGAGTCCACCCGGCCCGCCCGGATGCAGATCGCGAACGAAGCGCAGCACCGCTACCGGCGCAATGTGGCCTGGGGCGTCTCGGTGGACGGGGAACGGATTCTGTTCACCCACCTGGCCGTGCCCGTGATGACCCGGTTGCGTCAGCCGGAACGCAAGGTGCTCGACACCTTGGTCGACGCCGGCGTCGCCCGTTCCCGCGCCGACGCGCTCGCCTGGACGGTGAAACTGGCGGGCAAGCACGCGGAGACGTGGCTAGAGGAATTGCGCGAAGCCATGCGCAAGGTCGACGACCTGCGTTCGGAAGGCCCGCAGGGGCTGTAGCCGGTCGGGCCCGGCCGGGCGGCGCGGTGTGACGCGGTATCTTGCCGTGCATGGCTGTGACCGCGGACGCGACACCGGGCCCGATCCTGGTTCTCAACGGCCCGAACCTCAACATGCTCGGCACCAGGCAGCCGGAGGTGTACGGGTCGGCGACGCTGGAGGACGTCGTGGAGTTGTGCGAACGGACCGCGGCGAAGTTCGACCGGAAGATCGTCGCCTTCCAGTCCAACTCCGAAGGCGCGCTGATCGATCGCATCCACCAGGCGCGCGGCGCCGAGTCGGGCATCGTGATCAACCCCGGCGGCCTCACCCACACCTCGGTGGCGCTCCGCGACGCGCTGGTGATCCCGGAACTCCCGATCGTCGAGGTGCATATCAGCAATGTGCACGCACGCGAGGAGTTCCGGCACCACTCCTACATCTCTCCGATCGCGACCGCCGTGGTCGCGGGAATGGGCATCCAGGGTTACGCCGCCGCCATCGAATTCCTGGCCCGCTCGCGCTGAGCTCACTTCAGCTGGAACACCGGGAACCCCGGCGCGATGGCGGCGAGTTCCTCATCGGTGGCGTCCTTGGTCACGCCCTCGAAGAACTTGCCGACCTCCCAGCCCCACTTCCGCAGGTAGAGGCGCAGCAGGGGCACCTTGTCGGCATCGGGCACCTCGGTGGCGGTGAACACCTCGACCTTGCGGCCGAGCCGCAACTCGCCCCCGCCCGCCACGCGCAGGTTGCGCACCCACTGCGTGTGCCCGCGCGGCGCGACGAGGAAGCGCTCGCCGTCCTCGCGCACCATCAGGTTCACCATCGTCGTGCGCCATTCCCCGCTCTTGCGCCCGCGCACCGCGAGCAGCCGCGACCCCATCACGCTGATGCCCAGCTTGGGCAGCAGGTTGGCGATCCGGTTGAAGACCGCGTCGAATCCGGCGGGGCCGACGTAGCGGGTGTTGAGGTCCATGACTACTCCCTGTTGTGAGCACTGCTCTCTATAGAGAGAAGTGTTCCACGAAGGGCACGACAAGTCAAGAGCACTGCTCTCTTCGTGCTTCCGAGAGGCCTATGGGGCCGGGAGGGGTTCGCCGGTTTCCAGGAGGGTTTTGAGGTTGGAGAGGATGCTGGGCCAGCCGGTGGTGATTCCTTCGAGGACTCGGCTGTTCGGTTCGAAGCCGTCGTGGATGACGGTCAGCTTGACGGTCTCGCCCCGAGGCTCTAGTTCGAACGTCACTTTCGAGCGGGGCTCACGGGACCAGGCAGCGACGTCGTCGGGGTTCATGTCGAACGTCTCGGCGAAGGCCGGGTCGAAGGTGTGCCAGGTGTAGGACAAGCGGCGGTACGGTTCGGCCTCCAGCACCACTTGTTCGGGATCCTTGCTGCTCCAGTTCTGTTGGTGCCAAGTCATTTCCGATCCGGGACGCCAGTCCGTGTCGAAGCTCGCGCCCCAGTAGCGGTTGGTGAACGCAGGATCGGTCAGCGCTTGCCAGAGCTTTTCGGCGGTGGTCTTGATGTAGGTCGTGTAGACGAATGCGTTGTCGCCCATGGGTTGTTCCTCCAGTGCTCTCTTCAGGTCGGCGAGCGCGTTCACGCGCTCGCGGTCGTACCGGTCGATCCAGCGTTCGGCGATGGCGTTGATGGGCTCGGCATTGAGGTAGTGCAGTTTTTCCCGGCCACTGCGCCGGGTCGTGATGAGGTTGGCCGCCTCCAGCACCGCGAGATGCTTGCTCACCGACTGGCGGGCCATCGCCAGCCCCGCGCACAACTCCCGCAGCGTCTGACCGTTGCGGGCATTCAGGCTGTCCAGCAGCCGCCGCCTGCTCGGGTCGGCCAGCGCCCGAAACACCTCGTCCATCGCCCACCTTTCCAACATGCAGGCTTGCGGCTGCCTATTTACACCATAGGCAACCACAAGGCTGCATATCAACCCCTGGGAAGCAGAAGACCCCGTCGGGTCCTCGCGTCGACAGTGCGAGGACCCGGCCGACTCCGCGACGTCAGGCGGGGTCGCGCAGCAGGGCGTAGGTGGAAATGGGGGTTCCGGCCCGCTCGCTGGCGGCGATGGCCTTGCGCCACAGCCCCTGGGCGGTGTGCGAGAGGACGGCGTCGACGCCGATTTCCTCGCTCGCGTCGATAACGTGCTGCGCGCCCGCGTCCATCATCTTCAGACTGGCCAATGACGCCCAGCCGCCGTTCTTGTTGGCGACCGAGTGCTCCTCCATGAAGTAGGGGAAGGCGGCGGCCGAGCGGATCGCGAACGGGACGAACGCGGCGACATCGTGACCGGACCGATCGATCATCGCCGTGGCCTGGTCGAAGGCGAGCAACCAGGGATGGAAGATGGTCAGCAGCCCCTGGTAGAAGATCTGGGCCAGGCCGTCGTCCGCGCCGAGGTACTCCTGCGGGCTCAAGGGGCGCAGCAGCTCGGCGTGGGCGTCGAACACCGCACGCGGGCCGCTGTAGAAGATGTAGGACGCCGGATGCGTGATGTTGTCCCCCGCCGACATGACGCCGCCGGAGAGGAACTGCGCGCCGTGCGAGCGGACCCACGCCGCGCCCTTTCGCGCCTGCTCCGGCGAGTCGGAGGACAGGTTCGCGATCACCTTGCCGTCGAGGTGGCCGGTCGCCGGACCGAGCACGTCGTACATCGCCGCGTAGTGGGTCAGGCTGAGCACGGTGACCTCGTTGGCATCGAGGGCGGCGGCGACGGTCGCGGCGCGCTTCGCGCCGATTTCGACCATGGCGTCGACTTTCTCGGGGCTGCGGTTCCACACCGTCACCTCGACGCCCGCGGCCAGGAAGGCCCGGACCATCGCCTGCCCCATCGGCCCGAGGCCGACGACGGAGACAGCGCGGGCGGTGGTCTGTTCGGACATGATGTGTCCCTTCGGTTCTCGTCGGTTACTTGCGTCGGCGCCGGAATTCATCGTCGTTCCCGCAGGTAGAGTCGGGAAGACCGAACGTGGAGGTGCGGTTGCTTACCTCGAGGTTCGAAACGAGGTCAGAGGAGCGCGGTGGGCATGAGCAGTGACGCGGATCACGAAGTGTGCGGCATGACGGTCGCGATCGATGTCGTGGGCGGCAAGTGGAAGATGCACCTGATGTGGGTCCTCGGCATCGGCCCCCAGCGCTTCGGCCAGATCCGCAAACTGCTCGACGGAGTCAGTGAGAAGGTGCTCGCCGAGAACCTGCGTCAGCTCGAGGCCAGCGGTGTGGTGCACCGCGAGGTCTATCCCGAGGTCCCGCCCCGGGTGGAGTACTCGCTCACGCCGCTCGGCGAGGAGTTGGCCGCGGCACTGCGCCCGCTCGAGGAATGGGGCGAACGGCACAAGCACCAACTGGCCGCGAGCACGCTGGCGTCGGCGAGCTAATCCAGCCGGTCGGCGGCGATCCGCGCGCCGACGCGTCGGAGCAGCGACGCCGCCTCGGCCATCGACCGTTCCGGGTCGGGCTCCAGAGCGGCGAGCGCGTAGCAGTCCGCGAAGCCCGCGGCCCGGATCTCGTCGGGCGTGAGCAGCGTGCGGCCCGCCACGGCTATCACCGGGACGTCGGCCTTACGCGCGGCCGCGCACACGCCGACCGGCGCTTTGCCGTGCAAGCTCTGCCGATCGAGCGATCCCTCACCGGTCACCACGAGGGTGGCGGTAGCGAGCAGGGCGGGGAAATCGAGCAGTTCGAGCACGACCTCGATGCCGCTGCGGACCCGCGCGCCCAGCACGGCGAGCGCGCCGAAACCGGTACCGCCCGCCGCGCCCGCGCCGGGCAGCCGCGCGAACTCCGGGCCGACGAGTTGCGCCCAAGTGCCGAGAGCGGATTCGAGGACATCGACCTCGGCGGGCCCTGCGCCCTTCTGCGGCCCGTACACCGCCGCCGCGCCGGTGGGCCCGAGGAGCGGATTGTCGACGTCGCAAGCCAGCGTGAACGTCGTTTCCGCGACGCCGGGGTGCAAGCCGGAACGGTCGAGACGCGCGGCACGGGTGAGGACCGCTCCGCCGCGCGGCAATTCCCGTGCGTCGGCATCGAGCACGCGGACGCCGAGCGCCTGCACCATGCCCGCGCCGCCGTCGGTGGAGGCGCTGCCACCGAGACCGAGCACGATATCGGTCGCGCCGTGCTCCATGGCATGCGCCAGCACGACGCCGAGCCCGTATGTGCTCGCGCCCAACGGGTCCAGTCGACGCTCGGGCAAAATCGACAGTCCGACCACGGATGCCAGTTCGACGACCGCGGTCGCACCGTGCCGGGCATAGGATGTGCGACGCGGAACCCCCGTCGGCCCCGGAGCGGTCACCTCCACCCGCGCCCAACCAGCCGCGACGAACGCCTCGACCGTGCCGTCACCGCCGTCTGCGACCGGCAGCTGCCGGATCTCGGTCTCCGGCGCGCTCCGCCGCAAACCGTCAGCTAGCGCCGCCGCCACCTCGGGCGCGGCGAGCGACCCTTTGAACTTGTCCGGAGCGAGGATGACTCGCGCAGCGGGTGTCATCCCCACATTCTCGGACGCGACCGGGCCGGTCGCACCACGACACATCCGCCACAGCCGTCGTCTTCGCCGACCTCGGACAAGCGTGGACTCCGCACACGAAAGCGGTGATCAGTGTCCTGACCGGCGGATATCGCTGAACTGCGCGACGTGAAATCGCACCGGCGTCGACGGGCAAGGAACATCCGGACCTGCACGCCGGTCGCCGCACTCCGACCGACCCCGCGGGCCGGATCGACAGCGGGCGAGGACAACGTCGGCCCGATCGAGATGACGAGTTGCTTTTGCGCCGCCATGAGTCCCAGCTCGCGATGTCGGACAGCGGTCACGAACCACTTTCGTGGGGTCGGACTTTCAGCGTGTGGGCAGCGGAGCCTCGTCGGCCCGTGTGATGCCGACCTTTCCGGTGCGCAAGTAGGTGAGCACGGCCTCGTCCACCGGCGGATTGCCGCGACCGAACGTGCCGTGGTCGCCGCCGTCCACGACGACCAGCGCGCCGCCCAGCGCCGTGGCCATGGCGGGGCCGCCTTCGTACTTGGTCAGCGCGTCGTTGCGGCTCTGCAGTACCAGGGGCGGGGTGCGCAGCCCGGCGCCCGTGATCGGCACCGGTTTCGTCACGGGTTTCCAGGAACCACAGGCCATCCCCGAGCGCACCAGGTCGGCGCGCGCGTCCATGGCGTTGCCGCCGGAGGCGATGGTGCCTGCCGCCGCGCCGAGCAGTTCCGGCCTGCCTGCCACGGCGTTCTCGTTGCAGGTGATGGCACTGAACACGAACCGCCCGGTGGGGTCGGTCGAGGTCGCGCCCTCGATGGCCCGCAGCCGCTGCACGTTCGCCGGGTCGGCAGCGGCGTCGGCCATCGCGCGGGCGAAGGTGGGCCAGAAGGTGCGGGTATAGGTGGCCACGGTGGTGGCGCCGAGCAACGGCACCTGCGCGGATACGCCGCCGCTCACCAAGGTGCGCAACAGATTCTGTAGTTTGCCGAGTTGCTCTACGCCGCCGGTGTAGCCGTCCCGGGCGATCTCCGCCAACGGCTCCGGCAGCACGCCGGGCAGGTCGGCGATGCTCGCTGGCGGCGGGGTCAGGTTGGCGTACCAACCGCCGCCCTGGCCTGCCGCCAACCGGACCCAGGTGCGGTAGACCTGCAACGCCGTGTCGCCGAGGTGGTATTCGCCGTCGTGGTCGGCGATCCAGGCGAACAGATCGTCCAGGCGCTGTTTGCCCGCGACCTGCTGCTGGGCGAACTCCTCGGTCCACACCCAGTCCGGATTGACGTTGGAGTCCAGGATCATCCGGTCCACGTGGTCGCCGAACAGTACCGCGTACACCGCGCCGAGGTAGGTGCCGTAGGACGTGCCGAGGTAGTCGATCCGTTCGAAGCCGAGCGCGGAACGCACGGCGTCGAGGTCGCGCGCGGTGCTCTCGGTGGTAATGGTGTCCAGGTAGCCGGGCTGCGCCGCGTCACAGGCTTTCTTGATCTCGTCGCGGTTGCCGCCGCCGAGCGAGACCTGCTGCCCCTCCCCGTTCTTCGCGCTCGTGCCGCATTGCAGCGGTGTCGCCCAACGCAGTCCGCGCGGCTGGACGGCGATCCGGTCGTAATGCTCGGCCAGCGCGGCGGGGAACACGTCCAACCGGCGCGCCCAATAGTCCAGCGCATCCGCGCCCGGCCCACCGGGATTGGCGAACAGCACACCTTCCCGCTCGCCGGTAGCCGCGATGCGGCTGACCGTCAGCTCGATCTTCGCGCCATCCGGGTCGGCGTAGTTCATCGGCACGCTCACGACGGCGCACTGCACGCCCCGATCGGCGGGCACGGAACCCTCGGGGCACTTGCCGAACGCGACACCCGGCGCGGCGTCCGCCACGCCCGCGACGATCGATCCACCGAGCAGGCCCACGGCGACGACGGCGGCCGCGACCCGCGAAACGCGCGGTGTCCTCAACATATTCCGGTACCTCCCCGAGCCTGCCCGCTCGCGCGCGACGACGGACCCGACCAAGAGCATTCTGCGCAGGCCCGCCCGGACAGACAAGTCGGTGGCGGGATTCCGCCCCGCCGCGTGCGTGATTTACCGGGACACCGGCGCACAGAGTAGCGTCGAGCCATGTCGACCGAGGTCAGCAACAACACCGCACTGGAACGTTTCGAGATCTACGTCGACGGTGCGATCGCCGGCTACGCCGAATACCAGGACACGGCCTCCGAGCGCGCGTTCGTGCACACCGAGATCTATCCGCGCTACGAGGGGCAGGGCTATGCGCGGCTGTTGATCGAGACCGCGCTCGACAGCACCCGCGACGACAAGCTCGGCGCGCTGCCCATGTGCCGGGCGGTCCACCATTTCATCGAGACCCGCCCCGAATACCTGGTGATGGTGCCGCACTGGGCGCGCGACCGGCTGAACCTGCCTCAGTAGGCCGCGACAGCGCCGTCGAGCGCCTGTTGCAGATCGGTGCGCACCAGCCGGGCGATGTCGCCGGGCCGGGGCGGCAAATCGAGCACCGGGACATTGAAGTAGAAGCTGGCTCCCTTGGCCTCCTCTTTCGTCGGCTGCACCGCCGGGTCCGTGCGCGGACCGTAGCTCAGCGCCATGGACACCAGCACGGGCTCGGCGCCGAGTTTCATCGCCCGGAAGGCGATGTGCCCGATGCCGCTGCCCACCGCCTGCACGCGGGAGGGGTCCACGTCGTTGCAGGTGCCCTCGGGGAACACCGCGATGCCGTCGCCACGGGCCATCCGCTCCGCGCAGACGTCCATCATGAGTTGTCCCGCGGCGTTCACCGCGCGAATGCCGTGGTCCTTGCCGCGGAACACCGGGATGCCGCCCATCATGTCGATCTTGCGCCGCTGATCGGGGTCGGCGAACAGTTCGTCCTTGGCCAGCACGCGCACCCGGCCGATCACCCGGCGTAGTCCGCTGCGCCACGCGGCCGCCGCCACGGTGTACGGATCGCTCTCGGAAAGGTGGTTGATCGCGATCAGCAGCGGCCTGTTCTGCCTGATCACCGTGCGGAGCGCTTCGCGCGCGCCCTCGGCGTAGGTGACGCGCGGATGGTAGCGGCGGCCGAGAATGGCGTACGCACCCCATGCCTTCAGACGGTTCTGACGGTGCTCGCGATAGAAGTCGTACACGGCGTCGTTGTTCTCGAGGCGCACCTCGGGCAGTTCCATGACGTGGACTCTACGATGTGGCGGCGGTGGCGCAACGTGACGTCCGACGCCCGGTCCGCGACCCGTTCGGCAAATCCGGAACACACAAGTGGGCCGCAGAAGGCGCATTGTGGGCGAACAGCTGCGATGATGTCGGAGTGGCACGCGCAGAAGACCCGGACGATCGGAAGACTCGCGGCGGGCACGGCGACCGCAGGCGACGCGATTTCCGGCACGGTGAGCAGGTGGTTCGTGCCGGGACGCTGCTGGTGTCGGCCACCGAACTGGTCGAGCCGACCTTCCGGCGCACCGTCGTCTACATCATCGAGCACAACGAGGCGGGCAGTCTCGGCGTCGTGCTGAACCGCCCGAGCGACACGGCCGTGCACGAGGTGCTGCCGCGCTGGACCGACGCGGTCGCGGCCCCACGCACGCTGTTCATCGGCGGCCCGGTGAAACGGGACGCCGCGCTGTGCCTGGGCACGGTCCGGGTGGGCGCCCGGATCGATGGTGTCCCCGGGCTGCGCCGCATCGACGGACGCGTCGTGCTGGTCGACCTGGACGCCGACCCCGAGCGGGTCGGCCCACTGGTCGAGGGCATCCGGATCTTCGCGGGTTACGCCGGCTGGACCTTCGGGCAGCTGGAGGGCGAGTTGGAGAACGACGACTGGATCGTGGTATCGGCCCTGCCGTCCGATCCGATCAGCACCGGCCGCCCCGACCTGTGGGCGCACGTGCTGCGCCGCCAGCCGCTCCCGCTGTCCCTGCTCGCGACACACCCGATTGAACTCGAACGCAACTGAGCACGTGTACTCCTCGAAAGGATCGAAGGAGACACGGCATGAGACACGACAACTGAACCGGCGAAAGCATGGGTGACGCATCGGGTGCGCCCACCGACCGGCCCCGCAACTCGAGCGGAGAGGTATCCAGTTGTGCGCAAGAAACGTGGCGAGACGGGACAGCCCGACGATCAATCCGAATTGATGCGGGCTCTCTATCGCGAACACGCCACCCCGTTGTGGCGGTACACGCTCGGCCTGGTTCGGGACCCGGGACGGGCAGAGGACATCGTGCAGGAAACGTTGCTGCGAGCATGGCAACGCCCGAACGTCTTGGATCAGTCCACCACGTCGGCGCGGGCGTGGTTGTTCACCGTGGCGCGCAATCTCGCCGTGGATGAGCACCGCAGCGCCCGCAGCAGGCGCGAGTTCCGCACCGACAACCCGCCCGAGCGGGCGACCCCGGACCAGTCCGACCGCGCGCTGGACGGCTGGCTGGTCGCCGACGCGCTCGGCAGGCTCAGCGCCGATCATCGCGAGGTGATCGTGCGGGCCTACTACCGGGGACTGTCGACCCACCAGATCGCCGAGGAACTCGACGTACCCGCGGGCACGGTGAAGTCCCGGATGCATTACGGCATGCGCGCATTGCGCCTGGCATTACAGGAGATGGGGGTGACAAACCAGTGACAGATATCACCGACGATTTCAGCACGTGGGACGCCCCGTACGTGCTCGGGTCCCTGACCCGCCACGAGCGTTTGCAGTACGAGAGCCACCTCTCGAGCTGCCCCGACTGTCGGGCCTCCGTGGCCGAGCTGGCGGGCTTGCCCGGCATGCTCGCCCTCGTGGATGCCGACATCGCGACGACGATGATCGAGCCGCCCGCGCACGCCGCGCCGGAACCACCGCCGCCGCCGATGCCCGAGTTCCCGCCGCCATCGCGGTTGGCCGACGCGGCCGAGCGGCGGCGCCGCCGCAGCGGGTGGGCGTCGGTCGGCATCGCGCTGGCCTCGGCCGCGGCCGCGGTGGCGATCGCGGTTCCGATCGCGGTCACGGTGTCCGGAACGCACAACGCGCCGGGGCCGGGCACCAGCGAGCAGGCGTTCGCCGAACGTCAGATGACGCCGGTCGAGCCGACTCCGGTCTCGGCGAGCTTCAAGCTCATCCCGGCGGGTGACCAGACGCGACTCGTGATGACCTGCAGCTATCCCCCCGGCGAGCCATTGCCCTACAACCCGAATCTCGTGCTGTACGCCACCCGGATCAACGGTCTGCAGCAGCAGCTCGGCCAGTGGCCCGCGAGCCCCGGCACCGAGCTGACCATCGATCAGACCATCGAGGGCCCGCCCGACCAGATCCGCTCGGTCGACATCCGCGCGGCGAATACCGGAAAGGTTCTGCTCACCGGCACGGTCTGAGCGACGAGCGATCCCCCGCCAGGCGC